>NZ_CAXUJR010000001.1:0-40500 GCF_964251405.1 uncultured Methylobacterium sp.
CACACGATGCTCCCCATCGCGATCGCGACGAACAGTGCCGTCGGCCATCCCCAGCCGCCGCTGACATCGTGTGCGAGCCCGAACCCGAGCGGGCCGAGCGAGGCGAAGGTGTAGCCGACGCCCTGTGACATGATCGAGAGGCCGGCCGCGCTCTGCGCATCCCGCGCCCGCAGGACGATGATGGTGAGGCCGAGGCCGAACACGCCGCCGAGGCCGACCCCGAGCACGATCGCGAGGCCGGGAATCAGCGCCGAGGGTCCGAGGGACATGGCCGTGAAAGCGGCGGCGCAAAGCAAAATGAGTCCGACGACGAAGGCGCGCTGATCGCGAAAACGGCTTGCCAGGGCTGGTACGAACAGCGCGCTCGGCGCCTGGCCCAGGCTCATGATCGACGCGATGAAGCCGGACTCGACGGCGCTGAGACCACGGTCCTGCAGCAGGGCGGGAAGCCAGCCGAAGACGATGTAGGCCAGCGCCGATTGCAGGCCCATGAAGCCGGTGACCTGCCAGGCGAGACGATCCCGCCACAGCGCGCGGTCACCAAAGGCCGATCGGCCGAGTCCCGCCCCGCGAAGGGCCAGCGGCGCCCAGGCCAGCATCGCGATCAGCGCCGGGAGAATCCAGATCGTCAGCGCCAGCGGCCAGCCTCCACCGAGGATCTGGGCGAGCGGAACGCTGATCCCGGCGCCGGTCGCGGCCCCAAGGCAGAGCACCATGGTGTAGAGGCCCATCATCAGGCCGACCCGCGCAGGGAAATCGCGCTTGACGAGGCCGGGAAGGAGGACGCCGGAGAGCCCGATGCCGGCCGCCGCGAGGCAGGCGCCGAGGAAGAGAGCGGGAAGCACGCCCGTTCCGGCCAATCCGCCGAGGCCGCGCAGGCCCGAGCCGAGGGCGACGACAAGAATTGCGACGAGCACGCCGCGGTCCGGGCCGAGGCGCCGGATCACCAGCGGTCCCAGGGCGCAGGACAGGCCGAGGCACAGCACCGGAAGAGTCGTCAGCACGGCCGCGCCGGCCGCGCTGAGGCCGGTCTGCGCCATGATCCCGGTGAGAAGCGGACCGACCGTGGTCAGGGCGGGACGCATGTTGAAAGCGACCAGCATCATCCCGACCCCGATGAGGACGGGATGGATGGCCTTGCCGGGGGGAGGGCTCACGCGTCGCGGCGCCTCGCCACGATGGCGTAACCCAGGCTCGCCACCAGCATCAGGGCGAAGGGAATATCACCGAGGGAAGCGTAGGGCGTCCGCCCCGGCAAACGCGCGGGCAAGGCGGCGTCGAGAACGCCCTCCACGCCGAGAGGCAGACTGGCGGTGATGCGTCCATGGGCGTCGACCACCGCCGAGATGCCGGTATTGGCATCGCGTACCAGCGGCAGCCCCTCCTCGACCGTCCGCAGGCGGGCCTGCGCGAAGTGCTGCCGGGGACCCGGCGTATCGCCGAACCAGGCGTCGTTGGTGAGGTTGAGGATGAAGCCTGGGACCGGCGCTGGCGTCCCGGGAGCACCGTCCGGGACGATCGCGCCGGGAAAGATCGCCTCGTAGCAGATGGTGGCGGCGATCGGCGGCAGGCCCGGCACGGTCATGATCCGCTGCGCGGCGCGGTTGCCGGCGGTGAAGCCGCCGGGGATCGACACGAACTGGCGCAGGCCGACCGCCCGCAGGACCGCGTCGAGCGGCGCCGGCAGGTACTCGCCGAAGGGGACGAGATGGACCTTGTCGTACACGTCGCCCAGCGTCGGACCGGCCGAGAGCGTCATGATCGAATTGAAGAAGCGCGGGCGCTCGTCCGGGATCGGCTCGCCCATCCGGGCGGCCCCGGTGATGAGATGCTTGCCCTGCGGCAGCGCGGCGGCAATGCGTGCGATCGCTGCCGGGTCGCGCTGGATCAGGAACGGGAAAGCCGATTCGGGCCAGATCACATGGGTGATGTCGGAGAGCCCGATGCGATCGGGCGCCGAGGCGCGGTCGCTGAGTTCGATGTAGCGGTCGAGGATGTCATCGCGGTTCTCGGGGCGGAACTTGGCGTCCTGTTCGAGGTTCGGCTGCATCAGGCGCAGGCGCACGCCGGGAACGGTCGGGTCGGCGGTCGCCGGCAGTCGGGTGGCGCCGAAGCCGGCCAGCAGGATCAGGGTGAGAGCCGCGGCCGCACTCGGTCCCAAGCGTCCCGCGGCGCTCCCGCCGGTTGCGAGGGTGGCGGGCGCGGCGGCGATGGCGATGGCGAGGATCGTCAGGCCGTAGACGCCGATCACGGCTGCCCCCTGCATCAGCCAGAGGTTCTGGCCCAGCGCCAAGCCGAGCGTGTTCCAGGGAAAACCGGTGAAGAGGTGGCCGCGCAGCCATTCGCAGGCGGCAAGACCGAAGCCGAGCGCCACGACACGCCCGGCCCCGCGCGACCAGACCAGCCGCGCCAGGGCGAAGCCGACGCCGTAGAATAGGCCGAGCACGGCCGGCAGGCCGACTACGCCGAGCGGCAGCGCCCAGGCGAAATCCTGCGCCTCGACCAGGAACGCGGAACCGAGCCACCACAAGCCGGCGGTGAGATAGCCGAACCCCCAGGCCCAGCCGATGACGCCGCAGGCGAGCGCGGTGCGCAGGCCGCCCTTCCGTCCCGTGGCGGCCCCGTCCATCAGCCAGACGGCAAGGCTCAAGGACACGACGAGCGCGGGCAGGAGCCCGAAGGGCGGCATTGCAAGGGCGCCGAGGGCCCCGCTCCAGAAGGCAAGGAGAAGGCGACGCCAGCCCGACGTGAGCATCACCCATTGCGCGAGGCTCGCGAGCGGACCCGTTCCCGCCCGCCCGATATGCGGCACGGGTCCGGCCGCCTCGAAGGCACGATTCATGGCGTTGTCGTCACGGAGCGGACATGTCCGCGGGAGGATGGGCGCTCGGAGGCGGCAGGGCGAGCGGCACCACGGAGCCGATCCGCGTACGCGCAGGTTGCAGGCGAATCCGCTTCACCCGGCGCGGATCCGCGTCGAGCACCTCGAATTCGAGATCGCCCGGTCCGGCGATGACTTCGCCGCGCGAGGGCACGCGGCCGGCCAGCGTGACGATGAGGCCGCCGATCGTGTCGATCTCCTCGGCCATGTCGCCGACGGCGGCCACGAGATCGACGCCGCCCGCCGCCGACACCTCGGCGAGGCCGGCACGGGCGTCGGCGATGAAGACGTCCGGCTCGCCCTCGACACGCTGGACGCGATGGCCCTCGGCGACGTCGTGCTCGTCCTCGATGTCGCCGACGACCATCTCGATCAGATCCTCGATCGAGATCAGCCCATCGGTCCCGCCATACTCGTCGATGACGAGGGCCAAGTGGGTGCGGGTCGCCTGCATCCGCACGAGAAGGTCGATCGCCGGCATCGAAGGGGGCACGAACAGGACGGGGCGCTGGATCCGCGTCGAGGCCAGCGTCGCCGTGAGATCGACATTTCCGAGATCGAGCCCGCGCAGGGCACGATTCCCGCGCCTCGGCCGCGTCGTCGTCGGTTGGGGCGCTTCGCCGCCGACCGGCGGGGTCGCGGGAGCCCGGCGTGGGCTCGCCTCCGCTCGGGCGACGATGTGGTCGACGAAGTCGCGGATGTGGACCATGCCGCGAGGATCGTCGAGGGACTCGCCATAGACCGGCAGCCGCGAGTGCCCGGCGCTGCGGAAGATCTTGAGGAGGTCGCCGAGATTCGTCTCGATCGAGACCGCGAGGATATCGGCGCGGGGAATCATCACGTCGTCGACCCGCACCTTGTGCAGGCCGAGCACGTTCTTGAGCATCGCGCGTTCGATGGGCGAGAAGGCGTTCTCGCCGGATTCCGGCACCGCCAACGCATCTTCGATGTCGTCGCGCAGCGAATCACGCGGCCGAAGGTGGAAGACGTTGAGCAGGCGGTCGTACCAGGGTTCTCGCGCGGGCGCTTCGCGCGGAGTGGCTTCGCCGTCGGTAGCACTGAGCGCGGCCTGGGCCGCGCCGCGACTTCGATCGTTCGTCATGTCTCTCTGGTCTGGAATGGGACTCGGGTCGGTCCGGCGCGCCGCTCAATCCGCGTAGGGATCGGGGATGCCGAGGCCGCGCAGGGCGACGACCTCCAGGGCTTCCATGGCCTCGGCCTCGGAATCTCCGGTCTCGTGGTCCTGGCCGAGAAGGTGAAGGGTGCCATGGACGAGGAGGTGAGCGAGGTGATGGGCAAGCGGCTTCGACTGCTCCGCACTTTCGCGCAGCATCGTGTCATACGCAAGAACGACGTCGCCGAGCGGCACCGGTCCCTCCGCATGGCCGGGTTGCGGCGGGGCGGGAAACGACAGCACGTTGGTGGGCTTGTCCTGGCGACGCCAGGTCTTGTTCAGGTCCTGCACGACGGCGTCGGTGGTGAGGAGGATGCTGATTTCAACGCGCCGTGTGGACGGAGCGGGAGCGACGGCGAGGCCGGCCTCGACCGCCCGAATCACGAATTCCTCGAGGTCGGGCGTGACACCGTCCCAACGTTGGTCGTCGACGGCAACGTCGATCTCGGCCGATCTCATGCCAACGGCCGCCGGCGCGGATTGGCGTTGCGATCGCCCTGATCCGTCCCGTGCGCTGCCGATTCGTAGGCCGTCACGATCCGGCGCACGAGGTCGTGTCTCACCACGTCGACATCGCGGAAGGCGATGCGGCCGATGCCCTCGACGCCGTCGAGGATGTTCACCGCCTCGACGAGGCCCGACTTCTGGCCCGGCGGCAGGTCGACCTGGCTCGGGTCGCCGGTGATGATCATGCGTGAGTTCTCGCCGAGACGGGTGAGGAACATCTTCATCTGCATCGAGGTGGTGTTCTGCGCCTCGTCGAGGAGCACCACCGCGTTGGTCAGCGTGCGCCCGCGCATGAAGGCGAGCGGCGCGATCTCGATGAGGCCGGTCTGGAGGCCGCGGTCGACGTGGCGGGCCTCCATGAAGTCGTAGAGGGCGTCGTAGATGGGGCGCAGATACGGATCGACCTTCTCGCGCATGTCGCCGGGCAGGAAGCCGAGGCGCTCGCCGGCCTCGACGGCCGGGCGCGACAGGATCAGGCGCTCGGCATGGCCCTGCTCCAGCAGCGAGACCGCGTGGCCGACGGCGAGCCAGGTCTTGCCGGTGCCGGCCGGGCCTTCGGCGAAGACGAGTTCGTGGCTGCGCAGGGCCTTGATGTAGGCGTCCTGCGCGGCGTTGCGGGCGCGCACGGCGCCGCGCTTGCGCGTGGCGATCTGGTCGAAGACCGGGCGGTCCGGTTCGGCGCTGATCTCGTCCACGGGAAACAGCACGCCCTGCTGCGTCGTCTCCTTGATCGCGCCGTCGACGTCGCCGAGCGTCAGGGCGTGCCCGCCGTTGCGCACGCGGGCGTAGAGCCGCTCGAAGACCCGGCGTGCCTTCTCGGCGGCGTCGGGCGGCCCCTTGATCACGAGGTGGTTGCCGAGCGCAGTCGCGACGACCTCGAGACGACGCTCGATATGGGCGACGTTCTGGTCGTATTGGCCGAAGACGAGGCTCGCGAGGCGGTTGTCGTCGAAGGTCAGCGAGACCTCCACGCTCTCCACGATCTCGCCCACTCGGGAGGCGGGGCCGCGCCCGCGCAAGGGGCCGCCGCGCCCGTTCATGGCGTCGGATGCGGGCATGCGATTTTCCTCGAGGTCGGGGCCGGTCGAGCCGCGCTCACGCCGCCACCGCGGCGTCGTGGGCGATCTCGCCGAACAGGGTGTTCGTCCCCGCCCGGACGATCCGCACCGGAACCAAGGTTCCGATCACGGTCGCGGGCGCATCGATCTGCACGGTCAGGAGATGCGGCGTCTTGCCGACGACCTGGCCGGGCTCGCGCCCAGCCTTCTCCACCAGCACATCCACCACCGACCCGACGAAGCCGGCATTGTAGGCATGCCGCTGAGCATCGAGCAGGGCTTGCAGGGCGGCGAGACGCTCCGATTTCGCCGCCTCGGCTACCGCGTCCTCGCGCTCGGCGGCGGGTGTGCCGGGGCGGGGGCTGTACTTGAAGGTATAGGCGCTCGCGAATCCGATCTCGGCGACGAGACGCATCGTGTCGGCGAAATCCTGGTCGGTCTCGCCCGGGAAGCCGACGATGAAGTCCGAGGACAGCGCGATGTCGGGACGCGCCTCGCGCACCCTCGCGATGAGCCGGCGATAGGTGTCCGCATCGTGCTTGCGGTTCATTGCGTTCAGCACGCGGTCGGATCCGGACTGCACCGGCAGGTGCAGGAACGGCATCAGGGCCGGGATGTCGGCATGCGCCCGGATCAGGTCGCCGTCCATGTCGTTGGGATGGCTGGTGGTGTAGCGCAGGCGCAGCAGACCGGGGATCGTGGCGAGTTCGCGCATCAATGCCGGCAGCGCCGCCTGCGTCCCGTCCTGTCCGAGGCCGTGATAGGCGTTCACGTTCTGGCCGATCAGCGTGATCTCGCGGGTACCGCCGCGGGCCAGGGCCTCGGCCTCCGCCCGGATCGCCGCCACGCTGCGGGAGACTTCGGCGCCGCGGGTGTAGGGCACGACGCAGAAGGCGCAGAACTTGTCGCAGCCTTCCTGCACCGTGAGAAAGCTCGCGACCGCGCTGGTGCGGCGCGCGGGCAGGTGGTCGAACTTGTCCTCAATCGGGAAGGCGGTGTCGACCACGCGCTTCGTGTGCGAGGCGGCGAGCAGGGCCGGCAGGTTGTGATAGCTCTGCGGGCCGACGACCACGTCGACGGCCGGCGCGCGCGCCAGGATCTCGGCACCCTCGGCCTGGGCGACGCAGCCCGCCACCACGATCCGCGTATCCTGGCCCGACTCGCGCCGCGTTGCCTTGAGCACGCGCAGGCGGCCGAGCTCGGAATAGACCTTGTCGGCAGCCTTCTCACGGATGTGGCAGGTGTTGAGGATGACGACGTCCGCCTCCTCGACCATGTCCGTGGCGGCGTAGCCCTCGGCGCCGAGCACGTCCGCCATGCGGCCGGCATCGTAGGCGTTCATCTGGCAGCCGTAGGATTTGACGAAGGCTTTCTTCAAAATGCTCGGGTCCCGAAGCGCGGCTCGCTGGCGCGTGATGGAGACCGCCGAGTACCACAATCCCGCGTCCGCGTCGCGAGCCCGTGCCGTGACCGATCGCGCCGAAGCGGGTCGCGCGTCAGACCGCCGGCAGACCGGGGCCGGGCAAGTCGGCGGCGCTTCGGCTGCCCTCGTTGAAACGCGCCTCCTGTGCCGCCGGCTCCGCGCTCAGCGGCCGCCCGTAGCGCGTCTCCTGAAGGGCGGTGCGCACGGAGGCTTCGGCCATGGCGGTGGCGCGCTTGCGGTCGGTCCCGGTCTCGAAGGGAATCGGCTCGCCCCAGACCACATGGACGTCGATGGGGCCGCCGGAGAGGAAGACGGAGAGGTGTGGCGCCAGTTCCATGTCGCCATACCAGGCGATGTCGGGGCGCTCGCCCCGCGTCACCGCCATCCCGTTGCGGCGCGGATAGGCGATCGCCAGCGGCTGCAGCCGGATGCGGGTGTGCCGGTTCGTCTCCGAGTCGATGGCGGCCCGGGCCGCTCCGACGAGCGAGGAGCGGAACGGCAGCAGGCGGGTGCCGTCGCCCGTGGTCCCTTCCGCGAACAGGACGATGAGGTCGCCTTGCGCCAAACGCTCGGCGAGGGCGGCGTTGACGTCGGCGGTCGCCGCGCGCCGGGCGCGATCGATGAAGACGGTGCGCTGCAGCCTGGCGAGCAGCCCGACCACGGGCCAGCCCGCGATCTCGGACTTCGCCACGAAGGAGAGCGGCCGCAGGCTCCCCAGCACCAGGATGTCGAGCCAGGAGACGTGGTTGGAAAGCACCAGGGCCGGTTCGCCATGGCGTGGCGGCGCCCCGCTCTGGCTGACGCGCACGGAGAACAGCAGCAGGAAGACCCGGTGGAACCACGTCGGCAGGTGCGCCGCCACCCGACCGCGCCCGAAGCGCAGGCTCAGCCATTGCGGGCCGACGAGGACGACGAAAACCAGGACGCAGACGAGAAGCCGCAGGACGGTGCCGAACCGGGTCATCTCGGCCCGCGGCGCCTCACGAAACGGACGCCTTCATGGTCAGCGCCGTGGCGCGGCTGCCGTCCTTGCGGGCGTAGTAGCCGGTGCGCTCGCCGACCTGATTGAACCCGTGACGGGCATAGAGCTTGAGGGCGGGGACGTTGCCCTCGTCGACCTCGAGATGGACGCTGCGCACGCCGGCCTGGGCCAGATGGGCGAGGTGCTCGCGCAGGAGGCGGTGGCTCAAGCCGCCGCCGCGGACCGACGGTGAGAGAACAAGCGTCAGGATCTCGGCCTCGTCCGCGATCTTTCGCGAGAGCACGAAGCCCTGGACCGTTCCGCTACGCCACAGGGCGTGGGCTTCGGTCGAGCGTTCGCACAGCATACGCTCGAACTCGTGCGCGTCCCAGGGGCGGGCGAAGGCCGTGGCGTGGAGGCGCGACAGCACCGGGGCCTGCCCGGAATCCCTGAGGAGCGCGACGTAGGGTTCGGCACCCCAGGCATCCCACCAGGCCATCCACATGTCGAGGGGCCAGAACGGGGACGGCGATCGGTTCATCGACGGGCGATCCTCGCATGATCCTGCGGTGTGGCGTCGGCCCCGCGAAGATAGAGGGGGCGGGGCAGGGCCTGGGCCGGGTCGGCCAGGAGCCCGAGGGAGGCGACCCAGGCGATCTCCGGCGCTGCCGTCGACGCCACGACGGTCTCGAATCCGCGTGCGGCCATGATCGCCGAGAGGGCGGGCGCGCCCGAGCCGACGAGGGTCGCGCGCGCAGCGATCAGGGAGGCCGCCTCCTCCAGCGCGACGAGGCTCGGCGGTACTATGACGCCCTCGGTCAGGCTCATGGCCTGAAGGTAGACTGAGCCGTGGCGGGCATCGATGGCAGCGACGATGAGTCCCTCGCCGTTGGTGGCGAGCAGAGGCGCCAGGAGCGCCGACAACGTGGTGACCCCGACCACGGGGATGCCGGTGGCAAGGCCGATCGCCCGTGCCGCCGAGAGCCCGACCCGCAGGCCGGTATAGCTTCCCGGTCCCACCGTGACCGCGACCCGGTCCAAGCTCTCGAATCCACCCTCGATCCGCGCGACGACCCGTTCGACCAGAGGCAACAGGGCCTCGGCATGGCCGCGGGCCAGGATCATGGCTTCCTCGGCCAGCAGCGCGTCGGATTCGTCGGTCGCGATGCAGGCGGCACAGGAATCGAGCGCCGTGTCGATGGCCAGGATACGCAACATCACTCCCGATCGGGCGAAGATCCGTCAGGTCTTTGCAAGACGGCCCGCCGCAGAGGCGGGAGCTTAAGGCAAAAACGGAAGTGCGTCAGCGCGGGGAGGCCCCCTGCGCGACGTTCGGGCCGGAGTGTTGCACGGGCGCTTCGCCCGAGCCGCATGCCGGCCTGTCGATCAGACGGCGCGAACCTCCCGAACGTCGGGCAGGAAGTGCCGGAACAGGTTCTGGACGCCGTTGCGCAGGGTCGCTGTGGAGGAGGGGCAGCCCGAACAGGCCCCCTTCATCTCCAGGTAGACGATGCCCTCCTTGAAGCCCCGGAAGGTGATGTCGCCGCCGTCGCTGGCCACTGCCGGGCGCACCCGGGTCTCGAGCAGATCCTTGATGGTCACCACGGTGTCGTGGTCGGCCTCGTCGTAGAATTCCTCGGCGTCGTCGTCGGCGGTCGACGAACCCTCGGCCATCACCAGGGCGCCGGACTGGAAATGCTCCATGATGGCGCCGAGGATGGCGGGCTTCACCTGCGGCCAGGCATCGTCGCCGTCGGCCTTGGTGACCGAGATGAAGTCGTGGCCGAGATAGACGCCGCTGACGCCGGGAATGCCGAACAGGCGCTGCGCGAGGGGCGAGCGAACCGCCGCTTCGGCATCTCGCGCCTCGAACGTGCCCTCGGGCAGCACGACGCGACCGGGCAGGAACTTCAGGGTGGCCGGGTTGGGAGTGGCTTCGGTCTGGATGAACATGGTGTCTTACGATCCTCGTCCGCTGCGCCGGTTCAAGGCCGGCCGGGAACGGCGCCGGGAGAAACCGCCGCCATGGCTCATGTGGACCGTGCGGGGGATTTTCTCAACAGGGACCACCCAAGCCATGACGGTCCCTGTGGAGACGGCTCATGCGACGTTTCCACGACGGGCGCATCGACAAGGCGCGATCCATCCTGTAATGGCAGCGCCAACTCACAACAGGATGCCGAAATCCTGACGCCTAATGCTCCTTGCCGGAGCGCGGGCGCGACACGGCGGAGCATAACCGATGAACATCATCCAGCAGCTCGAGCAGGAGCAGATCTCTGCGCTCGGCAAGACCATTCCGGATTTCCAGCCCGGCGACACGGTGACGGTGAACGTCAAGGTCAAGGAAGGCGAGCGTACTCGCGTCCAGGCCTATGAGGGCGTTTGCATCGCGCGTTCGGGCGGCGGCATCAACGAGAGCTTCACCGTCCGCAAGATCTCCTACGGCGAGGGCGTCGAGCGCGTCTTCCCGATCTACTCGCCGCTGATCGATTCGATCGTGGTGGTCCGCCGCGGCAAGGTCAGGCGCGCCAAGCTCTATTACCTGCGCGACCGCCGCGGGAAGTCGGCCCGTATCGTCGAGCGCGCCGACCGCCCCGCCGAGAAGGCCGCCAAGGCCGATGCCTCGAAGGCGACCAAGGACGCCCGCAAGGCCGAGAAGGCCAGCAAGTCCGCCGCGAAGGCTGCCGCCGCCGAATGAGGCCATCGTCGCTGGGTTAGGCTTACGGCACTCTCCCTACGCTTTCAGAGAAGGCCGCGAGCCCATCTGAACGAACCGGACCGCTCGTCCGGCTTCGGTCTGAAACAACGAAGTCCGGCCATGAAGGTCGGCGGCAAAAAGCCTGCAGCGACACGATCTGTCGCTGCAGGCTTTTTGTTGTCTCGGCGCCGGCACCCGATCAGGGGTTCGGACTGAAAGCCGGGCTACCCGGCTCCGCCCTGACGCCCTTCATCGCGGAGGGAACCTCGGTGATATCGTCCATGACGAGTTGGTTCATCGCGCAGATGAACGAGGTCAGCCGGTAGCCGTCGTGACGCGAGAGGGCGTTGTCGAAGGCGCGGACGTTCCAGAACGGATCGTTGCCCCGGGTAATGGGGGCGATGCCGGTGAGATGAAGGCCATGCAGGAATTGCGCGGCGGGCCTTCCCTGTCCGGTCACGCCGGACACCGACGGAGCGAGGTCTTCACTGTCCCAAAGCAGCCCGTTCTGGTCCCGTCGCTGGGTGCGTGCCCGCGTCAGCCAGTGGTTGGTCACGGGGCAGTCGATCGGCGCATCCGCCAGCGTCGCGTAGGGGTGATAGGCCCCGGCGCCCGTCGAGTTCAGGCAGAGAAGCTCGTGGGTCGTCCCGAACGGTGCCGCCGAATCCAGGGCGTCCGCGAGGAGGCCGGCAGCCGGGCGGGGCGGATCGAGATTACCGATGGTGTGCGACTGCTCTCGCGAGGAATCCTGGAACGGGAAGGTCGACGCCAGGAGGGATAAGGTCCGGATCGGCAAGGTCATCAATCGCGCCAGCACATTCACGTGGCGGGGTTGAGAGCAGCTCTCGCCTGGCAGTCGACGACCTTCGAATCGGGCTGCGAGACGGTCGAGATAGCCCGCTGCCGGCCGGAAATCGAACTTGAAGGTCGGGAACAGGTCGTGGGTGGCCCAATCGTAGTCGACGCCCGCATCGAACATGCTGTCGGTGTTGGTCAGCCGTTGACGAATCCGCTGGCGGGCGCCGTTGAACCGGTCGTCGGAATCGAGTCCGATCCAGGCGCAATCGCCGGGTCGCAATCTGCCGGCCGGAAAGGCCAGCGCCGCCGTCACCGACATGATCACGGGCCGCTGCTCGATCGGGAAGAAACCGTCCGCGGCTCACGTCGGAAGGCGATGTGTGCGCATCGGCGTGGAAGGCGATCCTGTTCCAGACCTCCCGCTGGACCGCGGTCCACTTGGTCGCCTCGGAAGCGGGATTGATCAGTACGACGAGGTTGCCCAGGACAGGGGGCAGGACCTGCCCGAACTTGTGGCGCCTCACCGCCTTGATCAGGTCGTCCTTCAGGCCCGTGGCCAGCATGTTCCCGCCGAGGCTGTGGCCCGCGACGATCATCCTGTTATGGGTTCCGGGACCGCTTCCGTCGGCCAGGGGTGGTGGGTTCAGAACGCCTTCGAGGGTGCGGAGCGCCGAGATCGCCGCCGGTGCGATGGCCTCGCTGACGGGCTTCCTGTCGAACAGCGTCATTCCCGCCGAGAGGTCGCCGAGGACACCGCCGACGGGGGTGCCGAAATAATCCTTCAGCCCCCTCTCGTCGACGCGGGCGCCGCGCCAACCGACATAGATGCCGGTGACGTCCATGTCGCAGTAGCTCGGTTCGGTGGGGCAGCGCTGGGCGAGGAAGCGTGCGGCATGGGCAGCGTAGAGCCGGAGATCGGCCACGTTCCTGTCGCCGATCCGGGCGTCGTGGCGCCAGCCGTGGATGAAGACGATCACGTAATGCGAGCCGGTCCCGAGATGCTTCGTCAGGACGTCGAGCTGGGTGATTACGGGCTTGACGGCGGAGGCCGCCTTATTCTGCGCGTGCATCTCGCCTTCCATCGCGTTCCGCAGCATCGCACTGGTGACCTTGCGGTCGCTGCCGTCGACGCCGCTCGAGACCAGGGCGTAGGGTTCGCCGTTCTCCTGAAATTCGAGGAAGCCGAGATTGTATGAGATGTCCTTGGCGTTCGGGGCCGTGGCAGGGACGACGTGACGTTGCAGGGAGCAGCGAAGACGCGTCGTCCAGACGTCGTCCTTCGCCACGACCGCGAGCTCGTCGTTGCTGGTATCCATCCAGCCGCCGTCGGCGGCCTCCATGGACGTGCGCAGGGTGTCGCGTCCGACCTCGGTCAGCACCGTCCAGCCCCGGGCGAGGCCGTCCCGGCACGGCTCCGCGGTCGGATCGAGATTGCGATAGGCGCGGCTCTTCGCGGTGGAGAGCACGACGTAGTTGACGAACAGCAGCGCGAAGACGAGCAGCACCATCCCGACGAGGACCGACACCAAAGTCCGGATGAGGCCGGCATACAGCCTCCAGACCCACATGAGGACCGCGACGGGCCGCGACCGGCGAGCGCGAGCATCGATCGCGGCGGTTGCCGGCTTGCTCATGGGGAGTGCGACTTCATGGGCAAGACCTCGTGGGCAAGGCGGCAGCGAATCGCGTGTTGCCTTTCACGAGCCCCTATTCGCCTGCGACGGGGCGAAGGATACGCCGAACTTCGCGCCGGTATCAGCGCAGAGTGGCCGTCACCTCGATCTCGACCTTCATCTCGGGCAAGAGCAGGCCGATTTCGACGAGCATCGTCGCCGCTGGCCTGACCTCCGCCAGCACCCTCCCGCAGACCGCAAGCACGGCTTCGACGTCCTCGCGACGCGTGATGTAGTAGGTCACCCGCACGATGTTCTCGATGGAACTACCGCCGTCGGCGAGGACGTTACGGATGGTTCGCCAGCAGGCATCGGCCTGGGCCGCCGCATCCTCCGGCATCGTCATCGACGTGTAATCGTAGCCGGTGGTGCCGGCCACGAAGACGAAGCCGCCCTGCACCACCGCCCGCGAGTAGCCGTAGGCGGCCTCGAAGGGCGAGCCCGATGTGATGAGCCGGCGTTCGCTCATCCCCGCCGCAGGGCTTCGAGCACCTTCGCGCCCGGACGCCCCGTCTGTGGCATGCCGAGGCTGCGCTCCACCTCCTTGATTGCATCGCGGGTCTTCGATCCGACGCGGCCGTCGGGCTCGCCGACATCGTAGCCGCGGGCGGTGAGGCGGGTCTGGAGATCGCGGCGCTCGGCGCGCGACAGCGGCGGATCGTCGGTGGGCCACTCGGCCTGGATGCCGGCACGGCCCTTGAGGCGGTCGGACAGCACCGCGATCGCGAGACCGTAGGATTCGGCGGCGTTGTAGGAATAGATCGCGTCGAAGTTCTTCGTCACCGCGAAGGCCGGGCCGTCGATGCCGGCGGGGAGCAGGATGCCGATCGGTCCCTCGCCCGAGAGCGGCCGGCCATCGATCCGGGTGACGCCCATGGAAGCCCAGTGCGCGACCGCGTGCTTGTTCTTGCGGCCGGCCGAACCCGCGTTGAAGCCCTTCGGCACGCGGACCTCGTAGCCCCAGGAGAGGCCGTTCGACCACTTGGCGGCGCGCAGGAAGTTCGCCGTCGAGCCGACGGCGTCGGGCACCGAATCAACGACGTCGCGGCGCCCGTCGCCATCGAGGTCGACCGCGAGGCGCTGGTAGGTGGTCGGCATGAACTGGGTCTGCCCGAAGGCACCGGCCCATGAGCCGGTGAGCCGGGAGGGCTCGATCTCGCCGCGCTCGATGATCTTGAGGGTGGCCATCAGCTCGCCACGGAAGAAATCGCGACGACGGTTGCCGGAGCAGGCGAGGGTGGCCAGCGACTGGATCAGCGGCATCTTGCCGAGGTTCTTGCCGAAATTGGATTCGACGCCCCAGACGGCCGCGATGGTGTGGCGGTCGACCCCGTAGCGGGCTTCGGCCTGGGCGAGCGCCCCTGCATGCTGGCGCATCGCCGCCTTGCCGTCGTCGACCCGCTCCTCGTCGACGAGGGCCGCCATGTAGTCCCAGATCGGCGTCTTGAATTCCGGCTGGGCCTGGGAGAGCTCGATGACCTTGTCGTCGAAAGCGATCCCGCTCGTGGCCCTGCGGAAGCTCTCGGCCGAGACCCCCTGCGCCGCCGCCTGAGACTGCAGCCCCGACAGGCAGGACTGGAAGTCGGCGCGGGCGGAGGACGCCGCGAGGATAGCGGCCAAACAGGCGAGGGCGGACGTGGTGGCACGCGAAGTCATGGGGCCGTCTCCCGAGCGGTTCAGCGTCACGTCATCGTTAAGGCGCGGGCATGGTAAACGAACCGTAACGATCGGCGCTCAGGCCCAGCCGCGCGCGGCGAGCTTGTCCTCGTAGGCATCGATCTTCGGCGCGCGCTTCAAGGTCAGGCCGATCTCGTCGAGACCGTTGAGCAGGCTCTCCTTGCGACCCGGATCGATGTCGAAATGCAGGGTGCCGCCGTCCGGCCCCTTGATGGTCTGGGCTTCGAGATCGACCGACAGCGTGGCGTTGGCGCCGCGCTCGGCATCCTCGAACAGCTTCTCCAGATCCTCGGGCGAGACCACGATCGCCAGGATGCCGTTCTTGGCGCAGTTGTTGAAGAAGATGTCGGCAAAGCTCGTCGAGATCACGCAGCGGATGCCGAAATCGGTCAGGGCCCAGGGCGCGTGCTCGCGCGACGAGCCGCAGCCGAAATTGTCGCCGACGACGAGGATCTTGGCATTCCGGTAGGCCGGCTTGTTCAGGACGAAGTCCGGGTTCTCCGAGCCGTCGTCGCGGTAGCGCATCTCCGAAAACAGGCCCTTGCCAAGCCCCGTCCGCTTGATCGTCTTCAGGTACTGCTTGGGGATGATGCGATCGGTGTCGACGTTGATGATCCGCATCGGGGCGGCGACGCCGTCCAGGGTGGTGAACTTATCCATCTCTCGTCCGTACGTCGTGGTCGCCGCCGGGTGCCGGCACAGGTCGCCCGCGTTCTAGCAGGGGCGCAGGGGAGCCGGAAGCCGCTGTCTCGCCGCCGTCGTCGCAAGTCCTTATGATGGCGGCCGAGCCGGAACCGGGGACAGGCGATGACCGAGACGAACAACCAGTTCAAGAAGGCGCCCAAGCGCAAGAAGGAGAGGGCCCGGGTGGTCTCCGTCTCGCCGGAGATGCGGCAGGCCTATGCCGACCTCATCAAGGAGCGAGAAGAGCGCGAGGAATACGCCAAGCACCTGCCGGCCAACGACAAGGGCCGTTGAGCCGACGCCACAAAAACGGCCGAATAAAACGGCACTCGACCTTGGCGGCTCCCTTGCCGCCGTACGAAACCCGTCGTGTCTGCCGAACGTGGCTCGCATTCCGCCAGCCCCGATCCATGGCATGAGATCTTCGCATCCCGCGGAGCTTCAGGAAATCGAAGCCAGGAAATCGAAGCGATGAGTCTCGACGAGGTCAAGCCGCACGAGCGCGACCGCGAGGTGATCGACCTCGAGGTTCAGCGTGCGCCGGATCTGTACCGGACTGCCGAGATCGCCCCCCGGCCGGCGGAGCGGCGGCTGCCGATCCTGCTGCGCAAGGCGCGCGCGCGACTTGACTGGTCGCAGATCCCGAGCCTGCCGCAGCGAAGCACCAAGCCGGTCAGTCTGGGCGCGTCGCTGATGAAGCAGATCGGCCTGTTCGTCGTGCTGCCGACGGCGATCATGGCGGCCTATCTCTTCCTCGTTGCCTCCGACCAGTACGTGGCGGAGGCACGCTTCGCCATCCGGGGCAATGTCGAGCCGATGGGCGATGTCTCGCTCGGCGAGTTCACGTCTCTCATCAGGAAGCACAACAGCCAGGACAGCTTCGTCATCAAGGAATTCATCGGCAGCCAGAACATCGTCGAGCAGGTCGAGAAGTCGCTCGGGGTCTCGCGCATGTTCTCGCGTCCGGAGGCCGACCTCTGGGCGCGCTTCTGGGCGCCCCAGCCGATCGAGTACCTGACCAAGTACTGGAACCGGCAGGTCGAGGCCCATATCGACGTCATCTCCGGCATCATCACCCTGACGGTGCGCGCCTTCACGCCCGAGGATGCGCTCACCATCAGCAAGGACGTCGTCGCGCGGTCCGAGCTGCTGATCAACGACATCGCGCGCCGCGCCCAGGCCGATATGGTCAGGCAGGCGGAAGCCGACGCCGCCAAGTCCCAGGAGCGGTTGCGCAACGCCTATGTGGGCCTGCAGGCGTTCCGGAACCGCTGGGGGATCATCGATCCGGCCAAGGCGGCGGAATCGACGGTGATGACCCTGATGACCCTGCGGAAGGACAAGCTCAAGGCCGAGTCCGACCTCCAGGTCCTTCGCGGTTCTTCCCTCGACGAGAAGTCGCGCAGCATCCAGGTGCTGGCGGCCAACATCGCGGCGATCGACCAGCAGATCCGGCAGTTGCAGGATCAGTTGACCACCGACGGGATCACCGCCGGCTCGGCCACGAACATGACCCAGGCGCTTCTCGAATACGAAGGCCTGCAGGTCGAGCGCATCATCTCCGAGAAGCTCAACGAATCCGCGAATTTCCTGCTCGACCGCGCCAGGATCGAGTCGAGCAAGCAGCACGTCTTCCTGTCGACCTTCGTGCCGCCGTTCCTGCCGGTCGCCTCGCTCTATCCCCGCCGCTGGTATACCTTGACCGTGGCGTTCTTCTGCTTCCTGGTCCTGTGGAGCTCGACCTCTCTGGTCGCCGCCGGCCTCAAGGACCAGCGACTCTGAAAGACCGTCGAGCGCGCTCTCAAGCCTGATCCTGCAGATGTCCGATTTCGCCGACCTCGTCGCCCGTGCCGTCAACCCTTCGATGACCCGCGAGGAACGCGACGCGGTGTACCGCGTCGTCAAGGACGCGCTCCGGAGCTTTCAGGATCGCGAAGGTCTCTCGGCGAACGACCCGCGTGCGGCCTTGCAGCAGCACCTCGTCGAGGAGACCATCCGCGACGTCGAGTTCGATATCGGCCGCATCGTCTCGTTGCAGAAGCTGGAGCGAGCCTTCGCCGCGCAGAACGCGGGCGAGAACGATCAGGGCTGAGGCCTCAGCCGTAGGCGGCCATGCGCACGTTGCCCGGCTCCGCGACCGCAAGCCCGGCATCGCCATACTCGTTGAGCTTGTTGCGCAGGGTGCGGATCGAGATCCCGAGGATCTTGGCCGCGTGAGTGCGGTTTCCGAGGCAATGATCGAGGGTATCGAGGATCAGGTCGCACTCGACCTGCGCCACCGTGCGGCCGACGAGACCGCGGGTGGCGGCTTCGGCGACCTGGGCGGCGCGCTCCACCGGCCCTAGCGCCGCGGAGATCGAATCGCCCTCGGGCGTCAGGATGGAGTCGGGGCCGATCTCCGGGCCGGAGGCGAGGAGGACAGCCCGGTGGAGGGTGTTCTCGAGCTCGCGCACGTTGCCGCGCCAGGGATTGTCGCGCACGAGCCCCTCTGCCTCGCGGCTCAAGGGGCGCACGGGCAGGCCGTTCACCTCGGCGTATTTCTTCGCGAAATGGCCCGCGAGTTCGAGGATGTCGGCGGGCCGCTCGCGCAGGGGCGGCAGCCGCAGGTGGACGACGTTGAGCCGGTAGAACAGGTCCTCGCGGAACGTGCCCTTCTTGACCTCGTCGAGGAGGTTGCGGTTCGAGGTGGCGAGCACCCGGATGTCGACCTTCACGGGGGCGGAACCGCCGACGCGGTCGATCACCCGCTCCTGAAGGGCGCGCAACAGCTTCGATTGCAGGCGCACGTCCATCTCGGAGATCTCGTCGAGAAGCAGCGTGCCGCCGTTGGCCTCCTCGAACCGGCCGATCCGGCGGGCGACGGCGCCGGTGAAGGCGCCCTTCTCGTGGCCGAACAGTTCGGATTCGAGCAGTGCTTCGGGGATCGCCGCGCAGTTTACCGAAACGAACGGCCGCGACCCACGGTTCGATTTCTGGTGGACGTGCCGCGCGAGCACCTCCTTGCCGGTCCCGCTCTCGCCGGTAATGAGGACCGAGGCTTCCGAGCGCGCCACCTGCTCGGCGAGCTTGACCACCCGCTCCATCGAGGCGTCGCGCCAGACGAAGGCGCGGCCGTCCTCGGAGACCGCCTGCAGCACCGCCGCGATCAGCTCCGGGTCGGGGGGAAGCGGGATGTATTCCTTGGCGCCGGCCTGGATCGCGGCCACCGCCGCCTTGGCGTCGGTGGCGACCCCGCAGGCGACGACCGGGGTGCGGATGCGTTCGTCGGCGAGCGCCGCGACGAGGTCGCGGATGCTCAAGGACACGTCGATCATGACGAGGTCGGCGCCCTTGGCGCGCAGTACCGCGAGCCCCTGCTCGACGCTGTCGGCATGGGTCACCGCCGCCCCGCGGTTCATGGCGATCTTGGAGGCGGTGACGAGCTCGCTCTTGAGCCGTCCGATGATCAGAAGCCGCATCGCGGTCACTCCAGGTCGTGGGCCTCAGAGGCCGGGTTCGTGTTGCTCCGACACCCTGCCGGTCGGCAGGGCGTCCGGATCGTCAGTCGTCGCTCTTGATGATCTCGGTCATGGTGACGCCGAGCCGGTCCTCGACCAGCACGACCTCGCCGCGGGCGACGAGGCGGTTATTGACGAAGATGTCGATGGCCTCGCCGACCTTGCGGTCGAGTTCGAGCACGGCACCCGCCTGGAGCCGGAGCAGGTCGCCGATCGGCATCCGCGACGAACCGAGCACCGCCGACACGACCACCGGCACGTCGAAGACCTGTTCGAGGTCCGACGCGCTCTTGGGCGTCGTCGGCGCGTCGCGGATCGATTCGGTGCCGAGCCCGTCGAAGGAGGCGTCGGCACCGTTGAGCTGCGGCAGGCTGAAATCGTCGGCGGACATGGCGGCTCGCGGGTTCAGACGGGACAGGAATCGGGGGGCGGGGAGCCCGCGGGATGGCCGAGGGTTTCGAGGATCGCAGCCTCGATGCGGGCGCGGTCGCGCACCACGCCGCCGTCGGCCCACTCCATCCGGGCATCGCCGGGCGCGAGATTGGGCTCGCCGAGAACGACGAGGCGGCCCTCGAAGCCGCGCTCGCGCGCGAGCCGCTTCACCAGGGCCTCGGCATCGTCGAGGAGGCTGTCATGGACCCGCACGACGAGGTGGGGGACGCCGCGCAGATGCTGCAGGGCGGCGCGCGCCGCATCCGCGATCGCCTCGAGGGGCTGTGAGTCGAGGGCGTCGCCGGCGATCTTGCGTGCCAGCGCCATCGCGAAGGCCATGGCCTCGTCCTCGCGCTCGGCATCGCGGGCATCGGATTGTCCGAGGAGGCCGGCGGCGGCGAGCCCGAGCCGCGTGATCGCGTCCGCGAGCCGCGCTTGCGCCTGATGCTCAGCCTGGGCGCGGCCCTCCTGGACGCCGCGGGCATGGGCCTGAGCGGCGGCTTCCGCAAGCGCCGCGGCTTCCTTCGCGGCATGGGCTCCGCCGTCGGGACGGCGGAAGTCGGTGTCGAACAGGAAGCGAGGGGCGTTCAATAGACCAGCTCCTCTTCGCCGCTCGACTTGGCGATCATGATCTCGCCCTTCTCGGCCAGTTCCTTGGCGAGCTCGGTCATCTTGGCCTGGGCCTCGTCGACGTCCTTGAGGCGGATGGGTCCGAGCGATCCCATCTCGTCGGTGATGTTCTTGGCTGCCCGCGTCGACATGTTGCCGAGGAAGAAGCTGCGCACGCGCTCGTCCGCGCCCTTGAGCGCGCGGCAGAGAGTGTCGTTGTCGACCTTGCGCAGGAGCGTCTGGACGGAGCCCGGATCGAGCTTGAGCAGGTCCTCGAAGGTGAACATGAGCTGGCGGATCTTCTTGGCCGAGCCGCGATTGGCCTGGTCGAGCGCCGACAGGAAGCGCCCCTCCGTCTGCCTGTCGAAGGCGTTGAAGACGTCGGCCATGAGTTCGTGCGCGTCGCGGCGCGTGGTCTGCGCGATGGTCGAGACGAACTCGACGCGCAGCGTCTCCTCGATGTGGCGCAGGGCCTCTTTCTGCACCGTCTCCATGCGCAGCATCCGGTTGAGGACGTCGATCGCGAACTCTTCCGGCAGGATCGTGAGCACCTTGGCGGCGTACTCGGCGCGGACCTTGGAGAGCACCACCGCCACCGTCTGCGGGTACTCGTTGCGCAGGAACGAGGCGAGAATCTCGGGGTCGATCTGGGTCAGGCTCGCCCAGACGCGCTTGCCCGAGGCGCCCTTGATCTCCGCCATGATCGAGGAGACCTGGTCGGTCGGGAAGATCTTGAGGAGCAGCGACTCGGTGCGCTCGAAGTTCGAGGTGATGCCGCCGCCCGAGGAGAGACGCGAGACGAAGTCGACGATGAGATTCTCGACGGTCTCGGCTTCGAGCGAGCCGAGCTGGACCATGGCGTGCGAGACCTTCTTGATCTCCTCCTCCTCGAGGAGCTGCCAGATCGGCGCCCCTTCGGTTTCGCCAAGCAGAAGGAGGAGCGCAGCGGCGCGCTGTGCGCCCGGCATCGCCGCGAAACCGGCACCCCCGAGCGAGCTCAGCTCCTTCGTGACGTTCAACCCCGAGGACATGCCGTCAACTCCTCACACAACCGAACGGAAACACCGACCACGCCATCGCCATGGGTCTCAATTGTCCTGGATCCAGTTGCGCAGGACCTCCACGGTCTCGCCGGGGCTCGCGCGCACCATGTCGACGACTCGCTGAACGGTCTCGGCCTGGACCTTGCCGTTGAGCTGCGCGAAATCGACGAGCTGGGCGGTCTTGTTCTCGCGCGGCACCAGCTTCTCGCCGGCGTCCCCACCGGCCAGGGCGGCGGCCATGGTGAGCTTCGGCAGAACCGGCTCTGGCGTCAGCACACGGCGGACGAGCGGCCGGACCACCGCCATGAGGACAATCATGGTCAGGAGGGCGAGGACGGCGAGCTCGACGATCCGCAGGATCTCCTCCTTGCTCGGCGACATCAGCGTCTGCAAGAGCGAGGGCTCGGTGAATTCGGCCGGCTGGGGCGTCTCGGCAAAGCGCAGGTTCACGACCTCGACCTGATCGCCGCGGCCCTTGTCGAAGCCGATCGCCGAGCGGACGAGGGCGGCGATGCGGTCCATCTCGGCATTCGGGCGCGGCTGGTAGGTCGGCTTGCCGTCGGGGCCGGGCGCATAGGCGCCGTCCACCACTACGGCCACGGACAGGCGCTTGATGCGGCCGCCCTCGACCACCTCGGTCTTGGTGACCCGGGAGATCTCGTAGTTGGTGGTCTCCTCGTTCTTGTTGGATGCGTCCTTCGGCCCCTGGTTGGCACCCGACTTGTCGGTTCCGGGCAACTCGTTGCCGACGGTGGTGGCACCCTCGGCGGCACTGGTCTGCGAGGTCTCGGACCGGGTCTGGGTCGAGCGGACGACCCGGCTCTCGGGATCGAAGGTCTCTGAGCGGCTTTCGATACGGTTGGCGTCGAGCTCTGCGCTGACCTGGATGCGGGCGCGGCCCGCGCCGACGATGCCGGCGACGATCTCCTCGATCTGCGAGCGCAGCCGGCGCTCGATCCCGGTCTGCTTCTCCTCCATGCCGATGCCGGTCTCGGCTTCGGGTCCGCGGGCGCCGTCGGCGAGCAGCCGTCCGCGCTCGTCGACGATGGAGACGCGGTCGGGCTTCAGCCCCTCTACGGCGGAGGCCGCCAGATGCCGGATCGCCCGCACCTGGGAGGTGTCGAGGTCGCCCATGAGCTTGAGGACGATGGCGGCGCTCGGAGCCTGGCGGTCGCGCTCGAACAGGCGCCGCTCGGGCATGACGAGGTGGACGCGGGCGGCCTGGACCCGGCCGATGGCGCGGATCGAGCGGGACAGTTCACCCTCCAGCGCACGCAGGTGGTTCACGTTCTGGACGAAGTTGGTGGACGAGAAGGCGTCGCCCTTGTCGAAGATCTCGTAGCCGACGCCGGTGGCACTCGGCAGCCCCTTGCCGGCGAGATCCATGCGCAGCCGCGGCAGGTCGGCGCGCGGAGCCATGATGGTCTGCCCGGCATCGCCCTTGGTCTCGTACTTGATGCCGCGCGCATCGAGGTCGCGGATGACGGCGCTCGAATCCTGCATCGAGAGATCGGCGAACAGGACGCCCATGTCGGGCTTCGAGACGCGCAGGATCACGAAGGCGAAGAAGCCGATCAGCGTCAGCGTCACGGCCGCCATGGCCGCAAGCCGCGCCGGTCCCAGCTTGGTCACCAGATCGAGGACCGATTTCACGACGCGACGAACCCACCCCGAACGGCGGCTCGGACGAACCCGGACCGCTCGGCAAAATTTGCCTGGGTCGTGGTTAGCGGGCGGTTAACGAATTGGGCGATCGCGGTCCGGGCAGGACGAAACATGCCGGGAGAGTTGCCGGCCCGTTAGGAGATCGGGCCGGATTCTGTTTTCCGCGCCGTGCCGGCGCATTCGCCTCCGACATCGCGTCGGGGCCGGGCCTCGGTCGCGATCCCGCCCGTGAGGTCAAGCCGCGAGCGCGACCGCGTCGACGGCCGCCATCACGTCGCGGGGGGCGGTGTGATGCACCATGTGCCCACAGCCCTCGACCACATGCAGGCTGCTCGTCGGAAGTTCGCGATGGAGGCGTACGGCCTGATCGTCGACATCGACGATCTTGTCTCCGGAGCCTGCCACGATGGCGATCGGCATTTCGAGCTCTCCGTAACGGCCCTGAACCGCCACGGCGTCGGGGATCATCAATGCGGATTCCGCGGCGCTGGCCCTGAGCTGCGATGGCCTGATCGCCATTTCGGACGGGACGCCCGCAAACGTCGCCGCCACCGGCGCGGGACTGAACAGCTTGCGGATCATGGCCGGCCACATCAGGCGCGCGACTGGTGGCGAGACCGTGTAGCGCAGGATGTCGCCGACGAGCGGAACGGCAGGCCCCGACATCAGGACGACGTCGGCGCGAACCGAGGCGTAGTAGTAGCCGCTCTCCAGGATGAGCCCACGGACCATCTCCGGATGGTCGAGAGCCAGCGCGATGGCGACCGATGCGCCCCATGAGTGACCGAGGACGAGGGCGCGGGCCACGCCGATCTGGTGGAGCGCGGAGCGCAGGAGCTCCGCCTGCGCGGCCGGCGTCCAGATCGTGCTGCGCGGACGGTCGCTATAGCCGTAGCCCGGCCTGTCGAAGGCGATGACGCGATAGCTCTTCGCCGCTTCCCTGACAAACCCGCTCGACATGAAGTCCTGGAGCATGCTGCCGTTGCCGTGCAGGAGCACCAGGGGCTCACCTCGTCCGAGCTCGGCGTAATGGACCCGCACCCCGTCGACGTCGATGAGCCGCCCGGTCGGTGGGTTGTCCTTCTCCGCCTGCCGGGCGCGGATACTCACGACGAGAGCCGTCACGCCGAGGGCAGCGGCGCCCAGGCCGGCCAGGGTTGCGGGATGAGTCATGAGCGGGCGATGAGCCATGGGATGCTTCCAGTCGGGGATTGCGCGCAAACGGGGAAGAAGAGCCGTCCATGTTGCGCCGCACCAACGGCAACCGCCCCCGCCGCCTATCGTTCCCCGGATACCTCAGTCAACGACCCCGCAAACGTCGTTTTAACCCGACGATTTACTTGCTAAGCTTAAACCGGAAGGCGTCGATGCGCACGCTTATTGGCTGTCTAAATCTTTCATACGTCTTTACCTTCGGCAGAACCGTCTCTCACGTCGACCACGATCCTGGTGGGTCGGAGGCGACGTTCTCGCTTCACGCCACGTGGAAGCCCTGGGCCCGTCTCGGTCTGCCGGCCGATATGGGAGGACAGCTCCTCGAAGGTGACGTATTGGCTCGGCGGAACGCCCCAAAAAACGAGCGGACCGAAGGAGACCTTCCATGTCGACCAGACGCAGGGTCGTGATCAAGGATCACGGAGCGCCGCAAGTCATGGCTGTCGTGAGCGACGACCTGTCGTCGCCCGGCGGAGGCGAGGTTCAACTACGCCAGACCGCGATCGGCTTCAATTTCATCGATATCTACCAGCGCAGAGGCGCCTATCCCCTCCCACTGCCGACCGGGCTCGGGTTCGAGGCTGCCGGAATCGTCGACGAGACCGGACCGGGCGTCGCCGACATCAAGGTCGGCGATCGGGTCGCCTATATGAACGCCGGCGTCGGCGCCTATGCCGACCGGCGCAACGTCCTAGCGGACAAGCTCGTGGTGCTGCCGGACTCGGTCGGCGACGAGGCCGCCGCCTCGCTCCTCTTCAAGGGCATGACGGCCCAGTACCTTCTCCGGAAGACGCATGCGGTCCAGGCCGGCGACCTCCTGCTGGTCCATTCGGCGGCGGGCGGCGTCGGCCAGATCCTGACCCGGTGGGCCACCGCGCTCGGCGCGACCGTCATCGGCACGACCGGATCTCCGGAAAAGCGCGACGCTGCGCTCGCGGCCGGGTGCAAGGCCGTCGTGGACCTCAACGACCCCGAATGGCCGCAGGCGTTCCTCAAGGCCACGGGCGGACGCAAGGCGCGCGTCGTCTACGACGCGATCGGCAAGGATACCTTGGTCAGGTCTCTCGATTGCGCGGCCCCGTTCGGGCTCGTCGTCTCCTACGGTGCCTCCTCGGGTACCCCACCGGCGATCGAGCCTGAGATGCTGAACAAGAAGGGGTGCCTGTTCCTGACACGGCCCTCGGTCTTCCCCCATAACGCCGATACCGGGATCTTCCGCGCGAACGCGGCCGACCTCTTCGATGCCATCGCCAAAGGGCATGTTCAGGTCGACATCGGCCAGCGTTTTCCGCTCGACCGCGTGGCGGAGGCGCACGAGGCCGCAGAGGCCCGCCGTGTCGTGGGCGCCATCCTGATCCTCCCCTGACCGAGGAAGCCGGCAGGACTGTCACGGAGCGAGAAGAGGCTGCCGAACGAGGGGCCGGCTTCGCTCGTCTGCGTCGACCTTCTGTGGTCGGCGAGCCATCGAACCAAAAAAGGCCTTCGACCGTGATGGTCGAAGGCCTTTCCGCAACTCCGTTTCTGCCGGCTCAGCGCTTCAGCGGCCCGGCCTCGATCACGTCCTCCAGGGTCCGCAGGCCCGCGCGGGGTGCGTTGACGAGGCAGGCCATGTTGCCGGGCGGATGCTGGTTCTTCCACATCTTGGTGTGGGCGTGAGGGATCTTGTCCCAGGGATAGACCTCGCTCATGCAGGGGTCGATGCGCTGGTCGAGCACGAACTGGTTCGCCGCCGAGGCCTGCTTGAGATGGGCGAAATGCGAGCCTTGGATGCGCTTCTGACGCATCCAGACGTAGCGGGCGTCGAAGGTGATGTTGAAGCCCGTCGTGCCGGCGCAGAACACCACCATGCCGCCGCGCTTCACCACCAGCGCCGAGACCGGGAAGGTCGCCTCGCCAGGATGCTCGAACACGATGTCGACGTCGTTGCCCTTGCCGGTGATGTCCCAGATCGCCTTGCCGAACTTGCGCGCTTCCTTGGTCCAGGCGTGGAATTCAGGCGAATTCACCTTCGGCAGCTGCCCCCAGCAGTCGAAATCCTTGCGGTTGATGACGCCCTTGGCGCCCAAGCTCATTACGTAGTCGCGCTTCGACTCGTCCGAGATCACCGCGATGGCGTTGGCGCCCGACGCCGCACAGAGCTGCACGCCGAACACGCCGAGGCCTCCCGACGCGCCCCAGATCAGCACGTTCTGGCCGGGCCGCACGGTGTGGGGGGCGTGGCCGAACAGCATCCGGTAGGCGGTGGCGAGGGTGAGCGTGTAGCAGGCGCCTTCCTCCCAGGTCAGGTGCTTGGGGCGCGGCATGAGCTGGCGCGACTGCACCCGGCAGAACTGCGCGAAGGATCCGTCCCCGGTCTCGTAGCCCCAGATGCGCTGGGACGGCGAGAACATCGGGTCGCCGCCGTTGCACTCCTCGTCGTCGCCGTCGTCCTGGTTGCAGTGGATGATGACCTCGTCGCCGACCTTCCAGCGCTTCACCTTGGCGCCGACCGCCCAGACGATGCCGGAGGCGTCGGAGCCGGCGATGTGGTACTCGGCCTTGTGGACGTCGAAGGGCGAGATCGGCTCGCCCAGGCCCGCCCAGACGCCGTTGTAGTTGATGCCGGCGGCCATGACGTAGACGAGCACCTCGTCGTCGCCGATCGACCAGGTCGGCAGGACCTCGACCTGGAAGGACTCCTCCGGCGGCCCGTGGCGCTCGCGCCGGATCGCCCAGGCATACATCTTGGCCGGCACGTGACCGAGCGGCGGGATCTCGCCGAGTTCGTAGAGGTCCTTGCCCCCGGTCTGATTCAACCCCGCACCTGCCGACATTTTGGCTCTCCTGCCCTGTTCTGAGCCGACCCTATATCGACGAACGGAAGGCGCTCCAAGACCCTAGAAAGTCGATGAAACCCGCCTGTCACAGCATAGAATGCCGTGTCGCGCTCCTTTCCCGCAAGGTATGTAATATTTCAGCGATCTGCCCCTCTGGACCAGAGGGAGAAGCCCATCCAGGAGCAACAGAACGTCAATTCGCTTCATCGTTCAGCGAACAATTTTTCCAAGATTTCCGTCGCCAGCAGCGTGCTCGATCCTTCCGGGCCAGATGACGGGCGGTCACACCTTGGCTAGGGTGCCGCACATCCGGCAGGGCCGCCCTGCGCCACAATTCGTCCAGACGGAGCTACCTGGAATGAGCGCAAACGCGACCGTCGCCGAGGTCAAGCGCGACGAGGAGGTCAAGCGCGACAAGCCTTGGATCATCCGGACCTATGCCGGGCATTCCAACGCCAAGGAGTCGAACGCGCTCTATCGCGGCAACCTCGCCAAGGGCCAGACCGGCCTCTCGGTCGCCTTCGACCTGCCCACGCAGACCGGCTACGATCCCGACCACGAACTGGCGCGGGGCGAAGTCGGCAAGGTCGGCGTCTCGATCGCGCATCTCGGCGACATGCGGGCATTGTTCGACGCCATCCCGCTCAGCCAGATGAACACCTCGATGACGATCAACGCCACGGCGCCGTGGCTGCTCTCGCTCTACCTCGCTGTCGCGGAGGAGCAGGGCGTACCGTTCGCCGGGCTCCAGGGCACCACGCAGAACGACATCATCAAGGAATACCTGTCGCGCGGCACCTACGTGTTCCCGCCCGCACCGAGCCTCCGGCTGACCAAGGACGTGATCCTGTTCACGACCAAGGAGGTGCCGAAGTGGAATCCGATGAACGTCTGCTCCTACCACCTGCAGGAGGCGGGGGCGACGCCGGTGCAGGAACTCTCCTACGCGCTTGCCATCGCCATCGCGGTGCTCGACACCGTGCGCGACGATCCCGAATTCGACGAGGCGAGCTTCGCCGACGTGTTCAGCCGCATCTCGTTCTTCGTGAATGCCGGCATGCGATTCGTCACCGAGATCTGCAAGATGCGCGCATTCTCCGAACTCTGGGACGAGATCGCCCAGGAGCGCTACGGCATCACCGACCCGAAGAAGCGCATCTTTCGCTATGGCGTCCAGGTCAATTCCCTCGGGCTGACGGAGCAGCAGCCCGAGAACAACGTCCACCGCATCCTCATCGAGATGCTCGCGGTCACGCTGTCGAAACGTGCCCGCGCCCGCGCGGTGCAGTTGCCGGCCTGGAACGAGGCGCTCGGGCTGCCCCGGCCCTGGGACCAGCAATGGTCCATGCGCATGCAGCAGATCCTCGCCTTCGAGACGGATCTCCTGGAATACGACGACATCTTCGACGGCTCGACGGTCATCGACGCCAAGGTCGAGGAGCTGAAGACGCAGACCCGGGCGGCGCTGGAACATATCGGCGGCATCGGCGGCGCGGTAGCGGCGGTGGAGACGGGAGCTCTCAAGCGCGCGCTCGTCGAATCCAACGCCAAGCGCATCTCGGCGATCGAGGCCGGCGACCAGGTCGTCGTCGGCGTCAACAAGTTCCAGGCTGGCGAACCTTCGCCGCTGACGGCCGGGGAGGGGGCGATCTTCACGGTCTCCGAGACCGTCGAGATGGAGGCCGAGCAGGGTATCCGCGCCTGGCGCAAAAAGCGCGACAACCGCGCCGTCGACAAGGCCCTCGAAGACCTCGAGGCGGCGGCGCGCTCGGGCGCCAACATCATGCCGGTCTCGATCGCCGCCGCGAAGGCCGGCGTCACCACCGGCGAATGGGGCGGGCGCCTGCGCCAGGTGTTCGGCGAGTACCGCGCGCCCACCGGCGTCACCAGGGAAACGGTCTCGTCGGGGGCGGCGGAGGAGGCCAAGCTCCTCATCGCCGACCTCGGCGACCGATTGGGCGAGCAGCCCAGGATGGTGGTGGGCAAGCCCGGTCTCGACGGCCATTCCAACGGCGCCGAGCAGATCGCGCTCCGCGCCCGCGACGTCGGCTTCGACGTCACCTATGACGGCATTCGCCAGACGCCGGCCGAGATCGTCGCCAAGGCGAAGGAGACCGGCGCCCACGTCGTCGGCCTCTCGATCCTGTCGGGCTCCCATGTGCCGCTGGTGCGCGACGTCAAAGCCCGCATGCGCGAGGCCGGCCTCGATCACGTGCCGGTGGTCGTCGGCGGCATCATCTCGCCGGACGACGAACTCGTGCTCAAGAACATGGGCGTGACGGCGGTCTACACGCCGAAGGACTACATCCTCGACACGATCATGATCGGGATCGCCAAGGTGGTCGGGCGGGCGCTGGACAAGCAGGCTGCCGAGCGCGCCGACGCCGCGGCCGGTGTGGCGGGCTCGACACCGCGCGACGGCGTCGAGAAGGTGTTCTGAGAGCCATCCATCCTCCCCACGGAGGGGAGGGGCTTTCCCCGTTTGTCCCGGACGTGAAGCGGACCACCGTCCCCGATGCCCATCGCGCCGCTCGTCGCTGTTCCGCTGGCCGCCGGCCTGACTGCGCTTCTCATCCTGCTCCTGCGCCCGCTGCTGGTGCGCTACGCCCTGGCCCGGCCGAATGCCCGCTCCAGCCACCGGGTGCCGACGCCGCAGGGCGGTGGCATCGCCATCGTCCTCGCCGTGCTCGTTTCCGGCGCCCTCCTCGCCTTCGCGGGTGCCGGCGTTGCCACGATGGAAGCCCTCGTCCTCGCCCATGCGGCGCTTGCCCTTGCCGTCCTCGGAGCGGTCGACGACGTTCGCCCGCTGCCCGCCTCGTTGCGGCTCGGCTTCCAGGCACTCGTCGTGACGGGTCTCGTCCTCGCGGTCGGCGGCCGTCTCCTGCCGGAGATGCCGCTCCTGCTGGAACGAGCGCTGGCCGTGCTCGCGGGGCTCTGGTTCGTGAACCTCACCAACTTCATGGACGGGCTCGACTGGATGACGGTCGCCGAAGTCGTTCCGGTCTCGGCCGCTCTCGCGCTGTTTGGCTTGTGGGGTGGTCTCGACCCGCTGCCGGTCCTCGCCGCCGCAGCGCTCTTCGGGGCGCTGCTCGGGTTCGCCCCGTTCAATCGGCCCGTGGCCAAACTCTTCCTCGGGGACGTGGGGTCGCTGCCGATCGGGCTCCTCGTCGCCTGGTTGCTTTATCGCCTCGCGCTGCACGGCGCGTTTGCGGCGGCCGTCCTCCTGCCCCTCTACTATCTTGCCGACGCGACCTTGACCCTCCTGGGCCGGGCTGCGCGGGGCGAGCGGGTCTGGGAGGCGCACCGGGGCCACTACTACCAACGCGCCACGGTCAACGGCCTGACGGTGATGGCGGTGGTGGCGCGGGTCTTCCTCCTCAATCTGTGGCTGGCGGCACTTGCGGGCATGACCTTGTTTTGGCCGTCCTGGCCCGTCACCGTCGCGGCCTTGATCGCGGGCGCCGGCGCGGTGGCGCTGGTCTTGCGGGGATTCTCGCGGCCCCGCGATGTCGCCCCCGGACGGCAAGAGGGCATGCGGCTTTGAGCGGACAGTTCATCGCGCTCACCGGAGCCACCGGCTTCATCGGGCGCCATCTCCTGCGCAGCCTGTCGGCGCAGGGATACCGCGTGCGCGTGCTGCTGCGGCGGCCGGTGGAGCTTCCGCCCGGCGCGAGCGGCGCTGTCGTCGGTGATCTGACCCGGCCGATGAACATGGCCGCCGCGCTGGCCGATGTCGACGCGGTCGTCCACTCCGCGGGACTGGCCCATGCCATGTCCGGCACGCCCGAGGACGACTACCGAGCCTCGAATACCGATGCGACGCGGCGGCTGGGCGAGGCTGCCGCCAGGGCCAGGGTCCGCCGTTTCGTCTTTCTGTCATCGATCAGGGCTCAGACGGGCCCAAGCGCTCAGGGGATCGTGGCTGAGACCGACGTCGCCGCGCCCACCGATGCCTATGGCCGCTCCAAGCTCGATGCCGAGACGGCCCTCTCCGAGATCGGGCTCGATTGGGTCGCCCTGCGTCCGGTGCTGGTGTACGGCGAAGGCGTGAAAGGCAACATGGCCGCCCTCATGCGGCTGGCCGCTTCTCCCTATCCCCTACCTCTCGGGAGCATCGCGGGACGCCGGTCGCTGGTCTCGCTCGACAGCCTGTCCGACGCCGTCGTGACGGTTCTGAGGGCACCGGAACGCCTGTCGAGCCCGCTCATCCTCGCCGAGCCCGATCCCCTGACCCTTCCGCAGATGGTCGCGGCCCTGCGGAGGGGGCTCGGGCGACGCCCCGGGACGATACCTTGCCCGACGGCCCTCATCGACATCGCCTGTCGCCTCGCGGGACGACACGAGGCTTTCGCCCGCATCGCGACGGACCTCGTCGCCCGGTCCGATGGCCTCTCGGCGCTCGGATGGGTTCCGCGCACAACCAGTCGTGACGGTCTTGCGTCCCTCGCCCGCTCGACGCTCGACGACGCCGCGGCTGGCCGGTAGCCCGATGCCGATCGGGTCAGGCCGGGGCGGCAGCCGGCCCCTGGACCCGGATCTGCGGTGAGCACGAGATCGTCTCGGGTCGTGCGGCAGGTGTGTCGCGGAGCCGAAAATCCGGGATCGCCTCCTCGAAGACCGCCTCCGCCGCCGCCCGGTCGCCCGAATTCACGGCCGCGTGCAGACGCGCGATCCATCCGTCGAGCACGAGTCGGTCGGCAAAGACGGGCTTGGCCGCCATGACGCCATCGATGCCGTCGAGCGACAAGCGGGGCTCTTCCCGCGCGAACAGGATCTCGTTCAGGCGCTCACCGCGGCGCGTGCCCGTGACCTCGATCTCGATGTCCTCTCCGGGCTCGAAGCCGGCGAGCCGGATCATGCGCTCGGCGAGATCGCGGATGCGCACGGGCTGACCCATCTTGAGGACGTAGACGGCCGCGCGCTGGTCCGGCCCCGCGGCTTCGAGCGCCCGCCCCTCGTGGTCGGCATGGGACGCTGCCGTGAGCACGAGGTCGGCGGCTTCGCGCACGGTCATGAAGTACCGGACCATGTCGGGATGAGTTACGGTCACCGGGCCGCCGCGGGCGATCTGCGCCTTGAAGACCGGCACCACCGAGCCGACCGAGCCGAGCACGTTCCCGAAGCGCACCGCGATCAGGCGAGTCGGTTCTGCATCCGGCCGCGCCGATTGCGCGGCATCGTAGGCCTGCGCCACCATCTCGGCGAAGCGCTTGGTGACGCCGAGCTGCGAGACCGGCTCGATCGCCTTGTCGGTGGAGATCATCACCATGGCGCGCGCCCGGACGGCGATCGTCGCCTGCGCCACGTTGATCGAGCCGAAGACGTTGGTCTTGATCCCTTCGGTCCAGTCACGCTCGAGATAGGGCACCTGCTTCAGGGCGGCGGCATGAAAGACGTAGTCGGGCCGGAACTCCCGCAAGACGTCGTGCAGACGTTCGGCGTCACGGATATCGGCGAGCGCGCCCGTGACTTCGGCGTCGGCATCGAGGATGGCGGGCTGGTTGAGCACGCCGTGGAGCGCCGGTTCCGAACTTTCCACGACGAGAACGGCGCTGGCGCCGAAGGCGACGGCGCGGACGCAGATCTCGGCACCGATCGATCCGCCGCCGCCGGTCACGACGACCCGCGAGCCGGCCAGGAAACGCTCCAATCGCGGCCGGTCGATCTCCACGGCGGGACGCAGCAACAGGTCCTCGATCTCGAGGGGCGCGAGTTCGGTGTCGCGCATGCCGTCACCCAGGCTGGTGGCGCGGGACAGGGGCAAGCCGAGCCTTCGGGCGCGGGCGATGAGGTCGTCGGGCTCTGCCTCCGGTGCCAAGGCACTCGGGGTCGCCACCAGGCGCCGGACCGGCGTCCCCCGCTCCGCCAGACCGGCGACGACCCCTTCGAGATCGCTAAACCCTCCGAGAACGGGAACGCCGCGCATGATCTGGCCGGCCTCGTCGGCGCGCGGCGACAGGATGCCCTTGGGCGCGAGGCGGCGGATCGAGCCGGCCTCGATCGCCCGGAGGATGATCTCGATGTCGGAGCCACGGCCAAGGAGGAGGGTGGGCGTCGACGGGTTGCGGGCCTGTACCTGACGCGAGCGGGCGTATTTGAAATATCGGAACGCGAGCCGCATGCCCCCGAGCAGGAAGACCTGCAGCACCCAATACAGCCCGATCGCGATCTTCCCGAAGAAGTAGAATCCGTACATCGTCGAGGAGACGAGCACGTAGTCGATCACCAGGAGGGTGAGTGCGAGCACGCTCGCTGCGCGCACGATCCCGGCAAGATCCGGCAGCGACGCGAAGCGCCACTTCGTCCGGTAGAGCTTGAACCGCGCGTAGACGAAGCCGGCGAAGAGGACGAAAGGCGGAAGCAGCAGCGGCAACGCGTGCAGCCGCTCGGCGAGAAGGACGCCGTCGAAGCGGAACACGAAGGTGAGGATCACGGCCAGCGCGGTCGCCACAAGATCGTGGGCGATCATCACCGCCAGTTTGTAAGTACGCTGCTGCATGGGCCGCCCGGCCGGCGGTATCGGCGCGGCATCGGGCGATGTCAACGCGGGCGCCTAGTCTTCCGCGCGTTGCGGCTTGCCGGCCAGCGAAACGTAGAAGCCGAGCCCATCCCCTGCCGGCAGGGTCTGAAGACGCTCGACCCAGCCCCTGCGCTTGGCATCGAGGAGCAGGCGACCCGTGGGCTGGAACAGGGTCTCGCCGCCGCCCTCGGGAGGCGGATCGAGGCGGATCGCCACGGTCTTGCCTTTCGCGAAACGGCTGCGCTCGATCATCTCTTTCAGCGAGGCCTCGGCCGTCGGGCGATTGGTGCCGCGCAGGTCGAGCACAGATTCGGCGTCGGTGACGCCCAGGGAACCGCGCAGCTTGTCGGCATAGACATCTTCGAAATGTGGCAAGGCAGAACCTGGTGCAGGCGTTCAGGGCGAAGCGGCGGCTCGCAAGACGATATTTGTGTACACGTCGCGGACCGCGACGGCAGCGCCGAGTTCGGGCAAATCGACGACTCCATCGAGACCGACCACCTCCCGGTCCCGCCCCTGCGGGTCGCGACGGGCGAACACCTCGATCCGGGTCTCGCGCGGAACCGCCACTGCCATCGCGGATGCTCCCGTTCAGGCCGCCATGGTATCACGGCCGGAACCGCCCGCAACGGCGGACGGCTCCGTGCGCAAAGTCGATCAGCCGTGCACCAGCACGTTGCGGAACTGCCAGGGGTCGCTCTCGTCGATGTCCTCGGGGAACAGTCCCGGACGTCCTGTGAGCGGGGTCCAGTCGGTGTAGACGCCGACGACCGGGCCAAGATACGGCATCTGCACGTCGAGGCAGCGGCGGAAGTCCATCTCGTCGGCCTCGACAATGCCGGCTTCCGGGTTCTCCAGCGCCCAGACCATGCCGGCGAGCACCGCCGAGGTCACCTGAAGGCCCGTGGCGTTCTGGTAGGGCGCGATGCGGCGCGTCTCCTCGATCGAGAGCTGCGAGCCGAACCAGTAGGCGTTCTTGGCGTGGCCGTAGAGGAGCACGCCGAGCTCGTCGATGCCGTCGACGATCTCGGTCTCGTCCAGGATGTGGTGCGTCTCCTGCACGACCGCAGCATTGCCGAACATCTCATGAAGCGAGAGCACGGCGTCGCCCGCCGGATGGTAGGCGTAGTGGCAGGTCGGCCGGTAGGCGGCGCGCTCGCCTTCGAGCACGGTGTAGTAGTCCGAGATCGAGATCGCCTCGTTATGGGTCACGAGGAAACCGAACTGCGACTGCGCAGTCGGCGTCCACGAGCGCACGCGGGTGTCGGCGCCCGGCTGGAGCAGGTAGATCGCGCAGCGCGAGCCGCTCGTTTGCTCGCGGGCATTGTCGGGCTTCCAGGTCTCGTGGGTGCCCCAGCCGAGCTCGGCCGGCTGGTTGCCCTCGGAGACGAAGCCCTCCACCGACCAGGTGTTGACGAACACGCCCTGTGGCTTCGGGGTCTTGGCGCGCTGGGTGTCGCGCTCGGCGATGTGGATGCCCTTGACGCCGACCTCGCGCATCAGCGCCGCCCACTCGGCGCGGGACTTCGGCTCGGGCGCCGACAGGCCGAGATCCGCGGCGACGTTGAGAAGGCCCTGCTTCACGAACCAGGACACCATGCCGGGATTGGCGCCACAGCAGGACACCGCGGTCGTCCCGCCGGGTGCCGCGGTGCGGGCGTCGAGGATGTCTTGGCGCAGGGCGTAGTTGGTGCGGTCGCCCTGGCTCTTCGACTTGTCGAAATAGAAACCCGGCCAGGGCTCGGCTACGGTATCGATGTAGAGGCATCCGAGCTCGCGGCAGAGCTCCAGGATGGCGCGGGAAGAGGTATCGACGGACACGTTCACGCAGAAGCCCTGGCCGCCGCCCTCGGTGAGAAGCGGAGTCAGGACATCGCGGTAGTTCTCCCGGGTGAGCGCCACCTGCTCGAAGCGCAGGCCGTGCTTGTCGGCAAGCGCCCTGTGCGCGTCCGAGGGCTCGATCACGGTGAAGCGGGCCTTGTCGTACTCGAAGTGGCGCTCGATCAGCGGAAGGGTGCCGCGGCCGATTGATCCGAAGCCGATCATCACGATAGGGCCGCTGATGCGACCATGCACCGGCCAGGAGGGGGTGGAGTCGGTCATGGCGCGGACAATCCTTCTGCTTCTCTCCGAATCCGGAGTTCGCCGACTTAGCCGGCGGGAATGACGAATGAGCGACGGGCTCAGTGGAGGCCCCGCCGCCGGCGGTCAACCGCGGTCACGCCGATGCCGACGCAATCGCGACCGGTCTATGAAGCGACTGCATGGCGGTCCCGCGGTGTCGGGCGGTTGCGGGTCGGAGGGTCATGGACCGATATTGCACTGCAACAAAGCGGTGACCGAACCGGAACCCGCTCAGCAGCAGACCATGCTGGCAGTCCTTGCATCCACCTTTCCGAAGCCTGTCGAAGAGGTCGTCGATCGCGACCCGGGTATCCTCACCCTCGCCGCCGCCCTCCTCAACGCTTGGCATCGACACCAAGAGCGTGTGATGCGGCGGCGCGGTGACGCCGCCTAATCAGGCCGCTTCTCGTCGCGCCACCCGCTCCTCGGTTCTGACGTCCCATGCTCCGGTCGCCCGCAGGGTGCCGGTGGCGCCGTCGAGGGTGCCGCGGCGCAAGTTGAGTCCAAGGAAACGAGCACGCTCGAACGGACCCGGCATGGCCAGACCCTCGACCAGGGAACCGGAAAAGCCGAACCGCGCATAATACGGTGCGTCGCCGATGAGCAATACGCCACCGTGGCCAAGGGCTTCGGCCCTCGCCAGAGCCGTCCACATCAGCCTGGTGCCGAGACCGCAACCCTGAAGCGCGGGATCGACCGCCTGAGGCCCGAGGAGCAACGCGGCACGGCTGCGCCCGGCTTCCACGTGCCAGAGCCGCAATGTGCCGACGATGCGGCCGCTCCTCTCCGCCGAGAAGGCAAGGCCGTCGGCCGGAAGCCGGCCCGCGCGCAGGCGCTCGCTGGTCTTGGCGATTCGGCCCAGACCGAAGCAGGCATCGAGGAGCCGCTCGCGGGCAACGACGTCGCCGAACTGTTCCTGACGGATCTCGATCACGGCCCAAGCCTTCCCATGGTCTGGCGGGAGACGAAACAAACCGCGCGGCGGCCCGTTCCGGGGCCGTCCGTCCGGGCTCGGTCGATCCCGCGGGCAAGCCCGCGGGGGCATCGCGTCAGATCACGTATTGCTGCAGGGGCGGGAAGCCGTTGAACGCCACTGCCGCATAGGTGGTGGTGTAGGCGCCGGCACCCTCGATAAGCACCTTGTCGCCGATGGAGAGCGAGATCGGCAGCGGGTAGGGCACCTTCTCGTAGAGCACGTCGGCGGAATCGCAGGTCGGCCCGGCGAGCACGCAAGGGCTCATGCGGTCCTCGTCGTGGTCGGTGCGGATCGCGTAGCGGATCGACTCGTCCATGGTCTCGGCGAGCCCTCCGAACTTGCCGATGTCGAGATAGACCCAGCGAACCTCGTCCTCGGCGTCGGACTTCTTCGACACCAGCACGACCTCGGCCTCGATCATGCCGGCATTACCGACCATGCCGCGGCCCGGCTCGATGATGGTCTCGGGGAGCTGATTGCCGAAATGCTTGGTGAGCGCGCGGAAGATCGCGTCGCCGTAGGATTCCACGCCGGGCACCGCCTTGAGGTACTTGGTCGGGAAGCCGCCGCCGAGATTGACCATCGCGAGCGCGATGCCGCGATCGGCGCATTCGCGGAAGATCATGGCGGCGGAGGCGAGCGCGCCGTCCCAGGCGCCGGTGTTCCCCTGCTGCGAGCCGACGTGGAAGGAGACGCCATAGGCGGTCAGCCCCTGCCGATAGGCGTGCTCCAGCACGTCCAAGGCCATCTCGGGTATGCAGCCGAACTTGCGCGACAGCGGCCATTCGGCCCCGGCGCCGTCGCAGAGGATGCGGCAGAACACCTGAACGTCGGCGAGGTCCACGTTGGCGGCGTCAGCCGCGCGGGCGACCTTCTCGACCTCGGCCTCGCAATCGACGGCAAACAGGCGCACGCCGAGCTTGAGCGCGCGCCCGATGCAGCGCTCCTTCTTGATGGTGTTGCCGAACGAGATGCGGTCGGCGGTGGCGCCGCTGGCGAGGGCCATCTCGACCTCGACCACGGAGGCGGTGTCGAAGCAGGAGCCCATCTCGGCAAGCAGACGCAACACTTCCGGCGCCGGATTCGCCTTGACCGCGTAGAACACGCGCGTGTCGGGGAGAGCGCGGCTGAAAGCGGTGTAGTTGTCACGCACGACATCGAGGTCGAGAACCATGACGGGGCCTTCGTCTTGGCCCATGTCGCGGCGAGCGCGCAGGAAGTCGCGGATGCGATCGGTCATGACGTTTCCAACCCACAGGTTCGCAGGCGCCCTCACGCGGGACGCGTTGTCGAAATCTGGACGGCACGCAGCCGTCCGGCGTCTGGGGGCGCTGCGTCGCGACGCGTCGCGTGCTTTGGAGACACGCGTCGATCGCGGGCGCGAGAGCACCCGGAAGCTGCCGTGGATTGGTAAGGGTTCCCTACCGCACGCCGGGCAAAGAGAAACAAGCCTCTTCGGTGCCGGCCTTTGGAGGGCCGACGAGACCAAAAAAGCCCGTTCGTCGTTGCTTTAAGCTGCGTCCCCCGTGGAGAGCGGGGTTCGCCGGTTTCGCCTCCGGCTGCCGGTTGTTGTCGGGGTCCGGTGTTGCCACCTGGATGCCGGCCGGAGGGGATCCACCCTCTCAACCATCGATCCTTTAAGACCCCTGGCGGCTGTCCGGCAGTTGGCCGGATGCCCACCAACCGACACGCGGCCACAGGCACGTGCGAAATTGGGCAAGAGCGATATACGGGCGGCCCGTTTCCGTCACAAGGACAAACAGCCGGCTCAGCACAAAAAATCCTCGTCCCGGGGTCGCCTGTTGCAGAAACGCCGCGCCTTCGGGTTAGGCCTTCCCAAGCGAGGTCGGACGGGTCATCAAGCCGCCATGACAGCCGGGACCCCATCCCGGGACCCGGCGATCCCCCGGGGGCCGTTACCAGAGCCCAGGACCATGACCGTGCAAACCCGCTCCGCCGCCGCCAAGGAGAGGACTACGCTGCCGGTCACGTCACGCGCGTCCGCACCGACGATCCGTCTCGCGACGCCGGACGACCTCGATGCTTTAGTCGCACTGGAATACGCGGCCTTCGCCAGCGACCAGGCCGAACGCCGGGCGATCCGCCACGCCATCCGCTCCGGCAGCATGACGGTGCTGGTGGCTCTGGCGGAAGACGGACCGGGCTCGGAAATCCTTGTGGCGGCGGCGACGCTCGAGCGGCGGCGCGGCACGCGCAGCTCGCGTCTCTCGTCGATCGCGGTCTCGCCGACCCGCACGGGGTCCGGGCTCGGCGGCATCATGCTCGAAGCTGCGGAAACGGATGCCCGCTCCCACGGCTGCACGGCCCTGCGCCTGGAGGTCCGCGCCGACAACGGTGCCGGCATCCGACTGTACGAGCGCCACGGCTACGTCCGCTTCGCCGTCATCCCGGATTACTACGAGGACGGGATGGAAGCCTGGCGCTACGAGAAGGCGCTCTAGAGGCCCTCTCCCCTAGCAGGGGAGAGGGACGAGATTGACAGGATCAATCGCAGCTTTCCTTGGTGACCGACTTACGGTCGCCGACCTCGTTCTCCTTGGTCACGGTCTTGGTGCGGCAGCCATCGCTGGTCTCGCGGCGCTCGACGGTCTTGGACTCGGACGAGGGCCGATCGACGACGACGCGATCGGGGCCGCCACGCTCGATGACGGTGGTCTGAGCCTGGGCGGCGGAGACGCCCGAGAGGGCCAACACGGCAACGGCTAGGATTGAATAACGCATGCATCTCTCCATCAGGATGTTGCGCCGTAACGACGCGAGAGCCCGTACCGTTCCGGTTTGTCTCGCGTCGGATTGCGGAATTCGTCCAGGGGCCGTCGCATGCGGCTTTCGGATGATCGGAAGGGTAATGCGCTTCCCCTCTCCCCGCCCGGCGGGGAGAGGGGGCTGGTCTACCCCTCGATCTTCGAGAAATCCGCGACTGCGCGCGTCGCTGCGCGTAGGGCGTTGAGGAGGGAGAGGCGGTTTTCGCGCAGGCGCGGGTCGTCGGCGTTGACGGTCACCGTTCCGAAGAATGCATCGACCGGCGCGCGCAGAGTCGAGAGCGCCCGCATCGCGCCGGCAAAGTCTTCCGCCGCCACCGCCGCAGACGCTGCCTCCCGTGCGGCCGTCAGAGCGTCGGACAGAGCGCGCTCCTCTGTCTCGCCGGAATCCGCGATCAGAGCCCGGTCCGGCTCGGCCTCGTAGGTTCGGCCGTCCTTCTTCTCCTCGATGCGCAGGATGTTGGCCGCGCGCTTGTAGCCGGCGAGCAAGTTCCTGCCGTCGTCGGTGTCGAGGAATTGTCCGAGGACTTCGACGCGACGGACCACCATGAGGAGGTCGTCCTGGCCCGGAAGGGAGAAGACGGCGTCGATGAGGTCGTGCCGGGCGCCTTGGTCGCGGAGGTAGACTTTGAGGCGGTCAGCGAAAAATGAGAGAAGATCGGCTTCCATCGGATCGACGATGGACTCCTCGCTCGCGGATTTCTGAGCGCGTGCCAGGTCTTCGTCTGAAAGGCCGGCGATATCGAGAATCACGACCTTCCGAAGACCGTGAGCATGGAACGCCTCGTCGAACACGGCCTTGACGAGCGGCAAGCGTAGATCGTTTTCGAGAATGAGCCGAATGACTCCAAGCGCCGCACGCCGAAGAGCATAGGGATCCTTGCTCCCAGTCGGCTTCTCATTGATCGACCAGAACCCTGCTAGGATGTCGAGCTTGTCCGCCAGAGCCAACGCGACGGAAACCGCCCCCGTGGGCACACAATCAGTCGGGCCAACGGGCTTGTAATGTTCCTCGATCGCTGCGGCGACGCTCGGATCCTCGCCCTGCAAGGCCGCGTACTTTCGGCCCATGAGACCCTGAAGTTCGGGAAATTCACCGACCATCTCGGTGACCAGATCGGTTTTTGCGAGCTTGGCAGCCCGCTCGATGAGCATTGGATCGGCTTGAATAAAGTCCGTCAGATGCCTAGCGAGCTTTGCGGTGCGCTGCACCCGCTCGCCCTGCGTCCCGAGCTTCTCGTGGAACACGATGGTGTCGAGCTTGCCCAGCCGGTCTTCGAGCT
>NZ_CAXUJR010000001.1:40600-85588 GCF_964251405.1 uncultured Methylobacterium sp.
CCGAGCTTCTCGTGGAACACGATGGTGTCGAGCTTGCCCAGCCGGTCTTCGAGCTTCACCGCCTTGTCGGTCTCGAAGAAGAACCGCGCGTCGGAGAGCCGGGCGCGCACCACCCGCTCGTTGCCCGCGGTGATCGCGAGCCCGCCGTCGCTTGCGACGAGGTTCGAGGTCAGGATGAAGGCGGGAGCCAGCGTGTCGGTCCCGACCTGCCGGAGCACGAAGCACTTCTGGTTGGCGCGGATCGTCGCCCGCACCGCCTCGCCGGGAATCTCCAGGAAGGCTTCGTCGAAGGTTCCGAGCAGCACAACGGGCCATTCCACGAGCCCGGCGACCTCCTCCAGCAATCCCTCGTCCTCGACGAGGTCGAGACCGCGGGCGAAGGCGAGGTCGCGGGCGTCGTGCAGGATGATGTCCTTGCGCCGGTCCGCGTCGAGGACGACGTGGGCGCGCTCCAGGGCCTGGACGTAGTCGTCGAAGCGGCGGACCTCGATCGGGCCGGGCGAGAGGAAGCGGTGGCCATAGGTCGTGGTGCCGGCCTCGATCCCATCGACCGAGAACGGCACCACGTCCGGAGTCTCGGTCTCGGGGCCGAAGGTCGCGACGATCGATTGCAGCGGGCGCACCCAGCGCAGGGAGCCGGGCTGCGCCGAGGCCGCACCCCAGCGCATCGATTTCGGCCAGGGGAAGCCGCGGATGACCTGAGGCAGGATCTCAGCGAGCACGTCGAGGGTGAGGCGGCCGGGGCGCTCGATGACGGCCACATAGAACTCCCCCTTCTTCGGGTCGGTGACGATGGTGGCCTGATCGAGGCTCGCCAATCCCGCGCTCTTGAGGAAGCCCTGGACGGCGCCCTCCGGCGCGCCGACACGGGGGCCTTTGCGCTCCTCGCGCACGTCCGCCCCACGGGCGGGGAGCCCGGCGACGTGCAGCGCGAGGCGGCGCGGTGTCGCGAAGGCCTTGGCGCCCTCGTACAGGGATCCGCGTTCGACCAGCGCATCGGTGACGAGCTTCCTGAGGTCGTCGGCCGCACGCCGCTGCATGCGGGCGGGGATCTCTTCGGAGCGCAGTTCGAGGAGGAGGTCAGGCATGGGATCAGGCGGCGTCCGAGATGATGTTCAGGATGTCGTTGGCGCGGAAGTACACTCTGTCACCCGAAAAGCGGCAGCTTTCTCCGAGATTGGTGCCGAAGCTTATGCCCCACCGCCCGCCGTCCGCAGCCAGGCCGCCCCGCACGCCTTCGCCAGTTCCCGCACCCGGAGGATGTAGCTCTGCCGCTCGGTCACCGAGATCACGCCGCGGGCGTCGAGCAGGTTGAAGACGTGGCTCGCCTTGATGCACTGGTCGTAGGCCGGTTGCGCCATGCGGTGATGCTCGGTCTCGGTGGTCGGCGCCCCGGCGCCGAGGTAGATCCGGCAGGCATCCTCTGCGTCCTTGAACTGGCGGAACAGCATCGCGGTATCGGCGGCCTCGAAGTTGTGGCGTGAATATTCCTGCTCGGCCTGGAGGAAGACGTCGCCGTAAGAGACTCGGTCGTCACCGGTTCCACCGTTGAAGTTGAGGTCGTAGACGTTCTCGACGCCCTGGACGTACATGGCGAGGCGTTCGAGACCGTAGGTCAGCTCGCCCGCCACCGGCGCGCATTCGAAGCCGGCGACCTGCTGGAAATAGGTGAACTGGCTCACCTCCATGCCGTCGCACCAGCATTCCCAGCCGAGGCCCCAGGCGCCGAGCGTCGGGCTCTCCCAATCGTCCTCGACGAAGCGGATGTCGTGAAGCCTCACATCGACGCCGATGGCGTCCAGCGACGCGAGGTAGAGCTCCTGCAAATTGGGCGGGTTCGGCTTCAGGATGACCTGGAACTGGTAATAGTGCTGCAGCCGGTTGGGGTTCTCGCCGTAACGGCCGTCCTTGGGCCGACGCGAGGGCTGCACATAGGCCGCCTTCCAGGGCTTCGGGCCGAGCGCCCGCAGGGTGGTGGCCGGATGGAAGGTGCCCGCGCCCACCTCCATGTCGTAGGGCTGGAGGATGACGCAGCCTTGGGCCGCCCAGAAGTTCTGGAGGGTCAGGATCAGCCCCTGGAACGATCGTTGGGGCGCGAGGTCGACGGCGCTCGACATGGATTGCGGTCCGGGTGCGGTGCGAGAGACGGGCAGCGTTTAAGTGGGCGTGACGCCCTGTCAACGTCGGACCAGTCCAGGGCCATGTGCGCTGGATCACGCAAATTCGCCAGGATTCGTCATAGAGCCGGAACCGTCCCGCTTGCAGCCAAGTTTATGCAGCAATCAAGGGGTCACGGACGTCTTCGGACAGTCCCGAGAATCGGAATTTCCTACCATGCGCCAGTCGTTCACGGTCTTCGCCGCCCTCCTCGCCGCCTCGCTTGTCGCGACACCTCTGGTGATCAGCGCAACGAACGCTCTGGCGACTTCCGAACACACAGAGACTGCGCAGCTGCCGGCTGCCGTCACCGTCATCGACGTTGCGCCGGTGGCCGCTCCCGTCGTGGCAGAGACCTGCCAGCGCAAGGTGCGGGTGGTCTATGCGGGCTATGCCGCGCCGGGTTGCACCACCTCGCGCTGACCGGCCGATCACAGCCCGAACCGCGCCCAGGCGGCGCGTTCGTCGAGAGCGGCGACCGCGTCCTGCGCCAGAGTGGATCCGGCAGTGCCGGGTCCGGCCCGCCTGAGCAGGCGCGCCACCAGCGAACCCTGGCGATCCGCCACCAAGGTGAGCTCGACCTTGTCGCCGAAGCGCTCCCTAAGGGTCGAGCGCACGTCGCCGAGCGCGTCGACGAGGCCGAGTTCCAGGGCCTGCCGTCCGGTCCAGACCGCCCCGGTGAACAGGTTCTCGCCCGCCGGGAGTTTCGGCCGGCGCTCGCGCACGAGCGAGGTGAACAGGTCCTGCACATCCGCCTGGATCTTGAGAAGTCGCGCCACGTCCGCCGGATCCTCCGGCCGGAACGGATCGAGCATGGCCTTTGCCTCACCCTGAGTATGGACGCGGCGCTCGACACCGAGCCGGTCGATCAGCTTATTGAAACCGAACCCGGCCGAGACCACGCCGATCGAGCCGACCAGCGAGGCCGGGTCCGCGACGATCTCGTCGGCGGCGCAGGCGATCATGTAGCCCCCCGACGCGGCGACATCCTCCACGAAGGCGAATACCCTGAGGTTCTTCTCGACGGCGAGTGCGCGGATGCGGCGATGGATGAGGTGTGATTGCGCCGCCGAGCCCCCGGGAGAGTTGATGACGATGGCGACCGCCTTGATCCCCTTCAGCGAGAACGCCCGTTCCAGGCTGCCGGCCACCCCTGCGAGGGAGAGCCCCGCCCGGAACGGCGACACCGCCCCGATCGCACCGCTGAGGCGGAGAACCGCCACGCGCGGCGCCGACTTCCGCCACCGGTTCGGACCCAGGGCACGAAGCCAGTTCGGGAGGGCTGTCAGCATGATCGCAGAGTCCGCGCAGGTGTGAGGCCGTCGGTGGCAGCAGCGGCCGCATCCTTAACACGCGAGATCGGCGGCGCCCCGCGCATGCGTCGCCGCATCCTCAGGACGAGGACCACGCTTCGCCGCGATGCAGGGCTTCGGCCTCCGGGGTGAAGCGACCGTCCGCGTTCTGCAGGACCAGCGGAGGGAGTAGTGTCGAAGGTCCGCGGCTGCCCTTCTGGGCGGTCATCAGAATGCGGATCGCCGGTCGTTCAGCGCGCGCGTGGACCGGGCGAATCGCCAGGGATCCGAAACGGTTTCGCAGACCGTCGAGGCATTCGCCCAATGCGTCGGCCCGGTGGATCAGTCCGAGCCGGCCCTTGGCGGCGAGAAGGTCGGCACAGGTTGCTATCCAGGCATCGAGGTCGCCGGTGCCGAAGCTGTGGGCCTGGCGCTTGGCCGTGACCGGCGAGGGCCGATGCCGGGCTTCGTCGAAGAAAGGCGGATTCGTCAGGACGAGATCCGCCAGCCCCGGAACGAGTCCGGCGGCATGACGCGCGGCCGCCCCGGCCAGGATATCGGCCTCGACGACGCGAACGCGGTCGGCCAGCCCGTTCAGCTCGGCATTCGTTCGTGCCAGACCGGCGACCTCCGGGTCACCCTCCACCAGCACGATCCGGCAGGAGGGGTCGAGGATGGCGACGGCGAGCCCCACCGCGCCCGTCCCGGCCCCGAGGTCGCAGATCGTGGCGCCGGGCTGCGGCGTCATCAGCCGGGCGAGCAACACCGCGTCGGTCCCGGCCCGGTGTGCGCCGCGCGGCGGCTGTCGGAGCCGCAGCCTCCCCCCGAGCCAGGCGTCGGCCTCGGGGCTCACGGGGCACGCAGCTCGTGCGCCAGGCCGGCATCGACGAGGAGCCGTCTCGCTTGAGCGGCATGGTCGTCGGGAACGAGCAGGCGGCGCGGGAAGGCCCCGATCGAACCCTCCATCAGGCTCATGTGGTTGTCGGCCATGAGGACCGGAATCTCGGCGACTTCGAGCAGCGACTGGGCAAAACCCATGAGGACGATGTCGTTGCTACGGATGAGTTCTGTCATGGAGCATGGGTCTCCGAACGCACTGTAAGGCCGTCGGCCATCCGGTCGCGGATCAGCCGATCTCGAAGAAGCTTAGCCTTTTTCGTTGCGGCATGCTGCGTGTTGCGGGCGCCGGGGCCGCGTGCCATGGGAGCCTGATAGAGGATGCCCGGTGCCTTCACGGACGAAGGATCGGGACACGGCCGGGGCGGCGGCCAGCCGGGTCCCTCGCGGACCGCTCAGCATGGAGGCTTGGCCCATTGGGTGTCGTGGTTCCCTTCGATGAGGGCCGCTCCGATCCGGAAGCGAGCCTGAACGATCTCGTCGCTCTGGTCGCCAAGGGGATGGAGCGCGTCAACGCGACGATCCTGTCCCGCACCGGCTCCGAGGTGCAGATGATCCCGGAAGTCGCGAACCACCTTATCGCGTCGGGTGGAAAGCGCCTTCGTCCGATCCTCACCCTCGCCACGGCGGATCTGTGCGGCTACGGCGCAGGAGAGGGCGCCGTGAAGCTCGCTGCCAGCGTCGAGTTCATGCACACCGCGACGCTTCTGCACGACGACGTGGTCGACGAGAGCGACATGCGCCGCGGCCGCGTCGCGGCCCGCATCAAGTGGGGCAACGAGGCCAGCGTCCTCGTCGGCGACTTCCTCCTCGGCCAGGCCTTCCGCATGATGGTGGAAGTCGGCAGCCTGCGGGCGCTGGACATCCTCTCGGCCGCCGCCACGGTGATCGCCGAGGGCGAGGTGATGCAGCTCACCGCCGCCAAGAACACCGAGACCAGCGAGGACGAGTACCTCGCCGTCATCCGCGCCAAGACCGCGGAGCTGTTCGCCGCCGCCTGCGAGGTCGGGCCGGTCCTGGCCGACCGCCCGCGGGCCGAGCAGGCGGCCTGCCGCTCCTACGGGATGAATCTCGGCATCGCCTTCCAGCTCGTGGACGACGCCCTCGATTACGGCGGCACCAGCGCGTCGCTGGGCAAGAATGTCGGCGACGATTTTCGAGAGGGGAAGATCACCCTGCCGATCGTGCTGGCCTTCCGGCGCGGCAGCGACGAGGAGCGCGTGTTCTGGCGCCGGACCTTGGAGCAGGGCGAGGTCGCGGATGGCGACCTCGACGCGGCCCTGGCGATCCTGCGGCGGCACCGGGCGCTCGAGGACACGATCGAACGCGCCCGTCACTACGGCGCCATGGCTCGCGACGCGTTGGCCTTGTTTCCGAACGGCCCGATGAAGTCCGCGCTCCTTAAGGTCGTGGATTTCTGCATCGCTCGGGCGCACTGAGCCTAAACGACCCTCGGCCCCGGACGATGATCCGTCGCTGCAACGCCGGGTTCAGGCGGCTGCAGCCCTGAGCTCACGCTTGATGGCTTCTCGGCTCGCTTCCGCGACGCCGTCGAGCACCACATTGCCCATCTCGTCGGACCATTCCGTGAGGAGCAGGTCGGTGGCGGACTTTCCCATCGGTGCGCCGAACAGGAAGCCCTGGCCATAGGTGCAGCCCTGGTCTGCGAGCCAATCGACGCTCGATGCGGTCTCGATACCCTCCGCCGTCGTGACGAGGCCGAGGCTCGATCCCAACGCGATGATCGCATCGACCAGCTTCGCTCTCTCCGACCCCAGCGGGATCGAGGCGACATAGCTCCGGTCGATCTTGAGCTTGTCAAATTTCAGCTCGCGCAGGTGGTAGAGGCTGGAATACCCGGTCCCGAAATCGTCCAGAGCGATCCGCACCCCGAGGTTCTGCAGGGACTTCAAAGCGACGCGGGCAGCTTCGAGGTCGTTGACGAGGGCCGTCTCGGTGATCTCGATCTCGAGACGGCTCGGTGCGAAGCCGGTCTCGGTCAGGATCGCCAAGACATGCTCGGGCATCTGCTTGTCCTGAAGCTGCAGCGGCGAGATGTTGATCGCGAGCTGCAGATGGGCCGGCCAGGACCGCGCGTCCCTGCAGGCCTGCCGCATCAGCGACCAGCTGAGGGCGGCGATCATGCCGGTCTCTTCGGCCAGGGTAATGAACTCGCTGGGGTTCATGAGCCCCTGGTCCGGATGACGCCAGCGGGCCAGGACCTCGAAGCCGATCAGTTCGCGGCCCGGCAGGGCGACGACGGGCTGATAGAATGGCTCGATCTCGCCGCGCTCGATGCCGGCGCGCAGCTCCTGCTCCAGCCTTGCCCGTACCTTCAGGGCGTGGCCCATCTCCGGTTGGAAGAACCGATAGGTGCTGCGACCGTCCCGCTTGCCCTGGTACATCGCGACATCGGCCGCATGCAGCAGCGAGTCCGAAGTTGCGGTCTCAATCGTGGCGACCGCGATCCCGACGGTGGCGCCGATCTCGAGATGGCCTGCCCCCCACGGGATCGGCTGCGACAAGGTCGTGATGATCTGCTGGGCGAGCCGGCCCACCGCCTCGCCGTCGCGACCATAATCGAACAGCACCGCGAACTCGTCGCCCCCGAGCCGCGCTCCGACGTTGCCGGATGCGAGGATCAGGCGGAGGCGATCGGACACGGCACACAGGACCGCGTCACCGGCCGCATGGCCGTGTACGTCGTTGACCGGCTTGAAGCGGTCGAGGTCGATCTGCAGAACCGCGATGCTGGGTACGCCATTCGCTCGGGCGAGGCGTGCGTCGAGCGTCTCCTTGAACAGCCGGCGGTTGGCGAGCCCTGTCATCGCGTCGTGACGCGCCACCGACTCGGCTCGGGCCCAGGCACCGTCCCGAGCCATCATGACGCGCCGCAAAGTGAATGACTTGCGGATCGATGCGACCACGACGCCCAGGGACATGCAGATGCCCAGCATCACGAGATGCTCGAGGCCGTGAAGGGCGGTAAACTGGAGGACGACGGCAAAGAGGCCGAGCTGGGTTCCGACGATCCAGACGCAGACGCCGATCATCATGAGCGAGAGCAGTTCGCGCAGTTCTCCCTCGGCCCATGAGGCAGATTGATCGTCGCTCATCGGTCGCTCCTGTTGCCCTCGTCTTAGCAACCGAAGTCTTTCCCGGCCGTAAACGGATATCCGTGGTTGCGTCCGTCGACACCGGCCCGCCGGAACCGACACGAGGCGAGTTCAGCGCAGCAGGGACGGCCTGACCCACCAACCCGGATTCCCGGCCCTGATCCGCCGCGCCGCCCGGATCACCGAAGCGCGATCGCCGAAGAGGCCGAAAACCGTGGCGCCTGACCCCGACATCCGGGCGAGCCGGCATCCGGGTTCGGCCCGGAGGGCATCCAGTGCCACGCCGATCACCGGAGCCACCGTCAGGGCCGGGGCCTCGAGGTCGTTGCGGGCGGGCAGGAGGCGATCGAGCGCTCCATCGATGCCGAGGCAGGCCGAGAAGTCCGGGTGAGGAGCGCCGCCGTGGCGCTGGCCCGCGGACAGGCCGAGCGCGCGGAAGACCGGGGCGGTCGCCACCGGGACGCCCGGATTGATCAGCAGCGCGGGCAGCGGCGCCAAATTCAGGGTGCCGCCGATGGACTCACCGGCGCCGAGCATCATGCGGGCTCTCGGCTCCAGGCAGACCGGGACATCGGCGCCTGTGCGGCGGGCCGCGTCCCGGACCACGGGATCGTCGATCGGAATGCCGTTGAGCCGGGCCAGGAGCCTCAGGGCGGCGGCTGCGTCGGACGAGCCGCCGCCGATTCCAGCCGCCACCGGCAGTCGCTTGACGAGATGGAACTCGCCCCACCGCAACCCCGGGACGGAAGCCTCGAGGTGACGGGTCGCCCGGATCACGAGGTTGTGGTCGATCGGCCCCGCAGGTCCCGCCGTTGGTCCCGAAACGGTCAATCCGAGGCGGTCGCCGGGATCGAGGATCAGCGTATCCCCCGAGCCGGTGAACGCCACGAGGCTTTCGAGCTCGTGGTATCCATCGTCCTCCCTGCGGCCGAGGATATGCAGGGTCAGATTGACCTTGGCCGGAGCGCGGGTGACGAGGCGGGACACGGGCTCTCGGTGGATCAAGGACGGGCGACGGCCGGGGCGTCTCGCCTATGGCCCGCCGCCGGCCCGACGGTCAAGCCGCCCGTCGGAATGGCTCAGCCGCCGCTCTTCTTGTCGGCCGCGCCCGGAGGTTCGTTGGGGGCGGGAGCGCCCTTGGGCAGCTCGGGGTTGGCCTCGGCGGCAGGCGGATTCTCCGCCGTGGCCGCAGGCTTGTCGAGTTCAGGCAAGCCGTCCTTGAGTTTGGCATTGATCTTCTCGAGATCCTCCGGCTCGGGGTTCAGGTCCTTGGCATGCTGCCACTGGAACTTGCCCTCGAGGCGCCGGCCGGCGCGCCAATAGGCGTCGCCGAGGTGGTCGTTGATCGTCGGGTCTCCGGGCTTCAGCTCGATCGCCTTCTCGAGCTCGCGCACCGCGTCGTCCCACCGGCCGAGACGGAAATACGCCCAGCCGAGGCTGTCGATGATCATGCCGTCGCGCGGGCTCGCATCCACCGCCTGCTTGAGCATGGTGAAGGCTTCGTCGATGTTGATGTTTTGGTCGACCCACGAATAGGCGAGGTAGTTCAGCACCTGGGCGCGGGCGCCGGGTTGGGTCGTCGGCACCAGTTCGAGGGCTTTCTTGAGGTCGGCCTCGGCCTTCAGCCATTCCTTGGCGCGCTCGTAGGCGGTGCCGCGGAAATAGAATGTCGTCCAGTAGTTCGCCGCGGGCTGCGCGCCGATGAGGTCGATGGCCCGGCTGTAGGTCCCCGCCGCCTCCGCGTATTTCTTGCGCGAGCGCTGGACGTTGCCGAGCGCGGTCACGGCGTCGATGTCGTTGGGATGCGCCTTCATCACGGCGTCGAGATGCTGGAGCGCCTCGTCGCCCTTGCCCATCTGCTCGAGGTTGAGGCCGACCTGGATGTCGGCGTTCAGCCGCAACGGCGACCCGGCCGGGATCTGGGCATAGGCCTCGTTGGCGCGCTCGGCCTGCTTCATGCGGTCGAGGAGGTCGGCCAGCGTCAGGCGGGCCAGGGCATGGTCGGGAGCGAGGTAGAGGGCGAGGCGCAGGTACACCACCGCCGGGAGCTCGTCCCCCTGCGTCGAGCCGGCCGAGCCGAGCCCATAAAGTACTTCGGCGGCACCCTCCTGCGCGGTCGTGATGAGGCGGCCGAGCGGCTTGCCGGCCTTCAGGCGGTCGAGGGCATCGCGCACGATCGGGTGGCGCGCCATCAACTGGTCGAACTCGGTATAGGCCTGGATGGCGACGTCGGTGCGGCCGGCCTGCGCTTCGAAGCGGCCGTAGGCGTCGACGATCCGCAGGGTGTTGTGGTCGGCGTCGTAGGCCGCCTTGAGGCGGCGCTCCGCCTCGGCCTGGTCTCCGACCACGCTGGCGATCAGGCCGGCATGGTAATCGCGAAAGGTGTTGTAGTAGCGCTCGCCCTTGAGCTTGGACACCGTCTCTATGGCGCGCTTGGCATCGTTGGCACCCGCATAGGCCCAGGCCGAGAGCAGTGTGCCGGTGAGGTCGGCCGCCGCGCCCTTGCCGCTGCGGGCGAAGTTCTGGCGAGCCTGGGCGAACTGAGCGGCCTTGATCTGGCGGACGCCGAGCGCGAGTTGGGCGAGGCCGTTGGAGCCGTCGCGGGCGGTGAGGCGTTCCGCCGTGCGGAACGCATCGGGGAGGGCGCCGTCGGCCAGAAGCGAGATGAAGGCGCGCTCCTGCAGCTCGGAGTTGCGCGGATCCGCCTTCAGGGCCTCGCGGTAGAACGTCGCCGCTGCGGCGGTGTCGCGGGACGCACCAGCGATGTAGGCGGAGAGGAAGTTTCCTTCGAGGGATTCCGCCGGCTCGAAGCTCGACACCGGAGCCGATTCCCGCGGCTGCATCGCCAAGGCCGGCCCACCGATGACGGCCACCGACGCGAGGAGCGAGAAGGCGAGCAGGGTCCGCCGTGCAGCGCTTGAGGTCATCGAGGTTCCGTTCATGAGCACCGATTTCCTAGACACTGATTTCCTGCACACGGGTCGCGACGCGCGCCGACCGACCCTCGGGACCGGCTTTCAATTGGCGGCGGACACTGAACTCATCACGCCATGCCCGCAAGGCCAAAGGATGACGCGAGGCGGCGCCTCGGGTTCGAGCCCTACATGTTGGGGTAGTTCGGCCCGCCCGGTCCCTCCGGCGTCACCCAGTTGATGTTCTGGTTGGGGTCCTTGATATCGCAGGTCTTGCAGTGGACGCAGTTCTGCGCGTTGATCTGGTAGCGCACCCCGTCCGCCGCGGCGGCCTCGGCGACCCATTCGTAGACCCCGGCCGGGCAGTAGCGCGCCGAGGGGCCGCCATAGATGTCGTGCTCCGAGGCCTTCTGGAGCGCCATGTCCCTCACGTTGAGATGGGGCGGCTGGTCTTCCTCGTGATTGGTGTTCGAGAGGTAGACCGAGGACAACCGGTCGAAGGTGAGCACGCCGTCGGGCTTCGGGTAGACGATCGGCTTCACCTCGGCGATCGGCTTGGTGCAGGCATAGTCCGGCTTCCCATGGGCCAGCGTGCCGAAGGGCGAGACGCCGAGCAGGGTATTGGCCCACATGTCGACGCCGCCCAAGGCCACGCCGACGAGGGTGCCGTAACGCGACCACAGTGGCTTGACGTTGCGCACGGCCTTCAGGTCGCGCCCGATCTCGCTATCGCGCCACCCGGCCTCGTAGTCGGAGAGCTCGTCGCCCTGCCTGCCGGCGGCGAGCGCAGCGCCGATGGCCTCGGCCGCCTGCATGCCGGAGAGGACCGCGTTGTGCGAGCCCTTGATGCGCGGCACGTTCACGAAGCCGGCGGAGTCGCCCACAAGGCAGCCGCCGGGGAAGACGAGCTTGGGCACCGATTGCCAGCCGCCCTCCATGATTGCCCGCGCGCCGTAGCCGATGCGCTTGGCGCCCTCGAACACCTCGCGGATCATCGGGTGGGTCTTGAAGCGCTGGAACTCATCGAACGGCGACAGGGTCGGGTTCTCGTAGTTGAGATGCGTGACGAAGCCGACCGAGAGCAGCCCATCGTCGAAGTGGTAGAGCCATGAGCCGCCGCCGGCCTTGTTCGGCAGCGGCCAGCCCATCGTGTGCTGGACGAGGCCGGGCTGGAACTTGTCCGGCGAGAGCTGCCAGAGTTCCTTGATGCCGAGACCGTATTTCTGGTGGTCGCTGTTCGCGTTGAGCTTGAACCGGTCGATCAGCGTCTTGGTGAGCGAGCCACGCGCGCCCTCGCCAAACACCGTGTACTTGCCGCGCAGCTCCATGCCGCGGGTGTAGTCGTCGCGCGGTTCGCCGGACTTGCCGATGCCGAGGTCGCCCGTCGCGATGCCGACCACCGCACCCTTGTCGTCGTAGAGAACCTCGGAGGCCGGAAACCCAGGATAGACCTCGACGCCGACCTCCTCGGCCTTGCGGCCGAGGAACTTCGCCACGTTGGAGAGCGATCCGACGAAGTTGCCGTGGTTGCTCATGAACTTCGGGAAAGCGAAGTTCGGCATCCCGACGCCGCTATTGGCGGTGAGGAACATGAACTCGTCGCGCTCGACCGCGGTCTTGAGCGGACGGTCCGGGTCCTGACGCCAATCCGGCACGAGCCTGTCGAGGCCGAGCGGGTCGATGACGGCGCCCGACAGGATATGCGCGCCGACTTCCGAGCCCTTCTCGACGACGACGACGCTGATCTCGTTGCCCGTCTTTTCGGCAATCTGCTTGAGGCGGATCGCGGCGGCGAGGCCGGCCGGCCCCGCGCCCACGATCACCACGTCGAAATCCATCGCCTCGCGTTCCGGCAGCGCCATTCCCGATGTCCCTTGCCCTGAATTGGTTTCTTGAGGCGGCTGGGCCGGCCTCAAACATCACGCTTCGTTACTCTCAACCCATTCCAAGGTTGGAAGGCAAGTCGATAGTTCATATCTAAACCGTCGCAGGGTTGAACTCGGCGGTGATCCTGCGACGTCGCCGCCAGCGGCAGAACCAGTTGTCCACAGGTAGGCCGCGCTCCACATAATGACCCATGAGCGAGACGCACGACGAGCGGCGCGACCTGATTGCCCATCTCGACTTCCACACCGAGGCCGGCGTCGATATCGCCCTCGACGACCATCCGCACGACCGGTTTACCGAGGTCGAAGTCGCAGCGCCTGCTCCGGTTGCCTCGCCAGGCCAGGATCGAGGCCAGCCTGCAGGCAAACCGCCGTTGCCCGGCTACGACGCGCCCGCTCCGACCGAGAAGCCCCCGCCACGGACCTTCGGCCGTTCGGCCTCGGCGAAACCGGAGGCGGCGGCGGGCGATGCCCGCGAGCGCGCCAAGGATTGCACCACCCTCGAAGAGCTCGAGGCATTGCTCGCCACCTTCGATGGCTGCCCGCTCAAATTCACGGCGAAGAACCTCGTCTTCGCAGATGGGAATCCGGCCGCGAGGCTGATGTTCGTGGGCGAGGCCCCCGGTGCCGACGAAGACCGGATCGGCAAACCGTTCATGGGGCGGTCCGGGCAGCTCCTCGACCGGATGATGGCGGCGATCGGCCTCGACCGCAGCAAGGCCTATGTCACGAACATCGTGCCGTGGCGCCCGCCGGGGAATCGTAACCCGACACCCCAGGAAGTCGCGATCTGCCGGCCTTTCATCGAACGGCAGATCGAGCTCGCCGAGCCGGATCTCATCGTCTGCCTGGGAAGCCCGGCGACGCAGGCGCTCACAGGCACCAAGGACGGCATCCTAAAGGCTCGCGGGCGCTTCTATCCCTATCGGGTCGGTACCCGCGAGATTCGCGCCCTGGCGACCTTGCATCCGGCCTATCTGCTGCGCCAGCCCGTTCAGAAGCGTCTCGCTTGGCGGGACTTCCGCCTGCTGCGCAACGCTCTCGACGGAAAGGCCTGAGGCGGGTAGGCCGGAGGCTCGCGGAACCGTTACGCTCGGCCCGGAATTACCTCCGGCAGCCTCGGCCCTAGGCCGCTGCGAAGACGTCCGGATATAAGTGGTAGCCTCGACATGCGCTGGCAGGATTTTCGCTCGTCCGACAATGTCGAGGATCGCCGCGACGAAGGTGGCGGCGGCGGGATCGGTTTTCCGGGTGGCGGCGCCGGCGGGCTCGGCATCGGCACCATCGTCATCCTGTGCATCATCGGCTGGGTCACCGGCATCAACCCCGCGGTGCTGATCGGCGGCGCCGAGCAGATGATGGGCGGAGGCGCACCTCGGCAGGAGCAGGTCGACCCACAGACCCAGGCCAAGCGCGGCACGAAGCCGACCGACGATAACGGGCGCTTCGCGGCCGCGATCCTGGGTAATACCGAAGATGTCTGGAAAGAGATCATGCCCAATCAGACCGGCAAGCAGTACCGGCCAGCCGGCATGGTGCTGTACACGGGTGGGACGCGCAGCGGCTGCGGCTCTGCCAAGGCGGCGATGGGCCCGTTCTACTGCCCGCTCGATCGCAAGGTCTACCTCGACACGTCCTTCTTCAAGGAAATGGAACGCAAGTTCGCAGTCAAAGGCGACTTCGCCTACGCGTATGTGATCGCCCATGAGGTCGGCCACCACATCCAGAACGAGCTCGGCATCCTCGGCAAGGTTCAGAGTCGTCAGCAATCCGCCCCGGACACGGAGTCGAACAAGCTGTCCGTCCGGGTCGAACTGATGGCGGATTGCCTGTCCGGCGTCTGGGCCAAGAACTCGGACAACCGCTTCAACTCCCTCGAGCCGGGCGACATCGAGGAGGCCATGCAGGCCGCCAGCGCCATCGGCGACGACAAGCTTCAGCAGCAGTCTCAGGGCTACGCCGTGCCCGACTCCTTCACGCACGGGTCGTCGGCACAGCGCATGCGCTGGTTCATGACCGGCTACAAGAGCGGACAGACCCGCTCCTGCGACACGTTCCGCGCCGCCGCCAACTGACATTGTCGGTTGGGGGAGATCCGGGGCTCGGGCGGGCCTAACCTTCCCGGCGCCGATACGACCTCGCTCGGCGCGGCCTCACTTAGGACAACCCGATGGTCGCCTCCGACAAGACCCGCGCCTTCATCCCCCTCTCGATCGCCGTGCTCACGGTGTCGGACACGCGGGTGGCGGAGGATGACCGCTCAGGGGATACCCTCGTCGAGCGCTTGACGGCAGCCGGTCATCACCTCGCAACGAGGGGTATCGTCCCAGACGAGGTTCCGGCGATCCGCGCGCGCGTGGAGGAGTGGATCCGCGATCCCGCCATCGACGTCGTCGTCACGACCGGCGGTACCGGATTCACGGGGCGCGACGTGACGCCCGAGGCGCTGGAGCCTCTGTTCGAGAAGCGGATGGACGGCTTCTCGGCCGTCTTCCATCGCATCTCCTACGACAAGATCGGCACCTCCACCCTTCAGTCGCGCGCCACCGCCGGGGTCGCGGGGGCCACCTACATCTTCGTGCTGCCGGGCTCGCCCGGGGCTTGCCGCGACGCATGGGACGGTATTCTCGCGGCGCAGCTCGACTACCGCCACCGGCCCTGCAACTTCGTCGAGATCATGCCGAGGCTCGACGAGCACCTGCGCCGCGGCGCGACGATCAGCGTCTGATCGGCCGTCCTCTCAGGGTCGTTCGAGGCGGGCCAGAAGACGGCGCGGCCGGATTCGCGGCGAGAAGGCGGAGCCGGAGAGCAGACGCTCCCGGCGCACGACGTCTCCGGCCCGTGGCTGGAGAGCTCCGATCACCGTCTCGCCGCGGGCGGCGATTCGTGTCGGCAAGGCTGTATGCGGGCGGCGTAGGCGCCCGAGGGCGATGTCGGGCCGCGCCGTACCGATGAAGCGATCGAGGGTTCTGATCCAGCCCTCGGCGAGCACGTCGCCCGCCTCCAGGCACAGCACCCATTCCCGCCGCGCCGCCTTGGCGCCCGCTGACCAGGGGCTCGATCCCCGCATCCTCACCACAAGGGTCGCGCCGGTGGCCTCGGCCACCGTCTCGATCGCTGCGCTGGCAGCAGGCACCACGATCACGGCATCGCCCACGAGCCCCGCCGCGACGCCGGCGACCAAGGCCGCGAGGGAATCGGCGAGGCGGTCGACGGCGCTCGGGTCGCTCGGTCGGGGAACATGGATCAGGCCCGAAATCATGTGCGCCCATACCGCATTTTTCCAGGACGCAAAGCTAGCGTGCCGCCGCGGCACTGCTGGAATGCCGGGCGATCCGTCCAATCGGTGCGATTGCCGAAAATACGGGCAGGAGCGGCCGATAGTGTTCTTGCTATGTTCCAGTCACGATATAGTCTCGCGGTAAGCGGTTTCGAGGAGGCGACCATGCGGGCTGACGGCAAGATCGATTACCTGGAGCTGCCAGGCAGAGATATGGCCGCGACCAAGGCCTTCTACACGGACGTGTTCGGGTGGTCCTTCGTAGATTACGGACCACGCTATGCCGCGTATGACGAGGGGCTGGATGGAGGATTCGACGGCGATCCCGAACTCGGTACCCGGGCGCCCCTGCCGGTCCTCTACGCGACGGATCTGAACGCCATGCAGGCGCGCGTGGAAGCGGCGAGCGGTATCATCGTGAAACCCATCTACCCCTTTCCGGGCGGGCGACGGTTCCACTTCCGGGATCCGGCCGGGAGCGAGCTGGCGGTTTGGTCGGAATCGTGATGCCGGGTCCCGATCGCCGCTGTTCTCGCCGGCAAGGCTGATGTCGTCCGTCGAGGCGCCGCGACGCCTAGCCGGCACGACCAGGCCGGCTTCCGAGCGTCGAGGACGCGGTGCCACAGCGAATCCAGACGGCCGCTGCGAGGCGGCCCGACACGAACTCTTCGACGACGGCTGGGAGGGGGGTTCCGAGGCGCCGCGCCTGCAGACACAGGTGCTGCCCGAGCAGGCACGAACCATCATCACCCGCAACGCGTCTCCCGACATCTCGTTCGATCGCTCGATCAATCCCTATCGCGGCTGCGAACACGGCTGCGTCTACTGCTTCGCTCGGCCCAATCACGCCTATGTCGGATTGTCGCCGGGCCTCGATTTCGAGACCCGGCTCTTCACCAAACCGAACGCGGCGCGGCTTCTGACCCGGGAGCTCTCCGCCCCTGGCTACCGCCCGGCACAGATCGCGCTGGGGACGGCGACCGACCCCTACCAGCCGATCGAGCGATCCCATCGCATCACGCGGGAGATCCTCGAGGTTCTGGCGGCGTTCCAGCATCCCGTCGCCATCGTCACGAAGTCGAACCTCGTGGTGCGGGACATCGACATCCTGGCCGAGATGGCGAGGCTGCGCCTCGTCAAGGTCGCGGTGTCAGTCACGACCCTCGATCCCGTCCTCGCCCGCCGGATGGAGCCGCGGGCTCCCCATCCCGAGCGGCGCCTCGACGCGATCCGTCGATTGTCCGCGGCCGGCATCCCCGTGATGGTGATGGCGGCACCCGTGATCCCGTCGCTGAACGATCACGAGATCGAGGCGATCCTGGCCCGCGCCAGGAAGGCCGGGGCCGGGGAGGCGCATTACGTCCTCCTGCGCCTGCCGCACGAACTCGACGACCTCGTCGGCGACTGGCTGAGCGAGCATTATCCGGGCCGGCGCCGGCACGTGCTCTCGCTCGTGCGGCAGGCCAGGGGCGGCAAGCTCTACGATGCCGCCTACGGGGAGCGCATGACCGGCGCCGGACCTTATGCCGCCCTGATCCGCGACCGCGTCCGCCTCGCCAAGGAGCGCCTCGGCTACCCGAGCGAACGCCTGAGGCTGGCGACCGACCTGTTCGCGGTGCCGCCCGCGCCCGGCGATCAGATGACGCTGTTCTGAAGCGGTCCACCGTGGCGCTTCGTGAAGCTGACCCGGTGATGCGGCGAGCGCCCGGCCAGCGCCAGGCCTGCGAGATGGGCCGCCGTGCCGTAGCCGACGTTGCGCTCCCACGCATAGGCCGGGTGCCGCGTTGCCAGGATGCGCATGATGCGGTCGCGCACCGTCTTGGCCACGATGGAGGCGGCGGCGATCTGCGGCACCAGTCGGTCCCCGCCCACCACCGCCCGGCACGGTTGGGCGAGGCCCGGAATGGCATCGCGGCCATCGACCAGCACGGGCGCGTCGAGCCCGAGGCGCTCCACCGCCCGCCGCATGGCGTCGAGGGTGGCGGCCCGGACGTTGATCCGGTCGACGAGCGCCCGCGATCCCGCCGCCAGAGCGACGAAGGCCGACGTGCGGATCAGCGGCGCCAGGGCCTCGCGCATGGACCGGTCGAGGCGCTTGCTGTCGTCGAGGCGAGCGAGCAGGGTCGTGGGGATCTCGGCGGGGTCGAACCACACGGCCGCGACGACGACCGGCCCGCACAGCGCGCCGCGCCCGACTTCGTCGCAACCGATGACGGCTGGATATCGCGTGGCCTCGGTGGGGTCGAACGGCGGCATGTGTTTCTCTTGCGACGCGACGGTCGAGGAACCATCGCATTCCGCATCGCCGCCGTCATCCGAGTTGGCTGTGCTCCATTGCGCCGACGACGGGATGCGCATGGCGATCGCGCTGCCGCGGCGGCATTCCGTGTGCCTGCTCGATATTGCCGAAGAACTGGCGCGCGCTCTCGGCCCACGTGTAGCGAAGGGCTTCGGCGCGGCAGGTCTCGCGCGTGATGTCCAATGCCGCCAGCGCGGCGGCGCGCAGGTCGTGGGCGAGGATGCCGGCCCCGGTCCCTCCGATCACGTCGAGGGGGCCGGTGACCGGATAGGCGGCCACCGGCAGGCCCGAGGCCAAGGCTTCGAGGAGCACGATGCCGAAGGTGTCCGTGAGGCTCGGGAAGACGAAGACGTCGGCCGCGGCGTAGACCCGGGCCAGATCCGGGCCGGTCCGCATGCCGAGGAAGTGCGCGGCCGGATGGAGGGCGGCGAGCCTTGCCCGGTCGGGGCCGTCGCCGACGACCACCTTGGTGCCGGGCAGGTCGAGATCGAGGAAGGCCGCGACGTTCTTCTCGACGGCGAGTCGCCCGACGAAAAGGAAGATCGGCCGCGCCAAGCCGTCGAGGGCATCGCTCGCCTGCGGGCAGAAGAGGTCGGTGTCGACCCCGCGCGTCCAGCGCATGAGCCCGGTGAAGCCTCGGCCGGCGAGTTCGCGTTCGAGGGAGGGCGTGCTCACCATGATGCCGTTCGAGGCGCCGTGGAAGCGCCGCAGCCAGGCGTAGCTCCAGGCTTCCGGCACCGGCAGCCGCGCGGCGAGGTATTCGGGAAAGCGCGTGTGGTAGCTCGTCGTGAAGGGGCGGCCACGGTCGAGGCAGAACCTGCGGGTGGCGTAGCCGACCGTCCCTTCCGTAGCGATGTGGACATGCGTGGGCGCGAGCTCCTCCCAGAGACGGGCGACCTTGGACTTGGTGGCGTAGGACAGCCGGATCTCGGGGTAGCCCGGCAGGGGGAACGACGCGAAATCCTGGTGGGTCAGGAAGACCGTGTCGAAGCCGAAGGCGCGTCCGGCCTGGGCCATGTGCTCGAGGGAGCGCACGACGCCGTTGACCTGCGGGTGCCAGGCATCGGTGGCGATGAGCAGCCTCACGCGACAGCCCGGGCCTCGCCCCTATCCATCTGCACCGGCACGGCGATCTCAAGATCGCGGGCGCGCAGCAGGCTCGGGTAGTGCAGCACCTCCATGGTGCCGTCGTAATGCTCGACGATGGCGGTGCAGGATTCCACCCAGTCGCCCGTATTCAGGTAGGTGAGGCCGTCGATCTGCCGGTTGGCGGCATGGTGGATGTGGCCGCAGATGACACCGTCCGCACCCACACGCCTGGCTTCGGCCGCGAGCAACTCCTCGAACTTGCCGATGAAGTTGACCGCGTTCTTCACCCTCAGCTTCGCCCAGGCCGAGAGCGACCAATAGGCGAGCCCGAGGCGGCGGCGCACGGTGTTGAGGTGAGTGTTGATGAAGAGCGCCGCCGTGTAGGCGCCGTCGCCCAGGAAGGCGAGCCACTTGGCGTGGCGCACGACCATGTCGAACTGATCGCCGTGGATCACGAGGTAGCGCTTGCCGTCGGCGGCCACGTGGACGCGCTGGTCGGCGATTTCGATGCCGCCGAAATTCGCCCCGATGTAATCGCGCAGGAACTCGTCGTGGTTGCCCGGCACGTAGATCAGCGACGAACCCTTGCGCACCTTGCGCAGAAGCTTCTGGACCACGTCGTTGTGGCTCTGAGGCCAGTACCAGCCGGACTTCAGTTGCCAGCCGTCGACGATGTCACCGACGAGATAGATCTCGTCGGCATCGAAATCCCGCAGGAAGTCCAGCAGCAGGGCGGCCTGACAACCTTTCGTGCCGAGGTGCATGTCGGACAGGAAGAGCGTTCGGACGCGGATCGTCTTCTCGTTGTCTTCGCTCACGGTGATCTCTGGGCGTCTGCTTCTGCCGTGAGCCAAACCGGATTCCCGTATCAGTTTGATGACGTGGGCGGATCGGGTGGCTGGCCGACGCCTTGGGTCGCCGTCGATCGGTTCGGTTCACCGATCGTCGAACGCCGCGCGTGCACCGCAATTTTTTGAGTCGTACGGGCAAGTTTTTTCCGTTTTCCTTGAGGGCCGAAGCCCGCCATATTGCGTGCGCGGTGAGGTGGCGAGAGCCGGGCATTCGCACGCCTTCATGCGAGGGCGAGCGGTTCGGAAGTCGTCCGGGTCCGCGCACCTGTTCACCAACGCGGTGATCGGATCCTTTCGCCCCTCTAGGAGACGCGGACGCGAGAGCGTAGGACCAGCCGACATCGACGAACCTGGCCTGAGCCGGCCGCCCACCCCTTCATCGATCCAGTGTGCCGCATGTCCGCGGCCCAGACGAACCTAGGAAACCGGAGACATCATCATGGCGGCAACGAGACGGCCTGGTCGCAATCACCTGTTCGTGCCCGGCCCGACGAACATCCCCGATCGCGTTCAGCGGGCGATGATGGTCGCTTCGGAGGACCATCGTTCGGTCGACTTCCCGTCGCTGACGAAGCCTCTGTTCACGGACACCAGGATGGTGTTCGGCTCCACCGACGGCACCATCATCCTGTTCCCGGCCTCCGGCACGGGCATCTGGGAATCGGCCCTCTCCAACACGCTCGCCCGCGGCGACAAGGTTCTGTCGGCCCGCTTCGGCCAGTTCAGCCATCTCTGGATCGACATGGCCCAGCGGCTCGGCCTCGACGTGATCGTCCAGGAGGAGGAGTGGGGCACCGGCGCTGATCCCGAGAAGATCGAGGAGGCCCTGCGCGCCGACAAGGGGCACGAGATCAAGGCCGTCATGGTCGTCCACAACGAGACCGCCACGGGCGTCACCAGCGACATCGGCGCGGTGCGCAAGGCGATCGACGCGGCCGGGCACCCGGCGCTGCTGTTCGTCGACGGCGTCTCATCGATCGGTTCGCTGCCCTTCTACATGGACGAGTGGAAGGTCGATTGCGCCATCGCCGGCTCGCAGAAGGGCCTGATGCTGCCCGCCGGCCTCGGCGTCATCTGCATCAGCCCCAAGGCCCTCAAGGCCGCCGAGGGCTCGGCCGGCCGCAACGACCGCCTCGCGCGGGTCTATTTCGACTGGGCCGACCACCTGAAGCAGAACCCGTCCGGCTACTTCCCCTACACACCCTCGCTCCCGCTGCTCTACGGCCTGCGCGAGGCGCTGGCCTGCCTCAAGGAGGAGGGGATCGAGAACGTCTATCACCGGCACCACGTGCTCGGCGAAGCGACCCGCCAGGCGGTGGCGGCGTGGGGTCTCAAGACCTGCGCCAAGGAGCCCAAGTGGAACTCCGACACGGTCACGGCGATCCTGGCGCCCGAGGGCGTCGACGCCGCCGCGATCATCAAGCACGCCTATGCCCGCTACAACCTGGCGCTCGGCGCCGGCCTGAGCAAAGTGGCCGGCAAGGTGTTCCGGATCGGCCACGTCGGCGACCTCAACGAACTCTCGCTGCTCGGTGCCATCGCGGGCGCCGAGATGTCGATGCTCGACAACGGCGTGAAGGTGCAGCCCGGCTCCGGCGTCGCTGCCGCATCGAGCTACCTGCGCGAGAATCCGCTCGCCAAGTCGTAAGGTTCTGAAAATTCGGGGGTCGGTATCGCGCCGGCCCCCGTCGACTGGCATGTATCCGCGTTACGCCGCGCCCGGCGCGGGACGTCACCGAGAGTTCCCATGACGCACAAGATCGTCTTCCTCGACCGTGAATCCCTCGACGCCACGGTGCGTGAATTCAGCTTCCCGCACGAGTATACCGAGTACGAGTCGACATGGACGCCGGACGACACCGTCGAGCGCCTGAAGGGCGCCTCGATCGCGCTGATCAACAAGGTGCCGATGCGCGCCGAGACGCTGGCGAAGCTTCCCGACCTCAAGCTGATCGCGGTCGCCGCGACCGGGACCGACGTCGTCGACAAGGCCGCCGCGAAGGCGCAAGGGATCACGGTCGTCAACATCCGCAACTACGCCTTCAACACCGTGCCCGAGCACGTGATCGGCCTGATGTTCGCCCTGCGCCGTGCGATCGTGCCCTATGCCAACTCGGTACGCCGGGGCGACTGGGCGAAGTCGACCCAGTTCTGCTATTTCGACTACCCGATCCACGACATCGCCGGCTCGACGCTCGGCATCGTCGGCTACGGGGCGCTCGGCAAGTCCATCGCCAAACGCGCCGAGGCGCTCGGCATGAAGGTCATCGCCTACGACGTGTTCCCGCAGCCGGGCCTCGTCGATTTCGAGACGATCCTGACGGAATCCGACGTCATCACGCTGCACGCGCCGCTGACGCCCGAGACCCGCAACATGATCGGCCGCGCCGAGCTCGCGAAGATGAAGAAGACCGCGCTGCTCATCAACACCGCCCGCGGTGGCCTCGTCGACGAAGAGGCCCTGGCCGAGGCCCTCAAGGCCGGCACCATCGGCGGCGCTGGCTTCGACGTGGTGATGACCGAGCCCCCAAAGGACGGCGACATCCTGTGCGAGCTCGACCTGCCCAACCTCATCGTCACGCCTCACGTGGCCTGGGCGAGCAAGCAGGCGATGCAGATTCTCGCCGACCAGCTCGTCGACAACGTCGAGGCCTTCGTGGCGGGCAAGCCGCAGAACGTGGTCGAGGGATAAGCCGGTCGGGACACTGGACCGTCGTCATTCCGGGGCTGCGAAGCAGAGCCCGGAACCCAGAGCCACCGAAGCGGCAAGACGGAGAGCCGGTGACGGTTCTAGGTTCCGGGCTCGCCTCCGGCGCCCCTGAATGACGAAGCGATCACGCAGACCGACCCAAAACGTCGAAGGTCTTGAGGAAACGCCAACCGCGCCATGACGCGGACAGAGGTGAAACACATGAAAAAACTGCTGTTCCAGTTCGATACCGATGCCATGCCGAGCGTGTTCGACACGGTGGTCGGCTATGATGGCGGGGCCGACCACATCACCGGCTACGGCAACGTGACGCCCGAGAATGTCGGCGCCCTCGTCGATGGCACCATCTACACCCGCGGCGGCTCCGAGAAGAAGTCGACAGCGATCTTCGTCGGCGGCGGCAACATGGCGGCCGGCGAAGCCGTCTTCAAGGCGGTGAAGAAGCGCTTCTTCGGCCCGTTCCGCGTCTCGACGATGCTCGATTCCAACGGCTCGAACACGACGGCCGCCGCCGGCGTCGCCCTGGTGGCCAAGGCCGCCGGCTCGCTTCAGGGCAAGAAGGCCGTCGTGCTCGCGGGCACCGGCCCGGTCGGCATGCGCTCGGCGGCCTTGCTCGCAAAGGAAGGCGCGGCGGTGATCCTCACCGCCCGCCAGGAGGACCGCGCCAAGGAGGCGGCCGATGCCGTCAATGCGCGCTTCAAGGTGAACGTCACCTATGCGGCGACGCCGGATGCCGCCTCCCGGGCCGCCATCGTCAAGGGCCAGAACGTGATCTTCTCGGCCGGCGCCATCGGCATCGAGCTCCTCTCCGAAGCCGACTGGAAGGACGAGGCGAGCATCCAGTTCATCGCCGACTACAACGCCCAGCCGCCGCTCGGCTTCGGCGGCATCGACGCCATGGACAAGGCCAAGGAACGTCACGGCAAGCACGTCTTCGGCGCGCTCGGCATCGGCGGCCTGAAGCTGAAGCTCCACCGCGCCTGCGTCGGCAAGCTCTTCGAGAACACCGAAACGGTGTTCGACGCCGAAGAGATCTACGCTCTCGCGAAGTCGATGGCCTGAACCATGGCAGCGCAAGAGACTGCTCAAGAGACCATCCAGGGCTTCCTCGACGGGCTGGCGAGTTCGGCCCCGACGCCCGGCGGCGGCGGTGCCGCCGCGATCTCGGGCGCCATGGGCGCCGCGCTCCTCAGCATGGTCTGCAACCTGACCATCGGGAAGAAGAAATACGTCGAGGTCGAGGAGGAGCTGAAGGGCATCCTCGGCCAGTCGGAGGCATTGCGGGCCAAGCTCACGGCCATGATCGCCGACGACGTCGAAGCCTTCGACGCGGTGATGGGTGCCTATGGCCTGCCCAAGGGCACGGACGACGAGAAGGCTGCCCGTGCGGCGAAGATCCAGGACGCCCTCAAGGTCGCCACGGACGTTCCGCTCGCCTGCTGCCGTGCCTGCCGCGAGGTGATCGACTTGGCGCAGGCTGTCGCCGACAAGGGCAACCTCAACGTCATCTCGGATGCCGGGGTGGCCGTGCTCTCGGCCCATGCCGGCCTGCGCAGCGCCGCGCTCAACGTCTACGTCAACGCCAAGGGCCTGGATGATCGCACCTTCGCGCAAACGCGCCTCGACGAGCTCGAAGCGCTGTTGGGCGAAGCCGGCGCGCGCAACGAAGCGATCTACGAGGTGGTCAAGGCTAAGGTAAACTGAGCCGATTCACCTTCTAAACCTAAGCATTCCGCCTGCCTTCAAGGCAGACTTAAAGAGAATGTAAAAAAATATAATTGGCGAAGCCCTTTTCGTGAAGTCAAATTTACGAGAAGGTCCGCGCCAAAGGGAAGCGTCGAGGAGCTATCAGATGGATGTCCACGAATACCAAGCCAAAGAATTGTTGGCCGGGTTCGGCGTCGCGGTTCCCAAGGGTGCGGTGGCGTTCAGCCCGGATCAGGCCGTCTACGCCGCCACCGAACTCGGCGGCTCCTTCTGGGCCGTGAAGGCCCAGATCCATGCCGGTGCCCGCGGCAAGGCCGGCGGGATCAAGCTGTGCCGGACCTACAACGAGGTCCGCGACGCGGCGAAGGACCTCCTCGGCAAGCGGCTCGTGACCCTCCAGACCGGACCCGAAGGCAAGCCGGTCCAACGGGTCTATGTCGAGACCGCCGACCCGTTCGAGCGCGAGCTCTATCTCGGCTACGTGCTCGACCGGAAGACCGAGCGCGTACGCGTCATCGCCTCGCAGCGCGGCGGCATGGATATCGAGGAGATCGCGGCGAACGAACCCGAGGCGCTGATCCAGGTCGTCGTCGAACCGGCGGTCGGCCTGCAGCAGTTCCAGGCGCGTGAGATCGCGTTCCAGCTCGGACTGAACATCAAGCAGGTTTCGGCGGCCGTGAAGACGATCATGAACGCCTACCGGGCGTTCCGCGATTGCGACGGCACCATGCTGGAGATCAACCCCCTCGTCGTGACCAAGGACGACCGGGTGCTGGCCCTCGACGCCAAGATGTCCTTCGACGACAACGCCATGTTCCGGCGCAGCAACATCGCCGACATGCACGACCCCTCGCAGGGCGACCCGCGCGAGGCCCAGGCCGCCGAGCACAATCTCAGCTATATCGGCCTCGAAGGCGAGATCGGCTGCATCGTCAACGGCGCCGGGCTCGCCATGGCGACCATGGACATGATCAAGCACGCGGGCGGCGAGCCTGCGAACTTCCTCGACGTCGGCGGCGGCGCGAGCCCCGACCGGGTCGCCACGGCGTTCCGGCTCGTGCTGTCCGACCGCAACGTGAAGGCGATCCTGGTCAACATCTTCGCCGGCATCAACCGGTGCGACTGGGTCGCCCAAGGCGTGATCCAGGCGGCGAAGGAGGTGAAGATCGACGTTCCCCTCATCGTCCGCTTGGCCGGAACGAATGTCGAGGAGGGCCGGAAGATCCTGGCCGAGAGCGGGCTCGACCTCATCACCGCCGACAGCCTGTCCGACGCAGCCGCCAAGGCGGTCGCGGCCTGCGACGCCGCCAAGCGCAAGCACTAGGGTCGGGGAGACCGCATCATGAGCATTCTGATCGACGAGAAGACCCCGATCATCGTCCAGGGCATCACCGGCGACAAGGGCACCTTCCACGCCCGCGAGATGGTGGAGTACGGCTCCAACGTCGTCGGCGGCGTCACGCCGGGCAAGGGTGGCAAGACCCATCTCGGCCTGCCGGTGTTCAACACCGTCAAGGAGGCGGTCAAGCAGACCGGGGCCACCACCTCGATCACCTTCGTGGCTCCGCCGTTTGCCGCCGACGCGATCATGGAGGCGGCCGATGCCGGCCTCAAGCTGATCTGCTCCATCACCGACGGCATCCCGGCCCAGGACATGATGCGGGTGAAGCGCTACCTCATGCGCTACCCCAAGGACCGCCGCTCGATGGTGGTCGGCCCGAACTGCGCCGGCATCATCTCGCCCGGCAAGTCGATGCTCGGCATTATGCCCGGCCACATCTACCTCAAGGGCAATGTCGGGGTGATCTCGCGCTCGGGCACGCTCGGCTACGAGGCCGCGGCGCAGATGATGGCGGTCGGCATCGGCATCTCGACCTCGGTGGGGATCGGCGGCGACCCGATCAACGGCTCGTCCTTCCTCGACCACCTCGCTTTGTTCGAGCAGGACCCGGAGACGAAGGCGGTGCTGATGATCGGCGAGATCGGCGGCCCGCAGGAGGCCGAGGCCTCGGCCTGGATCAAGGAGAACATGTCGAAGCCCGTGATCGGCTTCGTCGCCGGCCTGACCGCTCCGAAGGGCCGCCGGATGGGCCACGCCGGTGCGATCATCTCGGCGACCGGCGACAGCGCCGCCGAGAAGGCGGAGATCATGCGCTCGTATGGTCTCACCGTCGCCCCGAGCCCGGGCGAGTTCGGCTCCACGGTGGCGGACGTGATGGGCAAGCTCGCGGCGTGACCGGCATAGGACGACGGCTCGACGCCGTCCGCACGTGACACCTCTCCTCCCCCTTGCGGGGAGGAGTAGGGAGGTGGGGGTGAGTCCGGATGAGGCTCGCGCGGTGCCTTCTGCGCCAACCCCAACCCCTAACCTCTCCCCGCAAGGGGGAGGGGAGCGCGCGCCGACGGCGTGCCATGCGACCTAGGAGCGATGCGGCCATCGCACCGACCCCAACCGAGGTGGCCATCCGATGACTGACACCCTTCACGCCCCCCTCGGCGCCACCGATCAGACCTTCGCGCCGCCGGTGATCACCGGCACCTCGTCGAAGGAGGCGCTCGACATCCTGTTCCACGCGCTCCTCGACGTCGCCCGCCGCCACGAGCCGGAACTCGAGGACGTGCTGCACGGGCGCGCCGACATCTCGACCTTTACCCCCGAGTTGCTGGCCCGCGCCCTCCAGGTCCAGGGGATCTGGTTCCAGCTCCTCTCCATCGCCGAGCAGAACGCCGCCATGCGCCGCCGTCGGCAGGTGGAGCGCACGAAGGGCCGGGCGGACCTCACCGGCAGCTTCAGCGCCGTGCTCGCGGATGCAGTCAAGGACGGCATCAAGGCGCCCGAGATCCACGCGCTCCTGAAGGACCTGCGCATCCGGCCGACGATCACGGCGCACCCGACCGAGGGCAAGCGCGTGACGGTGCTGGAGAAGTTCCGGCGCATCTACCTCGTCCTGCGCGAGCTCGAATTGCCGCGCTGGACCGAGCGCGAGCGCAACGGCCTGATGAGCGAGCTGCGCGACCAGATCGAGCTCGTGTGGATGACCGGCGAGCTGCACCTGGAGAAGGCCACCGTCGAGCGCGAAGTCGCCTGGGGGTTGCACTTCTTCGACGAGACCCTGTTCGAGATGCTGCCGGAGGTGCTGTATTCGCTGGAGGAATCCCTGGCCGAGTATTACCCGGACGAAAAATTCGAGGTGCCGGCCTTCTTCCAGTTCGGCTCGTGGATCGGCGGCGACCGCGACGGCAACCCCTACGTCACGGCCTCGGTCACCCGCACCACCCTGCAACGCAATGCCCTCGCCTCCCTGCGGCGTTACCGCGACGGCGTCACGGCGCTCGGCCGCACGCTCTCGCTGGCGGAGCGTTCGCTGCCGGTGCCGGCCTCGTTCAAGCAGGAACTGGCTCATCGCCTCGTCGAGAGCGGAGACGGGCGGGCCATCGCCAATCGCAACCCAGGCGAGGCCTACCGCCAGTACCTCACCTGCGTACTGCGCAAGCTCGAAGCAACCATCGCCCGCAACAAGGGCCTGCGCTCGACCGACCCCGACTACCCGAGCGCGGACGGCCTCATCAACGACCTGCGTATTCTGGAGCAGGGGCTGATCGACGCGAAGTGCCCGTCGCTGGCGCGCGATCTCGTGCGGCCGGTGCGACGGATGGTCGAGATCTTCCGCTTCTCCACCGTGCGCCTAGATCTTCGCGAAAATACGACCCGCACGACGAAGACCCTGCACGCGCTCTGGCATCAGGCCAACGGCCAGAACAAGACGCCCCCCGATCTCGACTCGCCCGAGTGGAAGAAGTGGCTGCTCGCCGAACTCGCCAAGCCTAGGTCCGGCGAGCGTACCTTCGAGGACCTGCCCGACGACGCCCGCGAGACGCTGGAGACGTTCGCGCTCGTCGGCGAGATGCGCGAGCAACTCGACCGCGAGGCCTTCGGTGCCTTCGTCCTGTCGATGACGCGCTCGGTACCCGACATCCTCGGGGCCTACCTGCTCGCCAAGGAAGCCGGCAACTTCCTCGACGCGGCCGGCACCGAGATCTGCTGCCTGCCGATCGTGCCGCTGTTCGAGACCATCGACGATCTGCGCGCCGCGCCCGCGATCATGAAGGAACTGTTCGCGATCCCCGTGGTGCGCCGCTCCACACGCTGGCAGGGCGGCGTGCAGGAGGTGATGATCGGCTACTCGGATTCGAACAAGGACGGCGGCTTCGTCGCTTCGAACTGGGAGCTGTACAAGGCACAGGGCAAGCTCACCGAACTCGGGCGTGCCTGCGGCGTGCCCATCGCCTTCTTCCACGGCCGCGGCGGCTCGGTGAGCCGGGGCGGCGCACCGACAGCGCGCGCCATCGCGGCCCAGCCGCCGGGCTCGATCAATGGGCGCTTCCGCACCACGGAGCAGGGCGAGGTCGTCTCGTTCAAATATGCCAACCGCGGCACGGCCGCCTACCAGATGGAGCTTCTGGCCTCCAGCGTCTTCGCCCACGCACTGAAATCGGAGCGCGAGGCGGCCAAGCTCCCGCGCAACGAGTTCGATGACGCCCTGGAAGCGCTCTCGGGGGCGTCGCGCGCGGCCTATGTCAACCTGATCCAGCACCCGGACCTCGTCACCTATTTCGGTGCGGCGAGTCCCCTCGACGAGATTGCGCTCCTCAATATCGGTTCGCGGCCGGCCCGCCGCTTCGGTGCAAGATCCCTGAGCGATCTTCGCGCGATCCCCTGGGTGTTCGCCTGGTCGCAGAACCGCCACGTCATCACCGGCTGGTACGGGGTCGGCTCCAGCCTGAAGAGCTTCCTCGACGTGCGCGGGGCGCAGGGCGAGGCGCTGCTGAAGCGGCTCTTTGCCGAATCGCGCCTGTTCCGTCTCATCCTCGACGAGGTCGAGAAGACCCTGCTCATGGTCGATCTCACCATCGCCAAAGACTATGCCGGCCTCGTGCCGGACGAGGCGGCGCGCAACGCCATCTTCCCGCTGATCGAGGCCGAGTACGAACTCACCCGGGAAATGGCCCTGCGGGTCAGCGGCGACCGCGAGCTCGCGGAGCGTTTCCCGCTGTTCCGCGACCGTCTCAACGGTCGGCTGCCGACCATCAACCAGGTCAGCCGTGAGCAGGTCGAGCTGCTGCGCCGCTTCCGCGCCGAGGAGGACGAGGACAAGCGCGAGGCGGTGAAATCCGCGCTGCTGCTCTCGATCAATTGCATCGCCGTCGGATTCGGCGCTACGGGCTAGAGGAAAGAGCCTCGGCCGCCAGACATCGCTTTACAACAGGAAGGAACACCCATGAGCTTCACCCTGATCCAGCAGGCGACGCCCCGCCTCCACCGCTCGGAACTCGCCGTCCCCGGCTCCAACCCGACCTTCATGGAGAAGTCGGCGACCTCGAAGGCCGACGTCATCTTCCTCGATCTCGAGGACGCGGTCGCTCCCGACGACAAGGAGAAGGCCCGCACCAACATCATCCAGGCGCTCAACGAGATCGACTGGGGCAACAAGACCATGATGATCCGCATCAACGGTCTCGACACCCACTACATGTACCGTGATGTCGTCGATATCGTCGAAGCTTGTCCGCGCCTCGACATGATCCTGATCCCCAAGGTCGGTGTCCCGGCCGACGTCTACGCGATCGACGTGATGGTCACGCAGATCGAGCAGGCCAAGAAGCGCGAGAAGAAGATCGGCTTCGAGGTGCTGATCGAGACCGCCCTCGGCATGGCCAATGTCGAGGCGATCGCGACGTCCTCGAAGCGCCTCGAGGCGATGTCCTTCGGCGTGGCCGACTACGCCGCCTCGACTCGCGCCCGCTCGCAGGTGATCGGCGGCGTCAACCACGATTACAGCGTGCTCACCGACAAGGACGAAGCCGGCAACCGCCAGACCCATTGGCAGGACCCGTGGCTATTCGCCCAGGCCCGCATGATGGTCGCCTGCCGCGCCTACGGGCTTCGCCCGATCGACGGGCCGTTCGGCGATTTCTCCGATCCGGACGGCTACATCTCGGCGGCTCGCCGTTGCGCCGCGCTCGGCTACGAGGGCAAGTGGGCGATCCACCCCTCGCAGATCGATCTCGCCAATGAGGTGTTCACTCCGTCGCCTGCCGAGGTCGACAAGGCCCGCCGCATCCTCGCCGCGATGGAAGACGCCGCCAAGGCCGGCAAGGGCGCCGTCTCCCTCGACGGGCGCCTCATCGACATCGCGTCGATCCGCATGGCCGAGGCACTGATCGAGAAGGCCAACGCGATGACGGCGAACTGATCGCATCCATGGTCCGACGACCGAGGCAACGGCCGTTTCCGAGAGGAGGCGGCCGTTGCCGTGTCAGCACCGAATACCGGTGTCGATCGTTGCCACAGTGACGGCACTGAAGGCGCTACGCCGAACGACTTCACAGCCTCAACGGAGAAACGACAATGCACGTCACCATCGAAGATGCCCACAAGGCCATCGAGGCCGCCCGCGCAAAGGCGGTGGAACTCGGCACGCAGATGTGCATCGCCGTCGTCGATTCCGGGGGTAACCTCAAGGCGTTCTACCGGATGGACGATGCGTGGGTCGGCTCTATCGATATCTCGCAGAAGAAGGCCAAGACCTCGTTGTTCTTCGGCATGATGACGGGCCAGATCGGCCAGCTCTCCCAGCCGGGCGGCCCGCTCTTCGGCATCGAGCATTCCAACGATGGTCTCATCACCTTCCCGGGCGGCATCCCGATCGTCGACAAGGACGGCGTGATGTCGGGCGCCATCGGCGTCAGCGGCTCGACGGTCGAGAACGACCACTCCGTCGCCCTCGCCGGGGCCAGCGCCGTCGGCTCCACCGAGTTGCCGGCTCATCCCTGGCGCACCTGAGGCAAGCGGGTCGCCGGCCCTGATCCGGCGACATAAAAAAGAGGGGCGTTCCATGTGGGGACGCCCCTCTTTTTTCGTTCCGCCCGGTTCGCGCGGCGGGCGTTCGAAGCACCGCCGGTGTGGGTCTAGAAGCCGCCGAACTTATAATTGAACCCGGCCCGGACCATGCTGCCTTCTGTCTCGAAGCGGGTCGTGTACGAGCCCGTTGCCGGCGTCAGGCCGGTGGAGGCGACCCTCACGTTGCGGCTGCCGAGGTCGTAGCGCAGGTACTCGGCCTTGAGCGTGATCGCGCTGGCGCCGAGGAAGTTGCCGATGAAGTTGAACCGATTCAGGAAGCTGTCGGTCGGGATCGCGTATTCGATGCCGCCGCCATAGACATAGCCGGTCTCGATCCCGTCATTGCGGCCGAGATAGGCGAGGTTCAGGGCGCCGTTGTAGAACTTCGCGTTGTAGTTCACGTCGCCATAGGCGAAACCGCCGGTGCCGTAGACCAGGACGCGGTCGAAGGCGTATCCGATCCGCCCCTGTGCCGTGCCGAGCCAGTTGAGGCCCTGCCGGAACGAGCTCGGATCGGGAATGCCGTTATTCGCCGCCAGGGCGGGGCCGAGATAGAGGTAGTTCTTCCGCAGGTCGGTCCAGGTCCAATCGGCCTCGACGCCGACGACGAAGCCCGAGCCTGGCGTGAACTGATAATTGTAACCGACGCCGACGCCGAAATTCCCCAAACCGTCCTGCTCGGAGCGAATGCTCGGCGGACGCCGCAACGTCTGGACGTTGCCGATCGTGTTGGTGATGCCGCCGGCGCCATTGTTGTTGCCGACGGTGCGAATCTGCTGGCTGTCGCTGAAGCTGTAGGAGCTGTGCGTTCCGCCATAGAAACCGGTCCAGGTGAAGACCGGGATCGGTGTGAAGACGGCCGGCGGCGCTTCGCGTCGCGGCAGATCGGCGGCCGAGGCGACGCCGACGACAAGCATCGCTGCAGTCCCGGCCATGAAGAGCTTGGTGAACATGACGATGTTTATCCAGAAGAGCCCATCTCTCGCGCAGAGTATTCGTGTTCCGGTGCTCACCCTATGCCTACAATGCAACACCAACCGGCGGAACGTTTGCCGCTTTGCCCGGCAATTGCCGCAATCGTGCAAAGGTGTTGCTGACGGGACAACACGGAGCGCGAGGCGCCGGTCTCGCGGCGGGTGCTCGACAACGCCCGGTTAAGCCTGTTGCCCTATCAGGATCGAACTATCCCATGAGCCCTGGCAGGAGCGCCGATGACCCGTGATCAACTCGCCGCCGAGCTGAAGCGCATGGCGAGCGTCCACGTCAGCGATATCGAACGCGCGGTGAAGGACGGCCACAAGACCATCGCGTTGAACGAGCTCGCCGACCTCAACCGCCAGCTCAAGGCCTTGTCCGCTGCGGTGAAGGCGAAGCCCGTGGTTCGGGCTTGAGGTCCTCACCAGGCGAATAACGATAAGACGGAAACCTACGGTGAGGCTCGCCCCCCGCAAAGGAGGATCGGCGATCAGGCCGGGGTCCCACCGCCGAGCCGGGCCACCAGTTCGCTGATCGCGGCCCGTACCTGCCGGACCGCCTCCTCGTCACGTCCCCGCACCACGATGCGGTTGGCGAAGCCGTTCGGCGTCATCGACGGGTAGGACCCGATCGACACTGCCGCGTTTGCCTTGGCGATGGCGCCGAGTTCCCCCGCATAGGCACCCTCGGGCAGGTTGCCGGCCTCGATCGTCTCGGAGAGTACCTTCGCTCCCGTCTCCAAGGTCGGGCCGATCTCGTCGAGCATCGCCTGCATGATCGCCGGCACGCCCGCCATCACGAAGACGTTGCCGAGGCGGAATCCCGGCGCCTTGGAGATCGGGTTCGCCACGAGGTCGGCGCCCTGCGGGATGCGGGCCATGCGCAGCCGCGCTTCGTTCAGGTCCTCCGGCTTGTGCCGCTCCAGCAGCATCGCCTTGGCGCGCGGATCGACGTCGATGGGCACGCCGAAGGCGGCTGCGACGCAATCGGCGGTGATGTCGTCATGGGTGGGGCCGATGCCGCCCGTGGTGAAGAGATAGGTGTTGCGGCTCCGAAGGGCGTTCACCGCCTCGACGATCGCATCCTTCTCGTCCGGCACGACGCGGACCTCGCGCAGGTCGATGCCGATCGCGGTGAGGTAATCGGCGATGGTGCCGATGTTCTTGTCCTTGGTCCGCCCGGACAGGATCTCGTCGCCGATGACGAGGATGGCGGCGGTGACGGGGGCTGTCGTGGTCATTGGGTCCCAGCTCGTCTCGGAAGCATGCCTTCGACCTAGCGCGAGGGACGCATGCTGGCTATGGCCCGTCCCTCCCATCCCGGAACCCGCGACACCGCCACCGATGCGACTTCCCGAGATGCTGATCGAAGGGCGCCTCGTGCAGCGCTACAAGCGCTTCCTGGCCGACGTCGAACTCGCCGACGGGACCGTCATCACGGCCCATTGCGCCAATCCCGGAGCGATGCTCGGCCTCAACGCGCCCGGCAACCGGGTGCTTCTCTCGGCCTCGACGAATCCATCGCGAAAACTCGGGTACTCGTGGGAACTCGTCGACGCGGACCTTCCCGGCGGCCGGCAATGGGTCGGCATCAACACGATGCGCCCGAACGCCCTTGTGGCGGAGGCTTTTCATGAAAGGCGTCTGGCGCCGCTTGCCGGATATACCGTGCTGCGGCCCGAGGTGCGCTACGCGAAGGCGAGCCGGGTCGATTTCCTGGCGCAGGGCGATGGCCTGCCGCCCTGCCATGTCGAGGTCAAGAACTGCCACCTCATGCGGGATGCCGGTCTCGCGGAATTCCCGGATTGCGTGGCCGCCCGCAGTGCCCGGCACATGAACGATCTCGCGCAGGTGGTCGCAGACGGTGGTCGGGCAATGGTGATCGTCGTGGTGCAGATGCAGGCGGAGCGATTCGACGTCGCCCGCGACCTCGATCCGGCCTTCGACCGGGCCTTCCAGGCGGCCCGCGGAGCGGGCGTGGCGGTCCACGCCTATCGCTGCCGGGTGACGCGCGAGGAGATCACCGTCGCCGAGGAGATCACCGTCACCTGAAGGTATCAAGACTTGCACGGGGACGAGGTCTGGCCGATCTTGCGGTGCTTGGACAGCCCTCACCCGTGAGCATCGGGAACTGCCTGATGAGCGACATCGCCCCAACCTGCCGGCTCGTCCAGCCTGGCGAGCCGTTCACCGGAAAACAGGGCCTCGACTACGCCGTCGCCATCTCGGCCGAGAGCGTCGGCGCCAGGGGCCTGCACATGCAACTCGTCACGTTGCCCCCAGGCGTGAGCGCGAAGGCGCACAAGCACGAGGCCCACGAGAGCGCCATCCACGTGCTCAGCGGTGAGTCCGGCTGCTGGTACGGCGAGGCCCTGGAACACCACGCCATGGTGCGGGCAGGGGACTTCTTCTACATCCCCGCCGGCGTACCGCATCGGCCCTACAATCCGAGCGACAGCGTACCATGCGTGGCGGTGATCGCCCGAACCGACCCGAACGAGCAGGAGAGCGTGGTGCTCCTGCCCGACCTCGACCGCGAGCTCAACGAGCGGGGCAGCGTAGAGACCTGAACGGGCTCAGGCCGGTCGTTCGAAGACGAGGTTCAGCCGGGTCGTGGCGATGCGGCGGTAGCCGTGGCCTTCGAGGAGCGCGGAGAGGTCGACCTGCCACTGGTCGGTGCCGTTCTCGACCAGGATCAGGGTCGGATGCAGGCTTTTCGGCGCCTCGCGCAGGAACGGCTCCAGGATCAAGTCCTCGGCGCCCTCGACGTCGAGCTTGATCGCGTCGATCTTGGTGATGCCCTCGCTCTCGGCGAGGCCGAGCAGCGTCACGGCAGGCACGCGGATCTGGGCGCTCTCGTTGGTGCCGACGATCTTGAGGCTTGATTCGCCTCGGTTGCGCGGATCGACGAAGAGCGTGAGTTCTCCGGCCTTGTCGGCGACCGCGCAGGCGACCGCCTTGATCGTCGCGAACGGGTTCTGCGCGATGTTGTAGGTCAGGCGATCGAAGACGTCGGGCTGCGGCTCAATGGCGAGGATGCGGGCGCGAGGTCCCGCGAAGGCGGCGACGAAGAGCGCGTAAGCACCGATATTGGACCCGATGTCGAGGAAGGTGCAGCCCTGCGGCAGGCGCTCCTTCAGGATCGCGCGTTCCTCGAGATCGAAGAATTGCGGCGTGAACAGCACCTTCTTCTCGCAGTTGTTGTTGTAGGGGTGCAGCCGCATCTTCGCGCCGTAGCGCTCGACGTCGAGGGGCTGGCCGCGCAGCAGGGTGATCCCGATCCGGCGGAGGAACAGGGCGAGGCGGCGCCCGGTCCAGCTCGCGCTGGAGATCGTACCGGTCCGTGCCAGAAGCCGCGCGACGAGGCCGGTGGGGGCGTAGAAACCGAATGGCTGGGTATTCTTCATGACGGCCGGGTGATGCCAGCCGGTGCGGCCGGGGGCAAGCGTGGTTGCCGAGGCCTGCGGGCGTGATAGGCAGCGGGATCAGTCACCTGCGAGGGGATGCGAGGACGTGCCGGAGCCCATGCAGCAATTCGATTCCGACGGCGTCGCCATCGCCTTCATCGACGTTCCCGCGGAAGGCGGGAGCGGCGATCCGGTCTTGCTGATCCACGGCTTCGCGTCGAACCACGCCGTCAACTGGGTCAACACGCTCTGGGTGCGGACCTTGACCCAGGCCGGGTACCGGGTGGTCGCGTTCGACAACCGCGGCCACGGCCAAAGCCAGAAACTCTACGATCCGGACGCCTACGGCTCCGACCTCATGGCGCAGGATGCCCGCCGCCTCCTCGACCATCTCGGGATCGCCCGAGCGGACGTCATGGGCTACTCGATGGGCGCGCGTATCGGCGCCTATCTGGCCCTCGACGAACCGACGCGCGTACGCTCGTTGCTGCTCGGCGGCCTCGGCCTGCATCTCGTCGAGGGCAAGGGCCTGCCAAGTGGCATCTCGGAAGCCCTGGAAGCGCCGCCCGGCACGCCGGCACCCAACCCGACCGCGGCGGCCTTCAGGATGTTCGCCGAGCAGACCCGCAGCGACCTCAGGGCGCTCGCCGCCTGCATGCGGGGCTCGCGCCAGACCTTGTCGCGGGCCGAGGTGGCGCAGATCGAGGTTCCGACCCTCGTGACGGTGGGCACCCTCGACACCGTGGCCGGCTCCGGGCCGGCGCTTGCAGCCCTGATGCCGAACGCCAAGGCCGTGGACCTGCCCAACCGCGATCACAGCACAGCGGTCGGCGACAAGGGCCATCGTCAGGGTGTGCTGGCGTTCCTGGCGGAGCGGCCTTGACCATCGGTCGGGTGCCTGCGCCCAGCGGAAGCCAGTCCGGCACCCATCGTTCCGGCTGCGGAGCCGCTTTCCCACCGACGGCCGCCGAGCTATTCGGCAAACCGAACGAGCAGCGCGAGCGGCTCGAAACCTAGCGGGAAGGCGCGCCGGATCGTGAACCGGTCGCCGAGGTCGCGTGACGCGGACATCGGCGCACTCCGGGGTCTGGCTTCACGTCGGACGATGACGTTGCGATTCGGATCCACGTCGCAGCCGGCAATCAGCCGCCCGCAAGGAATCCATCGAGATGGCCTAGGCACCCTGCCATGCCCTCGATCATTCCCGAGGCGAGGACGTCCTTGCCCGACATCGCACGTCATCGCGCCGTGGTGGAAACCGTCAGCTCTTGAGCCGATACCCCGTCCGGAAGATCCATGTCACGGCGGCGAGGCATAAGGTCAGGAACAGCAATGTCATGCCGAGGCTGATCCCGAGGCTGACATCCGCCTTGCCGAAGAAGCTCCATCGGAACCCGCTGATCAGGTAGACGACGGGGTTGAACAGGCTCAGCGCGCGCCAGAAGGGCGGCAGCATGTCGACGGCGTAGAAGCTGCCGCCGAGGAAGGTCAGCGGCGTCACCACGAGGAGGGGGACGAGCTGAAGCTTCTCGAACCCGTCCGCCCACAGGCCGATGACGAAGCCGAACAGGCTGAAGGTCACGGCGGTCAGCAGCAGGAACACCACCATCATGACCGGGTGCTCGATCCGCAAGGGCACGAACAGGGTCGCGGTGGCGAGGATGATCAGCCCGATCAGGACTGATTTCGACGCCGCCGCCCCGACATAGCCGAGCACGATCTCGAACGGCGAGACCGGGGCCGAGAGGATCTCGTAGATCGTGCCCGCGAAGCGCGGGAAGTAGATGCCGAAGGACGCGTTGGCGATGCTCTGCGTCAGGAGCGAGAGCATGATCAGGCCCGGCACGATGAAGGCGCCGTACGCGACTCCGTCCACGGCCGTGACGCGTGAGCCGATCGCCGCCCCGAAGACCACGAAATAGAGCGAGGTCGCGATGACGGGGGCGACGATGCTCTGCAGCGCCGTGCGCCAGAAGCGCGCCATCTCAAATCGATAGATTGCGCCGACTGCCGGCCAGTTCATGGTCATGCCGCTGCGCTGGTCCTGACGAGGTCGACGAAGATGTCTTCGAGCGAGCTCTGGCGGGTGGAGAGATCGCTCACGGAGATGCCGGCCGCGGCGAGGTCGGCCAGCAGCGTCGGGATGCCGGTCTCTTCGGCCTGGGTATCGTAGGTATAGGTCAGCTCACGTCCGTCATTGGCGAGATCGAGGCGATGGCCCCCCAGCGAAGCGGGCAGGGCGGTCAGTGGGCCATGGAGCTGGAGGGTGAGCTGCTTCTTTCCGAGCTTGCGCATCAGCTCGGCCTTCTCCTCGACCAGGATGATCTCGCCCTTGGCGATCACCCCGACCCGGTCGGCCATCTCCTCGGCCTCCTCGATGTAATGGGTGGTGAGGATGATGGTGACGCCCTTGTCGCGCATGGTCCGCACCAGCCGCCACATGTCCTGGCGAAGCTCGACGTCGACGCCGGCGGTGGGCTCGTCGAGGAAGAGGATGCGCGGCTCGTGAGAGAGCGCCTTGGCGATGAGCACGCGGCGCTTCATCCCTCCCGACAGGGTCATGATCCGGCTGTCACGCTTGTCCCACAGGGAGAGGTCGCGCAGGACGCGCTCGATATGGGCGGGGTCCGGCTTCAGTCCGAACAGGCCGCGGGTGAAGCTCGTCGTCGCCCACACTGTCTCGAAGGCGTCGGTGGTGAGTTCCTGCGGGACGAGGCCGATCGCCTTGCGTGCGGCCCGGTAATCCTTGGCGATGTCGTGGCCATCGGCGAGGATGCGGCCTCCACTCGGCGTAACGATCCCGCAGACGATGTTGATCAGCGTGGTCTTGCCGGCGCCATTCGGGCCGAGGAGCGCGAAGATCTCACCCTTGCGGATCTCCAGGCTGACGTCGCGCAGGGCCTGGTGGCCGGTGGCGTAGACCTTCGACAGGTTGGCGATCGAGATGATCGACGGCATCGTTTCTCCGCGGCGTGGGCGCGATCGGGCATTGGGTGATCGTGCGGGCGGCCTATAGCATGCCGAAGCGCGAACGGATCGCCGGCCGGATCACGATTCGGCCGATCGCAATTCGTGCCTTCCCTCGCCACACTCAAGTTTGCCCCGGCCGACTTGGGCACCCTGATTGCGGGTCGCGGGCAAGCACGAGACTTGTGGGGAAGGAGAGACCCGCGTGTCTGACAAATGGGTTCGGGTCAATAGAACGAAAAAAGCCGCCCGAAGGCGGCTCTCCTAAGTCCGTTAAGCCGCTCAGGCTCGGAGGCGGTTCCTCACCTCGCCAAGGCTGAGGCGGACGAGATCCTGGGCCGCGTCGCCCTGCATGCGGTCCTTGAGGATGACCTCGGAGACGCGCACCGCCGTATCGGCGGCGGCGGCACGGACCTGGGCGGTCGCCTGGGCTTCGGCCTGGGCGATCTTGTTCTCCGCCGATTTGGTGCGGCGGGCGATGAAGTCGTTGAGGCGCTCATGGCTCTCGGCGGCGATGCGCTCCGCCTCTGCGCGGGCGCTGGCCACGATGTCCTCGGCCTCGCGCTCGGCGTCAGACCTGCGACGCTTGTAATCGGCGAGTACGCCGGCCGCTTCCTCGCGCAGGCGACGCGCCTCGTCGAGTTCGCTGCGCACGCGCTTTGCCCGCCCATCGAGGCCCTTGGTCAGCTGGTCGAATCCGCCGACCTTCCAGACTACGACCATGAACAGGACGAAGGCGATCGCGACCCAGAATTCAGCTTCCAACAACATGCTCGTCGTCCCACCATCCTATGGCACCCGGCCGGTCGAACCGGGTGCGAAACTCATCAGCCAAACCGGTCCGGTCAGTGGGCCGCGGCGGCCTTGTCGAGCGCCCGGTCGAGGGCGGCCTGGTCGGGGCTGTGGCCGATCAGCCGCTCGACGATGGCAGACGCCGTCTCGGAGGCGATGCCGCGGACGCTGCCCATCGCCTCGGCGGTGCGCGACCGGATGGTCGCTTCGGAGGCCGCCAGACGATCGTTGAGCTCGGCTTCCAGCGCTTTGCGCTTGGCGTCGGTTTCCTGGGCGAGCGCATTGCGGGTCTCGCCCGCGATGGCGCGGGCCTTCGCCTGGGCATCGTTCAAGGATTTCTCGTAGGCCGCACCCGCGGCCTCGGCCTCGGCCTTCATACGGTTGGCCTCGTCGAGATCCTTGGAAAGGCGTGTTGCGCGGTCGTGCAGGATGCCCTGGATGCGGGGCAGCGCGACCTTGTCCATGAGATAGTAGAGAAGCCCGAAGGCGATCGCGAGCCAGATCAGCTGGGACAGGAATGTATGTGTCTCGAATGGCGGAAATCCGCCGCCATGCTCTGAATCCGGCACCACGACGGTGGCCTGATGGGGGGCGGTCGGTTGGGCCGGCTGAGCCATGTCGTCCTTCGCTTAAACGTCTTGCGCGAGCAGTGCTTCACGTCGGACGGGCGGGAACGACCCGAAGGCCGGTCCGCCCGTCCGAGAAATCGGCTGACCGTCGTCGATCAGACGGCGAACAGGAGCAGAAGGGCCACGAGCAGCGAGAAGATGCCGAGCGCTTCCGTGAGGGCGAAGCCGAGGAGCAGGTTGCCGCGCTGGCCGTCGGCGGCCGAGGGGTTGCGCAGTGCACCGGCGTAGAACTGGCCGAAGAGGTTGCCCAGTCCGATGGCGGCACCCGCCATGCCGAGACAGGCCAGGCCGGCGCCGATGTACTTGGCGGCTAAGGGATCCATCAAATTGCTCCTAAGGTCGGTGCGTACGTTGCGTGGAGAGGAAATCCGGCCGCGACCGCGAACCGGGGACGGAAGGGAGGTCGCCGGCCGCTAGTGGCCGGGATGAAGGGCATCGCTCAGGTAGATCGAGGCGAGCGTCGCGAAGACGTAGGCCTGCAGTCCGGCGACCAGGAACTCCAGCGCGGTCACCGCGATGCTGAGCGCCAGCGGCAGCGGAGAGATCACGCCCCAGGCGCCCGCGGCGAGCAGCGCCGGCACGAAGCCCGCGAAGATCTTCAGGGCGATGTGGCCGGCGAGCACGTTGGCGAAGAGACGAACCGCGAGGCTGATCGGCCGCGAGACGAAGGACACGATCTCGATGGCCACGATCATCGGCATCAGCCAGCCGGGCACGCCAGAGGGAACGAACACCTTCAGGAAGCCGGTGCCGTGGGCCATGAAGCCGTAGACGATGACGGTGGTGATCACCAGGAAGGCGAGGGCGAAGGTGATGACGATGTGGCTCGTGACGGCAAAGGCGTAGGGCACCATGCCGAGCATGTTCAGCACCAGCACGAACATGAAGAGCGAGAAGATCAGCGGCATGAAGCGCTCGCTGCCGTGGCCGGCCGACTGACGCAGGGTCGAGCCGATGAACTCGTAGAAGACCTCCGCCATGGACTGCATCCGGCCCGGCACGACGGACCGGTTGGAGGTCGCCACGATCGTGATGAGGGCGATGATCCCCACCGCCGCAAACATGTAGAGGGCCGATTGCGTGAACGCGATCTCCTGGCCCCCGATATGCCCGAACGAGACCAGCGGCTTCAGCTCGAACTGGTGGATCGGATCCATCTTTACGGCCATTGCCGCTCCCGTCCTCTACGAAACCCGGCACGACCCGCGCCTGCAACTCTCATCGCCATTGCGCGGCGATGACCCGATCCGGCCTCCGTCTAAGGAGCCCGGTCCTTCTTCGACGTCTTCGAGAGCGAGCTCGAAACACGCATGACGTTGTAGACGCCGGTCGCGAAGCCCAGCATCAGAAAAACGATCAGACCCCAGGGCTTCGTCCCGAGGTAGCGATCGAACATCCAGCCGAGAATGCCCCCCGCCAGGACGCCCGCGATGAACTCCGTCGAGAGTCGCATCGCTTGGCCGAGGGGCGAAGGCCCGGTCGAAGAACCCGGACGCGACGAATGGGCGGAAACAGAACCAGGCTGCTTCCGCTCGATCTGGGTCTCGAGACGTTTGAGCCTCGCGGCGAGGTCATCGTCCCGTTTCCCGCCCGACGATGTCCCACGCTCGTCGCTTGGTTCGTTGCCGCTCACGGCGAAAACTCACATTGGCGAGAGCGAGGGGAACCGTCCAGACCGCCCCTTAAGCGCGGCGCACCATAGTTTCGCCCACCTTGAGTGTCAAGGCGCCGCACGATCGACTTAAGCTCTTGTTCCACATCGAGAAATCGCGCTTCTGCCGGTGCTTTCGGCAGATCGTCTGCAGCATGGCTGCGATGGTGATTTCGCAGGGCCGAGATCGTCGGCGGATCGCGTCTCACGCACCGAGGATCGGCTTGATGATCTTCTCCATGCCGTCGATCGACATGTCGCCCTTGAAGCGTTCGCCGTTGATGAAAAAGGTCGGCGTCGAATCGACCTTGTAAACGTCGAGGCCGCGCTGCTTCACGGCGTTCACCGCGCTGTAGATCTTCTGGTCCTTGAGGCAGGCCTCGAACTTGTCCTTCGAGTAGCCGGCCTGTCGCAGCATCTGCTCCAGGGCGTCGACGGGCGATTGCGGCTTCTGGACGTAGGCCCAGGCCTGTTGCTGGTCGAACAGAAGGTCGGTGATCGGATAGTATTTCGCTTCGCCGTCGCAGCGCGCCAGCATGAAGGCCGCCGTGGCGAGCGGATCGAGCGGGAATTCGCGCAGGGTGAAACGGACCTTGCCGGTATCGATGTAGCGCTCCTTCAGGGCCGGCCATGTCTGGCGATGGAAGGCCGCGCAATGCGAACAAGTCAACGAGGCGTATTCGATGATCGTGACCTTCGCGTCCTTGGGCCCGAGCCAGACGTCGCCGAGCGGCCCCGGCTCCATCAGGGTGGAAAGGTTCGGGGCGGAGGCGTCCTGCGCCAGAGCCTGGAGCGACAGGCGAGGTAGAAGGACGGCGGCGCCGATGGCGAGGCCGGTGAGGTTAAGGGCGTCGCGCCGGGTGATCATGAGTTTGGGCTCCACTGGCGTGTCGAACCGCAAGGCTCGTTGCGCCTGCGGTAGAATCCCCGAGCCCGCCTGACAAGGCGCAGGTGCGCGCTTCAGCGCCTCGCCGGCTCCGCCACGATCGCGATCCCGAGGCGATCCAGGGCATCGCGCAAGCCCTCGTCGGCGATCCGGGACACCGCAAGCGCCACTTCGCCGCGGCGGATGGGATCGATCGGTGCGGGAGAGGGACGCCGCATGGGACGCTCGATCCGGCCTTGGCGCATGACGATCCGGCCGATGCAGGCCCAGCCGTAATGGGCGTTGACCCGCTGGATCACCACCGGCGCGAGATGTTGCAATTCGAGGGCGAACACCCCCTCGACGCGCACGATCAGCGTTCCGGGGTCGGGGCAGCCCGCTTCCTCGCCGCGCTTGCGACGCGGCCATTCGATTTTGCACGGCTGGCAGAAGCGGCCCAGGCTTTCGCCGACGATGTCGGGCCAGGCGGCGATGATATCGGTGGAGGCGAATCCCTGTGCCGCGAAGGCTTTGCCGACGCAGGCTTCGAGCAATTCCGCCAGCGGCTTGACCCGCGCCATGGGATGTCCTGTCTCCGACGGAAAGCCAAGGTATCACGACGCGGGCGGGAGCCGAAGCGGGACCCGGCTAGATTCCGCCCCCGGCCTCGACAGTCAGGCGATCGCGGATTTCGGCCTGCTTCTCGCGGACCATCGCGGGAATCAGGAAGGCATCGACCAGGAGCCAGACGAAGCCTATCAGGACGAGGAAGGACAGGATCTGGAGGATCGCCGATACCGGGCGGCCGAGATAGAACCGGTGGCCCGACAGGAAGCCCAGGAAGAACCACAAACCGTAGGCGACGGCGACGCTCGGACCGTCGTTGGTAACCCTGGTCTCGATGAGGATGCGGTCCTGGGTCGTGAGCATGCCGGCCTGTCCTCGCGCCCGTTCGGTCGAGCTTGGCTATCACGGCGATAGCGCAGGGGTCGAGGGTCGCACGTGGCGGAGACCGTTGCCCTTGGACCGGCCGATGGCTTGAGCGTATGGACCGTGCCGCATGCCAGCGCCCGACGCGTCGATTCCCCGGCCCCAGGCCACCGACCTCCTGACCTGGTACGACCGGCACCGCCGCGTCCTGCCCTGGCGGTCGCTCGCCGGTGAGACGCCCGATCCCTACCGGGTCTGGCTCTCCGAGGTGATGCTGCAGCAGACGACGATCGCGGCGGTGAAGCCGTATTTCGCGACCTTCCTGGCACGCTTTCCCGACATAGCCTCCCTCGCCGAGGCCCCCGAGGAGGCGGTGATGTCGGCCTGGGCCGGCCTCGGCTACTATTCCCGCGCCCGCAACCTTCACGCCTGCGCCAAGGCGGTGGCCGCTGCCGGTGCCTTCCCCGACACCCTCGACGGCTTGCGCAAGCTTCCCGGCATCGGCGCCTATACGGCCGGCGCCATCGCGGCGATCGCGTTCGGTCGGCAGGAAGCGGCAGTGGACGGCAATGTCGAGCGGGTGGTGACCCGGCTCTTCGCCATCGAGACGCCGATCCCCGCCGCGCGCCCGGTCATCCGCACGCTGACGCAGGATCTGGTCCCAGCCGCGCGACCCGGCGACTTCGCGCAAGCCGTCATGGATCTCGGCGCCACCATCTGCACGCCGAAGCGCCCGGCTTGCGCACTCTGTCCCTGGATGCACCCCTGCAGAGGGAGGGCGCTCGGGTTGCAGGAGACGTTCCCGCGCAAGACCAAGAAGGTGCCGGGCGTCCTGCGCAGGGGTTCGGCCTTCGTGGCGATCCGGAGCGGCGACGAGGCGATTCTCCTGCGCACCCGCCCCCCGGAGGGCCTGCTCGGCTCGATGGCGGAGCCGCCGACCAGCGACTGGGCTGCCGATTACGATCCCAGCCGCGCCCTCCTCGACGCACCCTTCGACGCGCGCTGGAAACGGCTGCCGGGCATCGTGCGCCACGTCTTCACGCATTTCCCGCTGGAGCTGACGGTCTTCTCCGCACGCGTGGGCCTCGGCGCATCGATACCCGTCGGCATGAGGTTCACGCCGAGGCGCGACCTCGGCGCGGAACCGCTGCCCGGTGTGATGCTGAAGGTGATCGCTCACGCCCTCGATCCGAAACCTGAGGCGGTGAAGGCGCCTCGTGGACGCCCAAGGCGCGAGGCCGGCTCGACACCTCTCCTGACGATGGAGCCGGTGATCACGGTCCGACCGGCTCCGAAACCGCAACCCCGCATCCAGGCCGCGGCTCAGGGCGAACCGGACCCACTGGACACGGTCCCGGAGGCGGAAAGAGCGGCGCCGACGCGCAAGCGCCCGAAGGCTCGCGCACGGCGACCTTAGCTGCGGTTCAGGCCGCCGAGCCCATCGCGGCGCGCATCTTGCCACGGAAGACGTCGATCACGACCGGCCGGCCGTCGCGCTTGGCGTGCCAGAAATCCCAGCCATTGCAGGCCGGAAGTCCTTGGACGAGGGCGCCGATCTTGTGGATCGAACCCATCGCCGGGCCGGCCATCAGGGTGCCGTCGGGCCGGACGATCGCGGAATGGCGCCCGCGGGCGTCGGTCAGGGTCTCGCCGGCACGGATATGGCCGGCTTCGAG
>NZ_CAXUJR010000001.1:85688-92043 GCF_964251405.1 uncultured Methylobacterium sp.
GGGATGAACCAGTCCGAGCGCATCTGGACGTCGTCGTTGCCGCCCTTCAGGGCCTCGTAGTGGAAGGTGTAGCCCTTCGATTCCGCCGAGCGCGAGGCCCAGATCAGGGTCTCGTGGGCGTTGGTGAAGCGCTTGCCCCGGAAGTTCGGCATCGGGTTGGCTTTCCGCCAGACGATGTCGTTGAGGATCCAGAAGCCGAGGTCCTGGAGCGCGCCGCCGACCCGGAAGATGTTGTGATACGAGCCGATCACCCACAGCGTGGCGTTCGGCTTCATCACCCGGCGGGCGGCGGTGAGCCAGGCGCGAGTGAACGCGTCGTATTGCGCGAAGCTCGAGAATTGGTCCCAGGCATCGTCGACGGCGTCGACGCGGCTCTGGTCGGGACGCAGCAGCGATCCCTCGCCGAGCTGGAGGTTGTAGGGCGGATCCGCGAAGACGCAGTCGACGCTCGACGCCGGCAGGGCGTTCATGGCCGCGATGCAATCTCCGACGAGGATTTCGTCGAGGGGGAGGCGAACGGAGGGTACGAGACCCATCCGCGGCGCCGACACGAGCCGCCCGGTACGCGAGACACTTTTCCGGGCGGCGGTGCCGGCAACCGCGGTACGCGGGGAAGCCATGGCAAACACCGGTTACGCGACTGACAAAGCGACCATGCGGCCGTTAAGGTAAAGGTCGCGTTGCCCCGCTGCGGAAAATACGTCTCGCTTTGGAGCGGCAATTTTTGCCTAGCGAGGCTAATGGCCGACCTGAGGGCGGCATCACATTACCGTGAGGCGTCATCGCGATACGTATTCATTCGGTGAAACATTCGAAAATATCGATCGTCTACACCTTTTCACTGAATTGATGACCTGTTCGGTAGACTATTAATCTTGATCCATCTCTTGGCACTTGCTCCTTCTGAGCGCGTCAGGCGGTGGGCCTCCTCTGGGGTCGAACGATAGGACCGGCATCGCCCGGCCGAACCGATAAGCTCGGTCCTGCGCTTCGTTGCCGGCCGCTCGGTGCAGCCCAGGGCTTCCAACGGCGCAGGGCTTGGTCGCTGGTGCGGCATCCCGAACCAGCTTCCGAATACCTTCGATGACTGAAATCGATCATGCGGCCGTTAACAAGCCTATAGAAAATCAGGCCGATCAATACTTATTTAAGACAACATCGAATTGTCGTTTCGTATCAGCCTAAATCGTGACGCTTCTCGCCCAGATGATGGCGTCTCAATTTGGCCCCGATCAGATTCCTTTTGCGCCGCCTCGGCAACAACGCAAAGGAATGCGTGTGATCATCAAGTCTTCTCGTCGGATCCTCTTCCTCGCCGGCACCCTCGTCGCCATGGCGGCTCTCGTTCAGCCGGCTGCAGCCCAGAGCGGCGCGGCCTCGTGGTACGGCTCCGGGTCGCGCACCGCCAACGGAGAGCGCTTCAATCCGAACGGGATGACGGCCGCACACCGCTCGCTGCCATTCGGGACCCGTGTCCTCGTCAAGAACATCCGTAACGGCCGGTCGGTCGTGGTGCGGATCAACGACCGCGGGCCGTTCGTGCGCGGGCGCATCATCGATCTCGCCCGTGGCTCGGCCCGGGCGCTCGGGATCGGCGGCGTCAGCCACGTCGCCCTGGCCGTCGTCGACTGAGCGGAATGGCGTTGGCCGGCGTTGTCTCGGCGCCGGCCGTCACCATGTCGTGGCCGGTAACCCGGAGTGTGATGCCGCGATGTCGAAGCCGCTGATCGTCGAAATCCCGCATGAGCTCGGCCTCGAAGAGGCCCGGCGCCGCATCGCCGAGGGCCTATCGGGCCTGGATTCGACGCTGAAGAAGGCGGGAATCTCCATCGACACCATGACATGGACCGAGGATCGCCTCGATTTCGGGGTGGCGGCCATGGGCCAGAAGGTCGACGGACAAGTCGACGTAAAGCCCGCGAGCGTCCGCATCGAGGTCCGGCTGCCCCTGCTGCTGTCGTTCTTCGCGCACAAGCTCCAGAAGAGCATCGGCAACAAGGGCAACCTGCTCCTGACCAAGAAGTGAGGGTGGGAACCGGGCTTCCGTCTCACCCGTTCCCGACGTCCTTCCCCTCTCAACGAGGCAGTGCAGCGATGGCGAATCCGAGTCCGATTCCAGAGGCGCCTGTCCCGGACACGCCATACGAGACGCCGGCGACGCCCGAGCCCGGTCCCTCGCCCGAGATCCCCGGCAATTCACCCGTCGAGGCGCCCGGCTTCCAGCCCACCGAGATCCCACTCGACGATCCCGGTATCGGACCCGACATCATGCCCGACCCGACGCCGTCGAGCCCGACCAGCCCGACGATGTAGGCAACGCGCGATAGGGGTTTGTTCGCGCGGGCGTGCGCTGCCATAAGCCGGCCCATGGCCGCTCCCCCACTTCTCACCCTCCAGGACGTCGCGCTCACCTTCGGCGGCACCCCGCTGATCGAGCGCGCCGAACTCGCGATCTCACCCGGCGAGCGTACCTGCCTCGTCGGCCGCAACGGCTCGGGCAAGTCGACGCTGCTCAAGATCGCGGCCGGCCTGCTCGAACCCGATCGAGGCGTGCGTTTTGTCCAGCCGGGCACCACCATCCGTTATCTGGCGCAGGAGCCCGACTTTTCCGGCTTCGACACGACGCTGGCCTTCGTCGAGGCCGGGCTGACCCAAGGCGACGACGCCTACCGCGCCCGCTACCTGCTGGAGAGCCTCGGCATGACCGGTGCCGAGAACCCGCTCAGCCTCTCGGGCGGCGAGGGTCGCCGCGTCGCGCTGGCCCAGGCGCTGGCACCCGAACCCGACATCTTGCTCCTCGACGAGCCCACCAACCACCTCGATCTGCCGGCGATCGAGTGGCTGGAAGCCGAGCTGAAGGGGGTGCGGGGCGCCCTCGTCCTCATCAGCCACGATCGACGCTTCCTCTCGGCCCTGTCGCGGACCACGGTCTGGCTCGACCGCGGCACGACGCGACGCATCGAGCAGGGTTTTTCCAGCTTCGAGGTGTGGCGCGATGCGTTCTTCGAGGAGGAGGAGCGCGATCGACACAAGCTCGACCGCAAGATCGCCGATGAGGAGCACTGGCTGCGGTACGGCGTCACCGCGCGGCGCAAGCGCAACGTCCGGCGGCTCGGCAATCTCCACGCCCTGCGCAAGGACCGGCGCGAAGACCGGCGTCCCGTCGGCACCGCCACCATGACCTCGACGGAGGCCGAAAGTTCGGGCGCTCTCGTCATCGAAGCCAAGGGCGCGGCCAAGGCCTACGGCACGCGCACCATCGTCGGCGACCTCTCGATCAGGGTGATGCGCGGCGACAGGCTCGGGATCGTCGGCGCCAACGGGACCGGCAAGACCACGCTCATCAACCTGCTCACGGGACAGCTCGCGCCCGATTCCGGCAGCGTGCAGCTCGGCACCAACCTGAAGATGATGCTCCTCGATCAGGCCCGCGCCGTCCTCGACCCCATGATGACGGTCACCGAAGTGCTCACCGGCGGCAGCGGCGACACCGTCAATGTCGGCGGCGTGAACCGCCACGTGGTCGGCTACCTCAAGGACTTCCTGTTCGCTCCCGAGCAGGCCCGCACCCCGGTGCGGGTGCTCTCCGGCGGCGAGCGCAACCGCCTCCTCATCGCCCGCGCCCTGGCGCAGCCGGCCAATCTCCTCGTCCTCGACGAGCCTACCAACGACCTCGACCTCGAGACGCTCGACCTCCTGCAGGAAATGCTGGGCGATTACTCCGGCACCCTGATCCTGGTCAGCCACGACCGCGACTTCCTCGATCGGGTGGTCGGCAGCGTCCTTGTGCGCGAAGGGGAGGGGGTCTGGACCGAATATGCCGGCGGCTACACCGACATGATCGCCCAGCGCGGTCAGGGCGTCGAGGCGCGCAAGGCCGTCATGGGTCGCGCCGAGCCCAAGACGAGGTCTTTTCGCGCGGATGAGGAAGTGGCCAAGCCCGTCCGGACGAAGCTCAATTTCAAGGATCAGCACGAGCTGAAGACCTTGCCGGAGCGGATCGCGAAGCTCGAATCCGACATCGGCAAGCTGCGCACCGTGCTCGCCGACCCGCAGCTCTATTCCCGCGATCCCACCCGCTTCGCCAAGGCGTCGGCCGCCATGGCCGAGGCCGAAGCCGCGCTCGCGGCGGCGGAGGACCGTTGGCTGGCGCTCGAGATGGAGCGGGACGCGCAGCAGGCCGGGTAAGGGCGAGACCATCGAACAGTCGATCGAGAGGGGACTCCGCTCCCCTTGTGAGGAGGAGAGCAGGGGAGAGCGAGGGCGCAATCACCTTCCGGAGCCCGTTCTTTTCGGGCATCCTTCCGGCCTTCATGCTGCCCCGGAAATAGCGTGTGGTCTCGCCACGGCCCGATGCGCCGTGAGCCCGCACCGATCGAGGATCATCCGTGCCCTCCGTTTCCCCGCGCCTCGCTTTCCTGAGACGTCTCGGCTGGCTCGTCGGCTTGCCGGGCTTAGCGGCGATCATCGGCCTAGCTGGCGTCCTCGGCCTGCCGAGCCTGGAACGCCGCCTCAAGGGCGAAGCGACCGCAGTGGCCAACGCCACTGAGGAGGGCGGTGCCGAGCCCTGGCTGCGGGTGACGGCACGCGGGCGCGACGTCGTCGTGAAGGGCGAAGCACCCAATCCGGAATTGCGGGCAGATGCCCTGGCGAGGCTCCAACGACTTCCGGGCCTTCGCCATGTGGTCGGCCCCGTCGGTCTCATCGAGGAAGCCTCACCCTTCGTCTGGCGCGCCACGCGGGCCGCGCCGAACAGGATCGACCTCTCCGGCAACCGCCCCGCCGAGATCGGCCCCGTCGCGCTCGCCGCTCGGCTCGCGCCCGACCTGCCGCCGGAGACCAAACTCAAGGACGATGCCACGGCCGCCCGCGGCGCGCCGCCTGATTTTCTGCCGGCCTCGACCTTTGCGGTCGAGCAACTGGCAGGCCTCACGCCCGGCGGCGTCGCGACGCTCACGGACACGATCCTGTCCTTCAAGGGCGAGGCCGCCAGCATCGCCTCCTACGACGCCCTTCGCCTTGCCTTGGCCAAGCCCCCGGAAGGCTTCAGTCTCGGGACCATCGAGATCCTGCCGCCGACGATCGGGGATTTCCGTTTCGCGGTCGCGCGCGGACCCGAGGGCATCGTGCTGACCGGAAACGTGGTCTCGGAGGCCTCTCGCTCCGCGGCCGTGGCACGTGCGACGGAGACCGCCAACGGATTGCCGGTGGACGACCGAATGCAGACTGCCCGAGGCCTCTCCGTGGCGATCGACCCGGCGGCGCTGACGGGCTTCGCTCTCGACCTCGCGGGGTTGCTGCAGGACGGCACGGTCTCCTTTTCCGATTCGCGACTCTCGGTCTCCGGGGCGACGATCGATGGCCAGGCGGTGGGCGAGATCGAGGCCTTGATGCAGGGCAAACGTCCGGTGGGGATCGAGGCTGGTATCCTCTCGCTCTCGACCCGGCCGCTCAGTCCCTACCGGGTCCTCGTCCGGCGCGAGGGCGACAGCGTCACGCTCAGCGGCCACATGCCCGACGAGGGGACGCGTCAGCGGGTGCTCACGGCCCTTCGCCCTCGCTTCTTCCGCGAGCGTATCGTCGACCGGCTGCGCATCGCGCAGGGCGCTCCTCCGGATCTCGCGGCCGCCCTCGACGCCGGGGTAGCCGCGCTCTCGATGCTGGCGAACGGCCGGGCGACGATCACCGATCGCATGCTCCAGCTCACGGGCGAGAGCCTCTACCGCGAGAGCGCGACCCGCCTCGCCGAGGGCCTTCCACGCAAGGTTCCGGCCGGATGGCAAGCCGAGGCGGCGATCAAGGCACCCGAAGGGCCCGTGCTCAGCGATCCCGAGAGCTGCCGAAATCTGTTCGCCAAAGCCCTGGAAGGCGAAACCCTGCGCTTTACCGCCGGGAGCGTCGCCCTGCGGGCGGAGTTCTATCCGGTGCTCGATGCCGTCGCGGCCCTGGCCAGGACCTGTCCGAGCCTTCGCATCGCGGTGGCGGGGCATGGCGACCCGCCCGGGACCCAGCCTCCCAAGGTCGAGGCCGTCGCCTCGGCCGATCCCGAAGCTGCGAAACCGAAGCCCGAATCGGCTGCCAAGGAGCCGCAGGTTCAGAAGCCGTCTTCGGGCAAAGTCGCCCAGGCGAGTGCACCGACCGCCAAGGCGTCTCAGCCGGTGAAGACGTCTCAGCCCGTGAAGGCGCCGGCGAAGCCGCAGCCCGAAGCGCCGCCGGAACCGGACATGCCGCGCCAGCGCGCCCTCGCGATCGTCGACTATTTGCTGAAGGCGGGCTTGGCCGAGGGCGCCGTCACCGCGTCCGGACCGGCTCGCCCGGCCCAGCAGGGTATCGGCCTCGCTCTCGACTCCTGACA
>NZ_CAXUJR010000001.1:92143-94037 GCF_964251405.1 uncultured Methylobacterium sp.
CCGGACCGGCTCGCCCGGCCCAGCAGGGTATCGGCCTCGCTCTCGACTCCTGACACGTTCGGCAAGGACGTCCGCCATGGCCCTGCTCCTCACCCTTCTCTGGCCGGCTCTCGCGGCCGCATTCCTGCTCGGCGGTCTCGTCGGCGCCTTCGCCGGGCTGCCGAGGGATCGCGGCACCGCGGCGGCAGGAGCCATCCTGGGCGCAATGACGACCGTTCTCTGCGGGTTTGCGGTCACCGGACCGGTCGGAGGGCGGACTGGCCTCTGGATCGAGATCGCCGCGTTCTGCCTCGTCGCCTACCTCATCGGGTGCCTTGCCGGCGCCGTCGCTCGGCGGCAACCCCGCACATAGGGCGTCTGACGCGTCAGCGCGCTCCCCGCCGGAGGTCGCCCTCGATCAGCAGCGCGCTGCGCCCGTCGAGGCGGTTGCGGTAGACCTGAAGGTTCTCCATCACTCGCTGCACGTAGTTGCGCGTCTCGGTAAAGGGAATGCGCTCGACCCAGTCGATGGGGTCGACGCCCGCTTTACGCGGGTCGCCATAGGCGTCGATCCACTTCTTCACGTTGCCGCCGCCCGCATTGTAGGAGGCGAAGGCAAGGATGTAGGACCCGCGCCAATCCTCCATCAGCTCGCCGAGATGGGCATGGCCGAGGCGGGCATTGTAGGCGGGATCGCTGGTGAGCCGGTCCTGGTCGTAGGCGGCGCTGACCCGACGCGCGGTGCGCTGGGCGGTCGCGGGCATCATCTGCATCAGGCCCCGCGCCCCGACGCTCGACTGCGCCCGCGGGTCGAACTGGCTCTCCTGGCGGGCGATGGCGAAGACCATCGCCTTCTCCACGAGCGGCACCGCGGCGGAGGCCTCGTAGGCCGGGATGCCGATGGTGGGGTAGGCGTGTGCGTCGAGCGGCAGCCCGCGCTGCACCGCGAGCTTGCCGATGGCGACGAGGGCACGCGAATCGCGCATCTCCACGGCCAGATCCCCGAGTGCGGTGATCTCGGCGGGATCGGTCAAACGGCTCGCCGTGTCGATGTAGAGCGGCAGCGCGAGCTCCTTGAGGGAGGCGGCCTCCAGCAGGCGCAGGGCCCGCACGCTGAGCCGGTCCTCGAAGGCGGCTCGCGCGGCGGCGTCGAGCGGCACGACGCTGCGCAGGGGCAGGCTGACCTCGCCGAGCTTCACCCGGGCGAGCTGGCCGTAATAGGCGATCGGCTGGAGGGCCGCACGCTGGTAATGCGCCTTGGCGCTTTCAGTCCCGCCGACGATCTCGGCCGCACGTCCCTGCCAGTAGGTGGCCCGGGCCAGCGAGATCGGTGTCTCGGCGATGCCTGCCGCGACGGCGAAATGCTTCGCGGCAGTCGCGGCATCGTCCGAGAAGCGCAGGGCGATCCAGCCGGCATGGAACTCGGCCTCGATCCGCTTCTCCACCGTGCGGGCGCTGTGGCCGCTGGCGACCTGATAGGCGGTCTTGGCGTCGCCGAGATCCATGAGCTTGCGCGCCACGATCCGGCGCTCCACCCACCACTCGTCGCCGTCGGCCAGAACCTCGGGATTGGTCGGCGCGGTCGCCAGCACCGCGGCGGCCTCCACCGCCTTGTCGGCCCGCCGCAGGAACTGGGCTCGCGACATCACGTAGGAGGAATCGTTGCGCAGCGACGGCGGCACCGCCGCGAGAGCGGAGGCCGCCCCCGAATTCTTGTCCTCGACGGCGCGTCGCGCCCGCACCAGAGTCATGGCGGAACCGCCGGCATAGCCCGCCGCGCGGCCCGCCTGGTCCCAGTCCTCCTTGAGGAGGGCGCGTTCCATCCGGAAGCGGTGATCGACCTTGGTGACCACGCCCGGAAAGGCGTCGAGGATGCGGGCCTCCAGGGTCTTGCCGAAGCTGTCCGAACGCCAGA
>NZ_CAXUJR010000001.1:94137-135834 GCF_964251405.1 uncultured Methylobacterium sp.
AAGGCGTCGAGGATGCGGGCCTCCAGGGTCTTGCCGAAGCTGTCCGAACGCCAGAGGTCGCGCACCAGAGCGGCGGCGTCCTCGGTCAGGGATTCGGCCTTGAAGGCCAGTGCCAGGGCGAATTTGCCCGGCGCGCTCGCGGGCTTCGCCGACGAGAAGAAGGCGCGGACCACGGCCGGGCTCTTCCTCTCGGTGAGAAGCGCCTCTTCGGCCCGACGGCGCAGGAGCGGGCCGGCGGGCCAATCGGGGTTCGTCCGGGTGAAGGCGACCGTGCGCTCGAATCCGATGCCCGCTCCGGCGCGGATCGCCACCCATTCCAGCAAGGCCCTGGCCGCCGGGTCCTTGAACCCGTCGCGCAACCGGTCTCCCTCGGTCACGCGGCCCTTGCGGTAGGCGTCGATGGCGCCGCGCAGGGACTCGATGTCGGTGTCGCCGGAGCGTGACAGGCGCGCCGGGTCCGGCAGTTCCGGCACGGGCGCGGCCGGGGTCACCGCGGCGTCCGGAAGCGGGAACGCCATGGGCGCGTCCGCATCGGCGGACGCGTAGGCATTCACCGCCGCGCTCTTCGTCGCGACGGGTGCCGTCGAGAGCGGTCTCACCGCCGCTTCCGGGGTCGCGAGCTCCACCTTGGCGGCATCGGCCGAGACCGGGTCCACCACGGCCTTGGAGTCCGCGAGCAGGGACGTCGGCGCGGTGGCGTCGGTGGCCGGCACCCCCTCGTTCGCCCGCGCGATCCCCGCGGGGGCGGCGAGAATGAGGCCGATCCCGACGGCGAGGAGGCTGCGGGCGGAGGCGATGGTGACCGTCATCGTGCGTCTCGTCCCACTGGGAATCGGGCAAGGAGGGCGACCGAACGCCAAGCTCGCATCGGGGATGTTAAGGAAGTGTCAACCGTGTGCCGTGAGCGTTTGCGAAGGCGCGGCCGACGGCCTATGTCTGCGCCGCTGCAGAGGCCGCATCGCCGCCAAAGGTCCCTGCGCGACACAGTTTGACGGCCGGGAACGCCAGGATGACCGACACGACACGCCGCCGGCTGAAGGGCGCCATGACCGCCCTCGCCACGCCGTTCAAGGACGGCACCTTCGACGAGGCCTCCTTTCGGGCATTCGTGGCTTGGCAGATCGAGCAGGGCATCCACGGCCTCGTCCCCACCGGCACCACCGGCGAGAGCCCGACGCTGACCCACGACGAGCACGACCGGGTGGTCGAGGCTTGCGTCGCGGAGGCGGCCGGCCGCGTGCCTGTCATCGCCGGCGCCGGCTCGAACTCGACCGCCGAAGCTGTGGCCCGCGCCCGCCATGCGGAATCGGTCGGGGCCGACGCCGTCCTGGTGGTGACGCCCTACTACAACAAGCCGACGCAGGCCGGGCTCTATGCCCATTTCAAGGCCGTCAACGATGCGGTCGGCATTCCGATCATCATCTACAATATTCCTGCGCGTTCGGTGGTCGACATGAGCGTCGAGACCATGGCGCGGCTGTACGAACTCAAGAACATCGCCGGCGTGAAGGATGCGACGGCCAAGCTCGACCGTGTCAGCCTGCAGCGCCAAGCCATGGGCGAAGACTTCATCCAACTTTCAGGCGAAGATGCGACGGCGCTCGGCTTCAATGCCCATGGCGGCGTCGGCTGCATTTCCGTGGTCTCGAACGTGGCGCCGCGGCTCAGCGCCACTTTCCAGGAGGCGACCCTTGCGGGGGACTACGCCAAGGCCTTGCAGATCCAGGATGCTCTGCTGCCGCTGCATATGGGGCTCTTCGCGGAATCGAACCCGTCGCCGGTGAAGTACGCCCTCTCGCGCCTGGGCCTGATGCGCGACGAGTGTCGGCTGCCGCTGCTGACCGTGAGCGAGCAGACGAAGGGCATCGTCGACGCCGCTCTGCGTCACGCGGGGATCATCGAGGCTTAGGCAGCCTCGCAGAACCCTGTCCGGCAAACCATATCGTCAGATCCGGTGCCAAGGCGCACCCGGCCCCAACCGGCATTGAGATGGCTCCCAAACCCGAACCTTCCCGGCGCATCGTCGCGGACAACCGCGCCGCCCGCTACCATTACGAGATCTCCGACGTCCTCGAGGCGGGCATCGCGCTGACCGGCACGGAGGTGAAATCCCTGCGCAAGGGCAAGGCGACGATCGGCGAGGCCTATGCCGGTCCGTCGGGCGACGACCTCGTGCTGTTCAACGCCTATATTCCCGAATATCTCGAAGCCAACCGCTTCAACCACGAGCCGAAGCGGCCGCGACGCCTGCTCCTGCACCGGCGCCAGATCGACAAGCTGATCGGCGCGACACAGCGCGAGGGCTACACCGTCGTGCCGTTGAAGATCTATTTCAACGACCAGGGCCGAGCCAAGATCGAGCTGGGCCTGGGACGGGGCAAGAAGCTCCACGACAAGCGAGAGACCTCGAAGCAGCGGGATTGGGATCGCGATCGGGCCAGGATCCTGAGAGATCGGGGGTAGAGACGCCGGAACCGTTCGGACACGAAGGGATCAACAATGAGCCAGGATTACTCGTCCCTTCCCGACGACCTCCCAGCGCCGTCGGACGACGGTGCCGCGCGCCACCTCGAGGGCATGATCCTGCCCGACGTGTCGCTGGCCGCCACGGATGGAGGTCGCGTCTCGCTGGCCAAGCTCAAGGGCCGCACGGTGGTCTATGCCTATCCGCGGACCGGCGAGCCGGGCCAGCCCAACCTCGTTTCCGACTGGGATGCCATTCCCGGCGCGCGCGGCTGCACGCCGCAATCCTGCGCCTTCCGGGATCATCATTCGGACCTGATCGCGCACGGCGTCGGGCAGGTGCACGGCCTTTCGACCCAGACCAGCGCCTATCAGGCCGAGGCCGCAAGCCGGCTGCACCTGCCTTTCACGCTGCTGGCCGACCCGAACCGGGCCTTCGCGACAGCCATACGACTGCCGACCTTCGAGGCCGCCGGCCAGACGCTGCTCAAGCGCCTGACCCTCGTGATCGATGACGGACGGGTGACGAAGGTGTTCTATCCGGTGTTTCCGCCCGACCGCAGCGCCGAGGCGGTGCTGGTCTGGCTCGCGCAGCAGGAGACGCCGAGCGCCTAATCCTCGACCGCCGAGCCGTCGGTGTGACGGATGCCGTAGCGGCTTTCCAGCCCGGGGCTCGGACGGGCTCCCACCGGGCGCTCGGAGGGCTCGCGGCTGCGGGTCTCGGTAAAACTGCGCGTTCCCCGTTCTCCAGGATCGCGGCCGACCTTGGGGATCAGTTGCACGAGGTCGAGGAACTCGTCGGCCTGCCGCCGCAACTCGTCGGAGACCATGGCGGGCTGGGTCTGGATCGTGGAGACGACGGTGACCTTCACGCCCCGCCGCTGCATCGCCTCGACGAGGGAGCGGAAATCGCCGTCGCCGGAGAACAGGACCATGTGGTCGATATGGGGCGCGAGTTCGAGGGCATCGATGGCAAGCTCGATGTCCATATTGCCCTTGATCTTACGACGCCCGGCGGAATCCGTGAATTCCTTGGCCGGTTTCGTGACGACACGGTAGCCGTTGTAGTCGAGCCAATCGATCAAAGGGCGGATCGAGGAGTATTCCTGGTCCTCGATCATGGCCGTGTAGTAGAAGGCTCTGATCATGTTATCGCGGGTTTGAAATTCTTTCAGCAAGCGTTTGTAATCGATATCGAAACCGAGAGCCTTGGTGGCGGCATAAAGATTGGCGCCATCAATGAAAAGCGCGCTGCGCTGTTGTGTTGACATGGAAAGACCTGTTTTATGTATGTCTTCTTCGCAGAAGCGAGATCTTCGACTCGCCCTCGGCAATCAAAATGAGAGTTGCTGTCGTCAGGGATGCTGAGGCGTGGAGCGATCGCTCCGTCGAGAGATCGCGAACCTGAATATCCACGGACTCTGGATGGTAGGCGCCCCCAATAAATGTCGGAGGCACTCCTGACCATAAAATATCTTGCCTTCTATCGCACTGTCAACTGAATACAAAATAGAAGCAAATATTTCTTCTTGGTGTTATTACTACAAGTTGTCGAAGATCTACCAGGTATCGTTTTCGGTGTGGGCCGGTCGTCGTACTCCTGTTGGCGAGGGCATCGATGCCTGAATTCCATCACCTCGCCGATGTCATACGGCTTCCGGGCTTCACGGCCGGAAGGGCGGCGAGTTCAGGGGGCAATGCGTCGGCAGCATAAGCCGGAATGTCGAGGGTGACGAGGCTTGCGAGCCGCAGGCCGATGTCGCCGCGCCCGCCCGAGCGGTCGATGAGGCAGGCGGCCCCGACCACTTCCCCTGCCTCGCCGGAGAGGGAAGCGAGGCATTCCCGGGCCGAGAGGCCCGTGGTGACGATGTCCTCGACGATGACGGCACGGGCCCCGGCCGGGATGCTGAAGCCCCTTCGAAGGGTGAAGGGACCCCCGGGCTCGCGCTCGACGAAGATCGCCTTCGCGCCGAGGTGCCGTGCAGTCTCGTAGCCTGGAACGATGCCGCCGATCGCCGGGGAGACGACGATGTCGATGGCGCCGAAGGTCTCCTTGATCAGCGAGGCAAGGACGCTGCAAAGGCGCTCGGTCCGGACGGGATCGGAGAAGATCGCCATCTTCTGCAGGAACACGCCGGAATGCAGGCCGGAACTCAGGATGAAATGGCCTTCGAGCAGGGCGCCGGCCTCGCGGAACTCGGCGAGCACGTCCTCGGGTGTCATGAATCCAGCTCCAGCGGCCTGTTCGCGTCGTGGCCGCTTGTGGCAGCGGCGGGAGGGGGACGCAAGGAAGGCGACGAAACAGGCGCCCTCAGCCGTTCACGCGATCGACCTTGCTCACTGCCCGCTTGCCGCGCAGTTCCGCGATGATGGCGTTGAGGTGCTTGAGGTCCCAGACCGAGAGGTCGATCACGATCTCGGTGAAGTCCTGCGTGCGCCGTTTCATCGAGACGTTGTCGATGTTGCCGTCATGATCGGCGATCACCTGGGCGATCTGCGCCAGCACACCCGGCTCGTTGATCGATTGCAGGGCGAGCCTGGCCGGGAAGCGCTCGCTGCCCCCCGCCTCGACGTCCCAACGGACGTCGAGCCAGCGTTCGGGCTCGTTGTCGAAGGCGGCCAGCGCCGCCGACTGGATCGGATAGATCGTGACCCCGATGCCGGGCGTCAGGATGCCGACGATGCGGTCACCCGGGACCGCGCCTCCGATCGGCGCGAAGGTCACGGCAAGATCGCTGTCGAGACCGCGGATCGGGATCGCCTCGGAATGAGTGACGTCGGGCAAAGTGGCGTCGGGGATGGCGCCTTCGGGGAAGGTCAGACGCATGGTCTGGTCCTTGGCGAGGCTGAGCCGACCGGCGCCGCCGGCGGCAGGCTGCTGAAGGGGCGACGACCCGAGCCGGCGCTCCTCTTTGAAGTCCGGGTAGACGGCCTTGACCACGTCCCCCGAGAACATCTCGCCTCGGCCCACCGCCGCGAACACGTCCTCCGCCGAAACGCGCGCGAGGCGGGGCAGGACGCCGCGCAGCTTGTCCTCGGTGAAGCTTTTTCCGGCGCGCTCGAAGGCACGGTCGAGGATCTGGCGGCCGAGACCGGCATATTGCCGGCGCACCGCCACGCGGGTCGCGCGACGGATCGCCGAGCGGGCCTTGCCCGTGACGACGAGGGATTCCCATGCCGCCGGCGGCGACTGCCCGTCCGAGCGGGCGATCTCGACCTCATCGCCGTTGGCGAGTTCGTAGAGGAGCGGCGCCATCCGGCCGTTGATCTTCGCGCCCACCGCCGAGTTGCCGACATCGGTGTGGACCGCATAGGCGAAGTCGATCGGCGTCGCCCCACGCGGCAGGGCGATCAGGCGGCCCTTGGGCGTGAAGCAGAAGACCTGGTCCTGGAACAGCTCGAGCTTGGTATGCTCCAGGAATTCCTCTGGGCTGTCGCCCTCGGCGAGGAGTTCGATGGTCCGGCGCAGCCACTGGTAGGCGCCGCTTTCCGTAACCAACCGCGGATGCATGCCGACCGCGTCCTTGTCGCCGGTCTCCTTGTAGTGGGCGTGGGCGGCGATGCCGTACTCGGCGATCTCGTCCATGGCGGCGGTGCGGATCTGGAGTTCGACGCGCTGGCTCTTGGGGCCGATGACGGTGGTCTGGATCGAGCGGTAGTCGTTCTGCTTCGGCGTCGAGATGTAGTCCTTGTAGCGCCCGGGAACCATCGGCCAGCTCGTGTGAACGACGCCGAGCGCCCCGTAGCAATCCTCGACTCGCTCGACCACGACGCGGAAGCCGAAGATGTCGGAAAGCTGCTCGAACGCGATCGACTTGCGCTCCATCTTCGACCAGATCGAGAAGGGCCGCTTCTGGCGGCCGGTGACCTCGGCCTTGATCCCACGGGCGGCGAGCTTGGCGGTGAGATCCTGCTCGATGCTGTCGACGAGCCGTTCGGAGCGCGCGGAGAGGTCGGTGAGGCGCTGCGTGATGGTGGCGTAGATGTCCGGCTTCAGGTTGCGGAAGGCGAGGTCTTCGAGCTCCTCGCGCAGCTCCTGCATCCCCATCCGGCCCGAGAGCGGGGCGTAGATGTCGAGGGTTTCCTCGGCGATGCGCACCCGCTTCTCGGGGGGCATGTGGTGGAGGGTGCGCATGTTGTGCAGGCGGTCGGCGAGCTTGACGAGGAGCACCCGCACGTCCGCCGCCACGGCGAGCAGCAGCTTGCGGAAGTTCTCGCCCTGCACCGCGCGCTTCGAGACCAGGTCGAGGCGCTTGAGCTTGGTCAATCCATCGACCAGCGCCCCGATCTCGGGGCTGAAGATCTCGCTGATCTCGTCGAGCGTCGCAGAGGTGTCTTCCACCGTATCGTGCAGGACGGCCGCGACGATGGTGGCATCGTCGAGCCGCAGGTCCGTCAGGATGGCGGCGACTTCGAGGGGATGAGCGAAGAACGGGTCGCCGGAGGCACGCTTCTGGGTACCGTGAGCCCGCATCGCGTAGACGTAGGCGCGGTTGAGAAGGCCTTCGTCAGTCGCGGGATTATAGCGCTTGACCCGTTCGACGAGCTCGTACTGGCGCATCATCCGCCGCGTCACCCTTCCCTGCTCGCGCCGCCCCGTCGCGGACGAGTTGTCCCGCATCGCTACCCGACACGCCAGACCCGATGGCGTCGCATCGCAGCGATTTTGCCCTCACGGACATGAAAAACCCGGCGCAGTGGCCGGGTTTCGTGGCTGTGGTCCGATGAAGTGGATCGCCGGGTGGCTATTCGGCTTCTTCTTCCGTCTCAGTCGGAGGGGCGAGGTTCTCAAGTCCACGCAGAAGGTCTTCCTCGCTCATGCGATCGAACTGCACCGCGCCGTCGTCGCTGGTCGAGGGCGGAGCAACCGAGGCGGCTGCCGGCGAGCTCGAGAGAAGCGGCACGGTCTCGGCCTCGGGCTCGTCGACTTCGACGTATTTCTGCATCGAGTGGATGAGCTGTTCCTTGAGGTCGTCGGCCGTGATGGTGGCGTCGCCGATCTCGCGCAGGGCACAGACGGGGTTCTTGTCGCGATCGCGATCGATGGTCAGGGGAGCGCCGGCAGCGAGCAGACGGGCACGGTGGCTCGCGAGCAGCACGAGCTCGAAGCGGTTCTCGACCTTGTCGATGCAATCTTCAACGGTGACGCGAGCCATGGCGGGCGGCTCCTTCCTGAAAACGAAAGCTTGGGGACTGCCGCGGCTCTTACACCGCTTGACGCCCTGCAACAAGGAGCGCGCGACGACCGGCCGTCGGTTGTTTTCGGCGCAACCCATCTTTGGGTGCCATGTTGACACAGGTTGCGGGCGGTGCGACTGCGCCGCCCTCTTAGGCACGACCCGGCACGACGAGGACCGATGACGCGCGCATGCATCTTTCCGGGGCAGGGCAGCCAGTCGGTCGGCATGAGCCGTGCCCTGGCGGACGCCTTCCCTCAGGCGCGTCTCGTCTTCGAGGAAGTCGACGCGGCGCTCGGCGAGAACCTGTCGCGCCTGATGTTCGAGGGTCCCGCAGACGAACTCACTCTGACGACGAACGCCCAGCCTGCCCTGATGGCGGCGAGCCTCGCGACCCTGCGTGTGCTCGAAGCCGAGCGTGGCCTCGACATCGGGCGAGACGTCGCGTGCCTCGCCGGCCATTCCCTTGGTGAATACACGGCCCTCGCGGCGGGCGGCACCTTCTCCATCACGGACGCGGCCCGGCTGTTGCGCCTTCGCGGCGCGGCCATGCAGCGGGCCGTGGCACCGGGCGCAGGCGCGATGGCGGCGCTGATCGGGCCGGATGCCGAGACCGCGGGCGCGATCGCCGCAGAGGCGGCCGGTGGCGAGGTCTGCGAAGTCGCCAACGACAACGGCGCCGGTCAGGTGGTTCTGTCCGGAACGAAGGCGGCGGTCGAACGGGCCCTCACCATCGCGCAGGCGCGCGGCGTCAGGCGCGCCGTGATGCTGAACGTCTCGGCGCCCTTCCACTGCTCGCTGATGGAATCCGCCGCAGAGGCCATGCGCGATGCCCTGTCGGGCGTGGCGCTCGGGGTGCCCATCGTGCCGGTCTATGCCAACGTTCTCGCAGGTCCCGTCACGGACCCGGAAGCGATCCGCGCCGCCCTCGTCGCCCAGGTCACCGGTACGGTGCGCTGGCGCGAGTGCGTCCTCGCCATGGCGTCCGCCGGCGTCGACAGCTTCCACGAACTCGGCGCCGGCAAGGTGCTCACCGGTCTCGTCAAGCGGATCGTGCCGACGGCCGCCGCCGGCGCGGTGGGCACGCCCGAGGACGTTGCCGCATTCCCGGACCTGCGCTGACACCGCGCGTCGCTTATCAGAGAGCTGCCCATGTTCGACCTGACCGGCCGCAAGGCCCTCGTCACCGGCGCCACCGGCGGCCTCGGCGGATCCATTGCCCGGGCGCTCCATGCCCAGGGCGCCGCGGTGTCGATCTCGGGCACACGGAGTGACGCCCTCGAAGCTCTGGCCGCGGAACTCGGCGGGGAACGGGTCCACAGCCTCGTCACCAATCTTTCCGACAAGGACGCGGTCGAAGCCCTGGTCCCGGCGGCTGAGGCCGCGATGGGCGGGCTCGATATCCTGGTGAACAATGCCGGCATCACCCGCGATAACCTCTTTCTGCGCATGAAGGACGAGGAATGGGATGCGGTCATCGCCGTCAACCTGACGGCGGCGTTCCGGCTCTCGCGAGCGGCCGTGAAGGGAATGATGCGCAGGCGGCACGGCCGCATCGTCAATATCGGCTCGGTGGTGGGCTCGACCGGCAATCCGGGCCAGGTGAACTACGCTGCCGCCAAGGCGGGCCTCGTCGGCATGACCAAGGCGCTCGCGGCCGAGGTCGCCAGCCGCAACCTCACCGTCAACTGCATCGCACCGGGCTTCATCACCTCGCCGATGACCGACGGACTCAACGACAAGCAGCGCGAGGGCATTCTCTCGCGGGTCCCGATGGGACGGCTCGGCAGCGGCGGCGACGTCGCCTCGGCCACCGTCTATCTCGCCTCCGACGAGGCCGGCTACGTCACCGGGCAGACGCTGCACGTCAACGGCGGAATGGCGATGTATTGAGCGTTCCGGATACTGTAATGCTGCGATGCACGCAGGTTTGCGGGAGCACATTCTGCCGAAAAACCACAGGTCTGAACGGCTTGTGAACGGCCCCTCGCCAGCGCCGGAACCCTATGCTACCACCCCGCTCGCCGTGCTTGGGGGTTGACGGATCAGCGTGCAGCGGGTTTGCAGAACCACGCGCGATCGGACAAACGCCGCCTCGGACACATCACCTGATCTGAAGCGCGGCCACGGCGCCTTCACCATCACGATCGAATAGCTAAGGACCAAGAACGATGAGCGATATCGCTGAGCGCGTGAAGAAGATCGTTGTCGAGCACCTGGGCGTCGAGCCCGAGAAGGTGGTCGAGGGCGCGAACTTCATCGACGACCTTGGCGCCGACAGCCTCGACACCGTCGAGCTCGTGATGGCGTTCGAGGAAGAGTTCAACGTCGAGATCCCCGACGATGCCGCCGAGACGATCCAGACCGTCGGCGATGCGGTGAAGTTCCTGGAGAAGAACTCCGCTTAAGCACTGTTGCGGGGAGGCGCCTGGAGCGGGGTCGAACGACCCCGCGCGTCGAACGTTTCAGGATGATGGGATCGATTCGGGATAGCGCGATGCGTCGGGTGGTGGTGACAGGTCTCGGCATGGTGACGCCGCTCGGCAGCGGCGTCGAGGCCACCTGGAGCCGGTTGATCGCCGGTGACAGCGGTGCCGCCAAGGTCACGGCGTTCGAGGTCGCGGACCTCGCCTGCCGCATCGCCTGTTCCGTCCCGCTCGGCAACGGCAGCGACGGGACCTTCGATCCCGATGCCTGGATGGAGCCGAAGGAGCAGCGCAAGGTCGATCCCTTCATCGTCTACGCCATGGCTGCCGCGGGCCAAGCGCTCGACGACGCCGGCTGGCACCCCAAGACCCACGAGGACCAGTGCGCCACCGGCGTGATGATCGGGTCCGGGATCGGCGGAATCGGTGGGATCTACGATGCGTCCGTCACCCTCCACGACAAGGGACCCCGGCGGATCTCGCCGTTCTTCATTCCTGGCCGGATCATCAACCTCGCCTCCGGGCAAGTCTCCATCGCCCACGGGCTCAAGGGTCCGAACCACGCCGTCGTGACCGCCTGCTCGACGGGCGCCCACGCCATCGGCGACGCCGCCCGCCTGATCCAGTTCGGAGACGCCGACGTGATGCTCGCCGGCGGCGCGGAATCGCCCGTGAACCGGCTCGCGCTGGCGGGCTTCGCCGCGTGCCGTGCGCTCTCGACGGGCTTCAACGAGGATCCGACCCGCGCCTCGCGCCCCTACGACAAGGACCGCGACGGCTTCGTGATGGGCGAGGGTGCGGGCGTGGTCGTGCTCGAGGAATACGAGCATGCGAAGGCGCGCGGCGCCAAAATCTATGCCGAGATCGTCGGCTACGGCCTGACCGGCGACGCCTATCACATCACCTCGCCCGCTCCGGACGGCGACGGTGCCTTCCGCTGCATGACGGCGGCAGTGAAGCGGGCCGGCATCGACCCGTCGAAGATCGACTACATCAACGCGCACGGCACCTCGACGCCCATGGGCGACGAACTCGAACTGAAGGCGGTGGAACGGCTGCTCGGCGATGGCGCCTCGCAGGCGGCGATGTCGTCGACGAAATCGGCGATCGGGCACCTGCTCGGTGCCGCCGGTGCCGTGGAGGCGATCTTCTCGGTGCTGACCATCCGCGACGGCGTCATCCCGCCGACGCTCAACCTCGACAACCCCTCTGTCGAGACGGCCATCGATCTCGTCCCGCACGAGGCGAGGCGCAAGCGCGTCGATATCGTGCTCTCGAACTCCTTCGGCTTCGGCGGCACCAACGCGTCGCTGGTCATGCGCCGCGTCGAGGACTGAGCTACCCGACGGCAACCCGTTCGCCAATGGAGCCGGAAACGTCTCGATCTGTTTCGGGACGCGAGGCCACGGCGCCGGCGGACGAGACTTGCAGGTCGGCGCAGATCTCCGGGTCCGAGAGCCAGGCCGCGACACGGGCGCAGACGAGACGATCCCGAGGCTGGTCCCGGTACAGTGCGAAGCTCCGTTCGATGAAGGCCTCGATCGTCAGGGTCCGGGACCGGCCGGCCTTCGCGATCTCCGGCGTCAGGAACAGTGCACTGTCCGGGACGCCGTAATGCTCGGCGATCTCGGGGTAGACCGGCCAGGTCCCGAGGCGGATGAAATCGTCCGAGAGATAGGCGTCGAGATCGCAATCGCCGAAGGGAATGCCGGCTTTGGCGAGAAGGCCGCGGGCGAGATCGGCGGCGACGTACATCTTGGGGTGATTGTTGGTGTGCATGAAGCAGCCGCGCCGGGTCCAGCGTGCGAGATCGGCATCGAGGTCGTAGCCGGCCTGTTGACCCAACGTGCGCAGGAACCCGACGGACTCGTTCCATCCGTCGAAATAGCCGAGCCGCCGATAGACCGAGGCCGCGAACAGGCGCCGCGTCTCCTCCGGTGAGAGGCCGGCCCGGAAGCCGAAGAGCGCCAGCGCCGAATGCGAACGCCCCATCGGACCGACCAGCAGGTTGCCGTCGCCGGGAACCTCCTCCTCGCCGACATGGACGAGGTCGGGATGGAAGGCCGGGAAGACGATCAACGGTATCAGGATCAGGTTCGATGCCGCCCTGAGGGTCTCGATATCGCCGCTGTCCCTGAACGCCGGCAGGTAGGTGTTGGCGAAGACGACGTCGTGGGATTGCGCCTCCGCGATGAGGTCGCCGATGCGCGGGAAGGCCTTGGCGGCGCCGAAGGCGGATAGGAAGCTGACGTCCGCGTCGGGAAGGAGAAGCCGCATCGCGCGGGCGATCGCCGCTCCCTGGCAGATCCCGATGACGAGGATGCGCGGCGACCCCGGCCGGCTCTTCTCGCCAAGGCGAGATCGGGCGCCGCGTTGAACCCTACGCAGAACATCGATAATCGGCATGGGCGCGTTTTCTCACCATTGCCGCGCGAGGACAAGCATCGGCCCGGAGCGCCGTTCCGTAGCCGCAGGAGAAGCCGTGGCGTCCGATCCCCTCTACGCGACGAACCCCTATTCGAGCCTGCCGGAGCGGCGCTCGTGGCGCCGCGCCGTGGCCGGGACGCCGCCCTTCGCCCTCGACCCGACCGGCGGAACCGTGTTTCGTCTGAGCCGGACCGAGCGCATCGCCACGGCGGGAAGCTGCTTTGCCCAGCACGTGGCCCGAGCCCTGAAAGCCGGCGGCTTCAACTTCCTCGTCGCTGAGCCGCCCGGAGGCGATGTCCCGGCCGGGCCGAAGGCGGATGGCCTCGGCGCCGAGGCGGAAGGGGATTTCTCGGCGCGCTACGGTAACATCTACACGACGCGCCAGCTCGTTCAGCTCTTCGACAGGGCCTTCGGCACCTTCGCACCCAACCTCGTCGCCTGGCAGCGCGCGGATGGTCGTTTCGTGGATCCGTTCCGCCCTCGCATCGAGGCCGACGGCCATGACGGCCCCGAGGCCGTGGCCGCCGCGCGCGACGCCCATCTCGGCCGTGTCCGTACCCTGTTCGAGAGCCTCGACACCCTGGTCTTCACCCTCGGACTGACAGAGGGCTGGCGCGACCTTTCGGATGGCGCCGCCCTGCCGCTTCCGCCGGGGGTCGCAGGCGGGATCTGGGATCCGGAGCAGATCGGCTTCGTCAATGCGGGTGTCGCCGAGATGACCGCCGACATGCTGCGCTTCATCGATGCCCTGCGAACCGTGAACCCGGCCGCGCGCGTCATCCTCACGGTCTCGCCGGTGCCCCTCGCCGCGACCTATGCCGATCGCCACGTCCTCGTGGCCAACGCCTACAGCAAGGCCGCCCTGCGGGTCGTGGCCGAGGAGGTCTGCGCCGCGCGCTCGCAGGTGTTCTATTTCCCCTCCTACGAGATCGTCACGGCGCCTACGACGATCGGGCGATACTTCGCTGACAACCTGCGCGCCGTCACGCCAGCGGGCGTCGCCCACGTGATGCGCTGCTTCATGGCCCATGCGGATGAGGTGCACGAGCGCCCCGAAGCCACGCGCTTCGACCTCCGGGGCGAGAACCTGCGCACGGCCCAAGTCGTCTGCGACGAGGAATTGCTCGATTCCTGAAGAACGAGGTCGATGAAGCCGCCGATCCAGGCTGAATGACGATGATGCGTGCCCCGGCATCGCCTTTTGGCCATAAAAATCGATCAGGCTTTGGGGAACGTTGCCAAGCTTGACGCGTGCAGCGGCGCCGCGCCATTCAGAGGCAGCGGCGACGGGCGCCATCGAAGTCCGCACAGGATGTTCATGTTCCGCAGACGCCAACCGCCAGCCACTCCCGTCCAGGCGGACGAGCCGGCCCTCCCGAACCGCCTGTCGCCGCGTAGCCCGAGCGAGGCGATCAAGCCGACGGCGGCACCCCCGCCGCCGTTCCGCCCCAAGCGTCGGCGCGGCGGGCTCGTCGGCACCATCAGCGGCCTGCTCACCCTCTCCGTCGTGCTGGCCATCGGCGTGATGATCGGCCTCTCGGTCTTCCAGCGCCAGACCCGCGAACCGGGGCCGCTCCAGACCGACAAGGTCGTCGTCATTCCGTCCCGCAGCGGCACCAGCGAGATCGCCGAAGCGCTGACCCGCGAGGGGGTCATCAGCCATACCGGTGTGTTCGAACTCGCCGCCCGGCTGAGCGGCAAGGCCCTGAAGGCCGGAGAGTACCCGTTCAAGGCCCATGCAAGCCTGGCGGAGGTCATCGACGTCCTCTCCGCCGGGCGCCAGGTGCAGCACGCCCTCACCTTTCCGGAGGGCCTGACCAGTGAGCAGATCGTCGGCCGCCTCAACGAGGACGACGTCCTGGTAGGCGACATCAACGAGATCCCGCCGGAAGGATCGTTGTTGCCCGACACCTACAAGTACGAACGCGGTGCCACGCGGCAGCAGATCGTGAACCTGATGCGTGCCAAGCAGCGCGAGGTGCTCAACCAGATCTGGGCGCGCCGCAACGCCGACGTCCCGGTCAAGACGCCGGCCGAGATGGTCACCCTCGCCTCCATCGTCGAGAAGGAGACCGGCCGGGCCGACGAGCGACCGCGCGTCGCCGGCGTCTTCGTCAACCGCCTCAACAAGCGCATGAAGCTGCAATCCGACCCCACCATCGTGTACGGGCTCGTGGGCGGGCGCGGCACCCTCGGTCGCGGCATCCAGCGCTCCGAGATCGAGCGGGCGACCCCGTACAACACCTACGTCATCGAGGGCCTGCCGCCCGGTCCCATCGCCAATCCGGGCCGCGCCGCACTGGAGGCGGTGGCCAACCCGTCGCGGACCAAGGACCTGTTCTTCGTCGCCGACGGCACCGGCGGCCACGCCTTCGCCGAGACCCTTGAGGCCCATGCGCGCAACGTGGCGCGCTGGCGCCAGGTCGAGCGCAGCCGCCAGACCCCGGCGGCACCCGATGCCGGTGCCGTCGACAAGGCCGAGCCACCGGTGGAATCGGCCGCGGGCGGGAAGGCTTCGGCCTACGCGCCGGGGGGAGCGAATTTCGCGCTGGGTGCCGGCCCCGACGGGTCGGGCCAGAAGTCCAAGGCCTTCGATGCCTCGGAGGGGACCAGGCTCGATCCTCTGCGCAACCGGACCTTCGACCTGAACTCGGCGAAAACCGTCCCGGTGCTCAAGCAACCATGATCCTGTCGAGCATGACGGGGTTCGCCCGGGCATCCGGCACCACGGGTCCGGTGCAGTGGGCCTGGGAGGTCCGCAGCGTCAACGGGCGCGGCCTCGATGTTCGGCTGAGGGTTCCCAACGGGTTCGACGCCATCGGCGACGTGGCGCGCACGGCCCTGCAGCGCAGCCTGAGCCGTGGGCAGTGCCAGGTGAGCCTCACGCTCATCCGCCCGGAGGTCACACCCCGCATCCGGATCAACGAGGCGCTTCTGGCCTCGCTCGCGGCATCGATCGCCAGGGTGCCGCTTCCCTCTGGAATGGCGCCCGCGACCCTCGACGGCCTGCTCGGCATCCGCGGCGTGATCGAGGCGGACGACGAGCCAGGCGCAGAGGCGGAGACGCTGTCCCGCGATCTCTCCGAGGGCGTCGTCAGGCTGGTCGCCGATCTCATCGAGGCACGCAGGGCCGAAGGGCGGCAGTTGCGCGAGATCATCGAGGGCCAGCTCGCCGCGATGGAGGGGCTGACCGAGGCCGCCGAGGCGTGCCCGGCGCGCAAGCCCGAGGCCGTGCGCGCACGTCTGGCGGCAACGGTCGAGACTCTCCTGCAATCGGGCAGCTTCGACGCGGAGCGTCTGCATCAGGAGGCGGTGCTGATGGCCGCCAAGGCCGATGTTCGCGAGGAGCTCGATCGCCTGCGCGCTCACCTCGCCAGCCTGCGCGACCTCGTCGCCGGAGGGGGCGCCATCGGGCGCAAGCTCGATTTCCTCGCGCAGGAGCTCGGGCGCGAGGCCAATACGCTCTGCGCCAAGGCCAATGACGTCGCCCTGTCGCGGATCGGACTCGACTTGAAGGCCGTCGTGGAGCAATTCCGGGAGCAGGTCCAGAACGTCGAATAGGTTCGAGAAGACGATGACAGCGCAGACGATCGGGCGACGTGGGTTCATCCTGATCCTGTCCTCGCCGTCAGGGGCGGGCAAGACGACCCTGACGCGAGCCGTCGCCGGCGATGCGTCCTGGGGCCTCGACCTGTCGATCTCGGTGACGACCCGGCAGCGCCGCCCCTCCGAGATCGACGGCAAGCACTACACCTTCATCGACCGCGAGGCGTTCGAGAGCCTGCGCTCCCGGGACGATCTCCTGGAATGGGCGGAGGTCCACGGCAACTTCTACGGCACGCCGCGCCGCCCGGTGGAACGGGTGCTGGCGGCCGGTCGCGACATGATCTTCGACATCGACTACCAGGGCACGCGCCAGGTCCGGTCCAAGCTCGTTGACGACGTGGTGACGATCTTCATCCTGCCTCCGAGCATGGCCGAGCTGCGCAGCCGCCTCGAACGCCGCGCGGAGGATTCGCCCGCCACCATCGAGAAGCGCCTCGCCAATGCCCGCATGGAGATCCAGCGCTGGAACGAGTACGACTATGTGCTCGTCAACGACGACCTCGACGAAGCCTTCCGGTCGCTGCAGGGCATCCTCACGGCCGAGCGCCTGAAGCGGACGCGGCGCAGCGGCCTCACCGGTTTCGTGGAAGGATTGCTAAGCGAGGCCGACAGGACTGCCTGAACGCCGGGCTCAGCCGGTTCGCGGCGGCATGACGGTCGCCCGTCGCGCCTCGAGGCTCTGCCACAGGACCAGGGAGGGTAGGCCCAGGACCACGTCCGGCACGCGCTTGACCAGGGACAGCGCCAGCGCCGTGCCCGCATCGAGGCCGAACAGGCTGCCGACGAGAACGAAGCCGCCTTCCTGGACGCCGAGGCCGCTCGGCACGGGGAAAGCCGCGGTCTTGATGGCCTGGGTCAGGGCCTCGATCACGATCGCTTCCGCGAACCCGATACCCTCGACGCCGATGCACGCGAGGGCGATCCAGATCTCGAAGGCGCCCAGCAGCCACGCACCGAAGTGCAGGAGGATCGACTGGGCGAGCGCCGTGCGGCGATCCCTGGCCCAGACGGTATCGAGGGCATGTTGCACATCCGCGGCCACGGTGGCGGCGCCGGCTTTGGCGGCGTCCCGGGCAGGGGCATCGTCGCGAGACAAGCGGCGGCCGAGATCACCGAGCAACCGCGCGAACGTCCCGACCGCACCGGCGCGCTGGAACGCGAAGAAGCACGCGAGGACGACCGCCATGACTACGAGGGCATGGAGGGCCCAATTCGCCAGGGAGGCGGCCGCATCACCTTCGACCTGCATGAGCAGGACGACGCCGATCAATGTGAAAACCACCAGGGTCGCCGTCTGGAGCAGCAGATCGACCAGGATCGAGGCCGCCGCGGAGGCACCCGGGACCCCCCAGAACGTCAGCAGCCGGCCGCCGACCACGTCGCCACCGACCGATGCCACCGGAAGGAGCGTGTTGATACCCTCGCGCACGAAGCGCAGCATCACGTAGGGTCCATCGGCGACGGGAGCGAGACGGCCGAGGATTCGGCTCCATCCGAGCCCGCACAGGAGGATGATGGCCATCCGCACGAGGACGATCGCACCCAGTCCCCACGGTCCGATCCGCGCGAAGGCGGCACCGATCGCACCGAGATCGTTCGTGGAGACGAGCCAGACCGCGAGGCCGAAGCCGATGAGGGTTCCGACGAGCGGCAGGCGGCGCAGGACCCAACGCAGGATCACGGACCCGCGGCCGGGACTTGCCCGCACCTCGGTGATGCTCATGCGGTATCATCCCCGCGGTTCTCCAGGATCAGGGCGCGGACTGATGGCACGATCGTTCCCCCTGAGATGACGCGCCCGGTGCCATAGTTCGGGCCGCTCGGACGAGCCGCAATGCTCTCGCGGAGCGCCCATCCATCCTGGCAGTCGACCGATAGGGCGTCTTTGGGGCCGAAATCAGGGTATCGGCGACACGACGTGTGCAAGGCGCCGGCCCTGCGAGCGCGCGATCCGCACAACGAAAAGCCGCGTCCACAGCGGTGGACGCGGCTTTCGATATGGATCCCTTGATGCCGAAGCGGGATCTCGTCCGTTTCCGACCCGTCAGTGACGGTAATGCTGGATCCGCGTGGTCCGAAGTCCGGCGAGGCCGTGCTGATCGATGGAGAACTGCCAGCTCAGGAACTCTTCGGTCGTCAACGTGTAGCGTTGGCAGGCTTCCTCGAGACTGAGGAGACCACCGCGGACGGCGGCGACGACTTCGGCTTTACGGCGGATGACCCAGCGACGGGTCGTAGTCGGCGGTAGATCGGCAATCGTCAGGGGGCTTCCATCGGGCCCGATGACGTACTTGACTCTCGGGCGGTGCGGTTCGGTCATGATACGCTCTACAACTCGACTGACCTGTCGAGCCCCGAAGCTAGTCGCGCCCACTTAAAATATCTTGAAGCGGATCGATTGTATCCGAATCATCCCCAACTGCGTCATGTGGATAACCCTGTTCCGATGCTGCGGACGCTGGAGACGGGCAGTCGCGCATCGCCAATCAGGAGGACGGGTTCCGAGCCCGTGAGATCGATCGCGTCGACCTTGCCGGTGAGCTGCGTATCGACCGAAACCTTGCTTCCGGTCGTATCGACGGCGTCGACCTTGATCGAGTAGGTCCCGTCCGCCGAGCTGAAGCCGGACGACGACCGGCCGTCCCAGGTGAAGGTCTGGGCACCCGCGGTGAGCGCCTTGTTCTGTGTGGCGACCACGTTGCCCTTGGCATCGCTGATGGTGATCGTGGCCTTGCCGGCGCGCGAGGGGGTCAGGCTCCAGGTCGCAGCCCCCCCGTTGAGCTGCGCGGTCTTGCCGTCGGCCGTCACGGTCTGGCCGATGAAGCCCGTGGCGGAGGCCGCACTCGACGACTTGGCGTTCGAGAGGATGGAATCGAGCCGGTCGTTCGATTTGAGCTGCTGCTCCACGCCCGCATACTGCACCAGTTGCTGCGTGAACTGGTTGGTATCGAGCGGGTCGAGGGGATTCTGGTTCTTGAGCTGCGTCGTCAGCAAGGTCAGGAACTGGGTGAAGTTGCCCGCGATCTCCTGCTTGTCGGCGGATGTCGCCGAGCTCGAGGACGAGGCGGTATTGGTCAGTGAACTGATGCCGGCCGTCATGATGAAGCTCCTTCAGATCCGGATATCGATGCCGGCAATCCCACGCAGCATGCGTGGGGCGACGTAGTCGGTGAGAGGCTGTGGGAGGGATGGGTCCGCGCTCGGCGGACCGCCCCGGCCGTCCGTTCCGCGGCCTTCGGATCGTGGATCGCCCGATCCCCGGTCGCCGGCCATCCCGTCGCTCCGCAAGGACAACGAGATGCCAGCCCCAGGGTCGAGCCCGGCCTGGGCCAGAGCCTGCTGAAGGTTCCCGGAATCGCGCTGAAGCAGCGCCAGGGTATCGGGGCGGTCGACCACCACACTGGTCGTCACCGTGCCGAGGTCCTTGTCGATCTCGAGCCTGACGTCGATCCGGCCGAGATCGACCGGATCGAGCCGGATCTCGAAATGGCTGGAGCCCGACAGCGAGCGCAGCCCGATGGTCATCGGAACGGCGCCGATCGGCACGGGAGCACCCTGGTGAGGCGTCGGCAGCGAGGCTGGGGCCTCCAAGCTGGAATTGGCCGCAATTGATTCCGTGGAAGCGGTGGGGACGGTTGCCGCCATCAGGTCCTTCGCCGCCTCCGGCGAGACGCCGGAGAGGACGTCGGCGAAGGGGCTGCCGCCATCGCGCGGCTCAGTGACGGCGGACGTCGCGGAATCGGCTTCGTTCGACGCGGCTTGAACCGAGGTTGGACCGGGTCCGGCCAAATTCGTGACCGGGGCTGTGCCGTGTCCGCCTTTGCCATCGAGTGCGGTTCGCTGGACGGATTCCGGCGCCGGACCATGGGCCGGTCCGGGCTGCGTTTGCTCGGCCGCCGCGGTAGCGGGCAGCGTTCCCGAGGGGATGGGGCTCACCGAGACTGCGGCTGTCGCCAGGTCCTTGGCTTGGGCCTCTTCAGCCTGGGTCGCCTGGCCCTCGCCCTCCCGGCCACGTCCGTCATCTCCATTCAGTTTCGCCGAAGCCTCGTACTCGTCCTCAGAAGCGATCTCGGCGACGTTTCGGCCCGCCGGCGCGGATGCGGCCTGGGCCAGCACCCTCCCCACTGGCAACGGCGGCGACATCATCAAGGATGACTGGGCGTCCTGGGCTGCCCGTGCCTCCGAAGGCGCCTCGCTGGCCTTCTCGTCGTCCTTCTCGACGGGATCGCGCCCGGCTGGGGACACCTCGGCAGCCTCGGCTTCTGCCTGCCGGCTCGACACCGAACCCTGTTCGGTCGAAGGCGTTTGGCCCCGTCCTCCCAGCAATTGTTCGGGCCGTTCAGCGCGAATCTCGGACATCGACGCGGACGTGGCTCGCCGATCCAGGTTACGCTGCGCCTCACGCCGCTCCACGAGATCGGCGTCGGCTTTCCGATCGGTTTGAGCCCGTTCCAGCCGCGAGCGATCGGCCGCGCCGCGCTCGTCCTCGATCGTGAAGCGCTGGATCGGCAGAGGGTCGCGGCGGGCGACCATGCTGCCTTTGGCTGCCGCGCGAACGGCCTGCCCTGCAAACCCTTCCGTTTCCTGTAGCCGCATCGTCATTCGCCCAGTCTCGTCTCTCGCTACCATCGAGCAAGTCGTAAGCCATTTTGGGTCAATGCCAAGTATCTGAAGCAGCTATGTTTTTAGAACCACTCGATGAGATCGGCGGGTTGAAACCGGCGGATCGTGCCGCGCTCCGGCAAGATTTGCCGCCCTCGGTCGAAAGGATCGCCGTGGTCGGGCACTCATTCAGGCCATGCCTGGAACTTGCGCGCGAGGATCGATATAGGTTCAGCCGGGTGCTAACGGTCCGTTCCCACCGGACACCGGCAAACCGCGACGCGATGAACTCCCTCGACCTTCCCAAGGCCCCACACGAGACGCGGGTCGTCGTCGCCATGTCCGGCGGCGTCGATTCTTCCGTCGTTGCCGGTCTGCTCAAGCGGCAGGGCTACGACGTCGTCGGCGTGACGCTCCAGCTCTACGACCATGGCGCCGCGATCCATCGCAAGGGTGCATGCTGCGCCGGGCAGGACATCGACGACGCCCGGCGGGTCGCGGAGTCGCTGGGCATCCCGCACTACGTCCTCGACTACGAGGACAAGTTTCGCGAGGCCGTGATCGATCGATTTGCCGAGAGTTATCTCGCCGGCGAGACCCCGATCCCCTGCGTCGAGTGCAACAGGTCGGTGAAGTTCCGCGACCTCCTCGGCCTCGCCCGCAGCCTCGACGCCGATGCCCTGGCGACGGGCCATTACGTGGCGAGCCGACCGGTCGCCCCCGGCGGGCCGGCGCGCGCCCTGTATCGCGCCCTCGATCCGGCCCGCGACCAGAGCTATTTCCTCTACGCCACGACGGCCGAGCAGCTCGACTTCCTACGCTTTCCGCTGGGCGAGTTGCCCAAGGACGAGACGCGGCGCCTCGCGCGCGAGCTCGGCCTTTCGGTGGCGGAGAAGGCCGACAGCCAGGACATCTGCTTCGTGCCGCAAGGGCGCTACGCCGACGTGATCGCGCGGCTGCGGCCGGATGCGGCGAGGCCCGGCGACGTGGTCGATCTCGAAGGCCGCGTTCTCGGACGCCACGACGGCATCATCCACTACACGGTCGGCCAGCGCCGCGGCCTGAAGCTCGCGGTCGGCGAACCCCTCTACGTCGTCCGGCTCGAACCCGATGCCGCCCGCGTCGTCGTTGGGCCGCGCTCGGCGCTGGCCACGAGCCGCATCCGGCTGACCGACGTCAACTGGCTCGGCCCGGTGCCGCTCGCCGACATTGCCGAGTTGCCGGTAGCCGTGCGCGTTCGCTCGACCCGCGAGCCGCGTCCGGCAATCCTGTCCTACGATGCGGCGACGGGCCATGCCGACGTGGTCCTGGGTACGCCGGAGGACGGCGTCTCGCCGGGGCAGGCATGCGTCCTCTACGCCGATGACGGGCCGCGTGCCCGCGTTCTCGGCGGCGGCACCATCCGGCGGGTCGACGCGTTGCAGGCGGGGACAGCCCGCGCCGCTTGAGCCGATTCCCACTTTTCCGAACACGAGGTCCCTATGCTGAGCGAGCCGCAGGCCGGTCCGAGCACGGCGCTGATGCGCAAGGCCTATGCGCGGTGGGCGCCCGTCTACGACGTGGTCTACGACAAGCTCACCGAGCCGGCGGCACGCGACGCCGTCGAGGCCGCAGTCGCCTGCGGACCGCGCATCCTGGAGGCCGGCGTCGGTACCGGTCTGTCACTCGGCTACTATCCCGCGGGCAGCTTCGTCTGCGGCGTCGACCTCTCCGAAGACATGCTCAAGCGCGCCCGACGCAAGGTCCTGCGCCGCGGCCTGACCCATGTACGCGGGCTGCAGGTGATGGACGTGTGCCGGCTCGGCTATGCCGATGACAGCTTCGATGCGGTGGTCGCGCAGTTCCTCATCACCCTGGTGCCGGACCCCGAGGGTGCCCTCTCGGAGTTCCTTCGCGTGGTAAGGCCCGGCGGCGAGATCGTGCTCGCCAATCATTTCGGCCAGACACGCGGCGCCGTCGCCAAGGTCGAGGAAATCGTGGCGCCACTCTGCACCAAGATCGGGTGGTCGTCCGCCTTCAAGTCGACACGGATCGAGGCTTGGGCGCGGCGAAACGGCGTCGAGTTCATCGGCGTGGCCCCGACCTTCCCGGGTGGCTTCTTCAAGATCCTGCGGATGCGCAAGCGCGGCTGAGGTCGATCCTCGGCAGGGACACCCAATGACGGCGGCGAACCGGGAAACACGGCTGCGGGCCGGTCTGCGCTGGGCGCCCCTCGGCCTGCTCCTCGCGGTCTCGCTCGCCGTCCTCGCGTCGGGCGCGTCCCGGTTCGTCGGTCTCGACCAGCTCCTCGCCTCGCGGGCCTGGCTGGCGGCCGCGGTCTCCGAGAATCCGCCGCGCGCGATGGCGGCCGCCTGGCTCGCCTACGTCGCCTTCGTCGTCGTCTCGATCCCGGCCTCGGTGATCCTGACGGTGATCTTCGGCTTCCTGTTCGGCACGACTGTCGGCGCTTGCCTCGCCGTCGCGGCCGCGACGACGGGCGCGGTCATCGTGTTTTCGATCGGCCGTTGGGCCGCGGCTGATCTTCTCGCGCGGCGTGCCGGTCCGCGGCTCTCCGGCCTCGCCGACGGCTTCCGCCGCGACGCCTTCGGCTACATCGTGGTTCTGCGGCTGCTGCCGGTCTTCCCGTTCTGGCTCACCAACCTCGCGCCTGCGGCCTTCGGGGTGCGGTTGCGGAGCTTCGCGTCGGCGACCTTGATCGGTCTGACGCCCGGTGCCTTCGTGTATGCGGCCACAGGCGCTGCGATAGAGGGCGTCGTCGCCGCGCATGAGGCCACCAAGGCCGCCTGCCTCACTGCCGGCGGCGCTTGCGACGACGCCCTGTCGTTCACCGCTTTCGTCACACCGAAGACCTTGGCGGGCCTCGGCACCCTCGCGGCCTTCGCCCTCGCTTCGATCGCCCTGCGGCACTGGTTCGTCCGGCGTCACCGTGTCCGCGAAGCCTGATCGACATCAGCACTGCGAGGTTCGTCGTATTCGGCAAGGGTCGCCTGAACACATCGCCGGCGCGCCGTCGGTTCCGCTGACGCCGCCTTGCTGTACGAGGCAGAATAATGCCATCGGCGTCCTGCAATGGATCTGTGTGCGATTGCCAACGCATCCGCCAAATGCTCCAGGAAGCACATGACGCGATCGTTCTTCGTCAACGCTCGACCGCTGAGATGGTCATAGCGTTCGCGTGTTACGAGAGAATAGATCAGTGCAGCAGGTCATGCCCAATTCGGACCCGTCGATGCGCATGCCCAGCCGGATGACATCGACAGTTCGGCTCTCGGTGATGCCACGATGACGCCGCCCGAAGCGGCACGGAATGGATCGATCACGGCATCGATGAACCTCCATCCGGGAATCGAGACGAACGACACCGATAGGACCTCGACGCCGGTGCCGCGACACGACGTTCGGGACCGTCGGCACGGGATCGACCTCGCGGCGCGGCTGTTCCTCGTCGTCTTCGCCCTCGTCCTGGTCGTCGAGGCTGTGGCTGCGATGAGCCTCCTTGCTGATCATCGCAGGACATGGCTCTCGGAGCGCAGTGCCGAAGCCCGGATTGCGGCCTTTGCGATGGACATGACGGAGGAGCGACGGGTCTCCGATGAGCGGGGACGGGTCGTCCTCGACGAAATCGGCGCCAAGGCCGTCGCCGTCGAGAGCCATGGCGGCAGACGTCTCCTGGGTCCGTCGGGAGCAGGGGACCGCGATGCCCGGGGGTTCGACCTGGCCGAAGAGACCGTCAATGCTGCGCTCGGCGCGTGCATGAGGCTTCTGTTCTCGGATGCGTCGCGATCGATCTGGATCGTGGGGCCGAAACTTGCCCGCTCCGGCTCGATCGACCGGTCCGTCGACCACCACCTCGCCGCCATCGGAGGCAGTGACGACGTGCGCCTCGGGCGCGTCGACGTGTTGGTGGACGAGAGACTGCTGCAGAGGTCGATGCGGGAGTTTGCGCTCCAGCTTCTCGCCGCCTGCCTGTTGGCTGCCGTCGCGGCAGCCGGGTTGGTTTACCTCGTCATTCAGCGCAGCGTCGTGCGCCCGGTCCGTCGCCTCGCGCGCAACATAGGCGAGTTCGCGAACGACCCCGAGGCGATCGACGCCAACATCGTGCCGTCCCGGCGCAGCGATGCGATCGGACGGGCGGAGACCGCGCTCGCGCAGATGCAATGGGCGCTGGCGGGCGAACTGCGCGAACGCCGGCGCCTGGCCGGGCTCGGGCTGTCGGTGAGCAAGATCAATCACGAGCTCAGGAACCTGCTCACAACCGCCCAACTGCTCGGTGACCGCCTCGAAGGCGTTGCCGATCCGGTCGTGCAGCGGGTGGCGCCCCGCCTCATCGCGACCCTCGACCGGGCGATCCGCTTCTGCGAGGCGACTCTGGCCTATGGGCGTGCGACGGAGCCCTATCCGCAGCGCCGCCGCGTCCTGCTCGCACCTCTCCTCGACGAGATGGAGGATCTGGCAGCACTCGGCGCCGACGCGCGCATCCGGATTGAGACCGATGCCGAACCTGACCTCGCCATCTACGTGGATCCCGAGCAATTCGCGCGGGCGCTCACCAACATCGTCCGCAATGCGGTCCAGGCTCTGGATGCCGCCGGCACCCAGGAGGTCGCACCCCTCGTGACGATCACGGCGCGGCGCCAGGACGATCGGGTGGTCATTCTCCTCGCCGATAACGGCCCGGGACTGCCCGAAAGCGCCAGAGCGACGTTGTTCGCGCCCTTTCAGGGCTCCATGCGGGCGGGCGGTACCGGGCTCGGCCTCGCCATCGCCTCGGAACTCGTCCGCCTCAACGGCGGGACCCTCGATCTCGACGAGGGTACGAGCGGCGCCTGCTTCCGGATCGTCGTGCCCGGCAAGGTCGCAGAGGGTCGGCCGGCCTGAGACCTGCGAAGGCTATTCGGCCGCGGCGAGCGTAAGTCCCGGGACCGTGATGCCGATGTCGCGCAGGAGCTCGGCATCCGCATCGGTCTCGTTGTTGGCCGTGGTGAGCAGGCGCTCGCCGTAGAAGATCGAGTTGGCGCCAGCGAGGAAGCACAGGATCTGTGCCTCGCGGGTGAGGTCCTTGCGCCCAGCACTGAGCCGCACGCGGGCGCGCGGCATCACGATCCGCGCCGTGGCGCACATCCGTACGAGGTCGAGGGGATCAACAGCCGGGCGGTCCTCCAGCGGGGTGCCGGGTACGGCGACAAGCGCGTTGATCGGCACGCTCTCGGGATGGGGGGCGTGATTGGCCAGCACCTGAAGCATCGCGGCCCGGTCGTGCACGCCCTCGCCCATGCCGACGATGCCGCCGCAGCAGACACCGATACCGGCCTCGCGAACGTTCTCTAGGGTCTTGAGCCGATCCGCGTAGGTCCGCGTCGAGATGATGTCGCCGTAGAAGTCCGGGCCGGTATCGAGGTTGTGGTTGTACGAGGTGAGGCCTGCCTCGGCGAGGCGCCCGGCCTGTGAGGCGGTGAGCATGCCGAGCGTGACGCAGGCCTCCATGCCCAGCGCACGGACCCCGCGCACCATGGACAGGACGGCGTCGAAATCCGGCCCATCCTTCGGTTGGCGCCAGGCCGCGCCCATGCAGAAGCGGTGCGCCCCGGCGGCCCTGGCGGCGGCCGCTTCCTGCAACACGGCTTCCACCGGCATCAGGCGTTCACGGATCTGGCCGGCATCCTTGTGATGGGCCGATTGCGGGCAGTAGGCGCAATCCTCCGGGCAGCCGCCCGTCTTGATCGAGAGGAGGCTCGCCCGCTGGATGTCGGCCGGGTCGTTGTGGGCGCGGTGGACGAGGCCGGCGCGGTGGACGAGATCGAGCAGCGGCAGATCGTGGATCGCCTGGATCTCTGCCACGCTCCAATCGTGGCGGATCGCTGCGATCTCGGCGACGGGCAGGGTGGCGAGGGGAGCCATGGTCTCGGTCATGCGCCCAAGAGACCAATCCCGACCCGAAAATCAAGCCGGGACCGGTCCCGATACGCTCCCCGCGATCCCGCTCAGTTCGTCGGTTCGCCTGCGGCGACCTTCGCGGTCCAATCGTCGAAGGCGACGACCGTCTGGCGCTGCTGCCCGAGCCCGGCGATTCCCAGGCTGACCACGTCGCCGCTCTGTAGATAGCGCGGCGGCTTGCGAGCCAGGCCGACCCCTGGCGGCGTGCCAGTGGTGATGACGTCGCCCGGCTCGAGGATCATGAAATGCGACAGGTAGGCGACGATCTGCGCCACGTCGAAGATCATCGTCGCGGTGGAGCCCGTCTGCATCCGCTCGCCGTTGACGTCGAGGAACATGGATAGGTCGCGCAGGTCCGGCACCTCGTCGAGGGTGACGAGCCATGGCCCGAGCGGGCCGAAGGTCGGGCAACCCTTCCCCTTGGTCCAGGTGCCCCCGCGCTCCATCTGGAATTCGCGTTCCGAGACGTCGTTGCAGACGCAGAGCCCCGCGACGTAGCTGAGCGCCTCGTTGGCATGGACATAGGATGCCGTCGCGCCGATCACGACGGCGAGTTCGACTTCCCAATCGGTCTTCGCCGAGCCTTTGGGCAGGATCAGGTCGTCGTCGGGTCCGCAGATGCAGGACGGGGCCTTGTTGAAGACGATCGGCTCGGACGGGATCGCCGCTCCGGTTTCGGCGGCATGATCGGCATAGTTCAGCCCGATCGCCACGAAGTTGCGGGTCGCCCCGACGCAAGGCCCGAGCCGCGTCCCGGCAGGGACGAGCGGTAGGGATAGCGGATCGACGGCCCGGATCCGCTCGAGCGAGACCCTCGCGAGGGTCGGGCCTGCAATATCGCGCACGATCCCCGAGAGGTCGCGAATCGCCCCCTCGGCATCGATCACGCCGGGCTTCTCGACGCCCCTGTCGCCATGGCGAACCAGCTTCATGTTTTTCGCCTTCTGCTTACCCTTTGTTGATGAAATTGGGCGTGCCGCCTGCGCGACAAGGTCATGGCGTGAAACCCGGGCGGCGACGTGTTGCAGGAAACACACGGGCCGCCACCAAGGCGCGAAGCCCCGTGAAATTCGGTCCAAAACCGGCAACATCATGCAGAACGTTTAGATGTAAACCAATCATACGAATTGCTTGATAAATCGTTCCGAACATCACGGTCATCTTGCGCCAAATCTGTTCTCGATAGCTTAGTTTAGTATTATAATTTTATACTGTAAGTCATGACCGGGGCATTGCGAAGTTGCGGATTGCGCGGCAATCATGGCGGCAAGGCGGCGGTTCGGACCGTTTCGAACGAGCAAGCGAACGCCAGACGCAAGATAAGGTGGGAACGGGTCATGAGCGGACATATTCGGGGACTGGCCTTGGCGGGCCTCTCGGCATCGGCGCTGATTGCCGGGCTTGGCGACGTGAAGGCGGGTGCCTTCGGCATCCGTGAGCAGAGCACTCAGGCTCAGGGCTTGGCCTTCGCGGGCGCGGCGTCCGGCTCGGGCGGTGTCTCTTCGATGTTCTGGAACCCGGCCGTCATCACGATGGCCCCGGGCTTCGTGAAGGAGCAGAATCTCAGCTTCATCAACCTCTCGGCACGGATCAGGCCCGAGGCCGGGACGAGCGCGAACTTCGCCGGCCTCGGCGGCAGCGGCGACATCGGCCAGGGCGCCGTGGTGCCGGCCGGGGCGACCTCCTACCAGCTCAACGACCGCATCTGGCTCGGCTTCGCGACGGGCGCGCCCTTCGGCCTCGTGACCAAGCCCCGCCAGAATTGGGCCGGCGAGGCCTATGGCCGCTCCAACCGGATCTTCTCCCTCGCCTTCAATCCGGTCATCGCCTACAAGGTCAACGAGTGGTTGTCGGTGGCGGCAGGCCCCAACATCCAGTATTTCCGCCTGACCCTGCGCCAAGCGACCGGCGTCCTGTCGGGACCTCCCTTCAACATTCCGGTCACGAATCTTCCCAGCACGTCGCTGAAGGGCGACTCCTGGGGCATCGGCTTCACGGCAGGTGCGGTGATCACGGCCCCGACCGGGACAACCCTCGGCGTCGGCTACCGGTCCTCGATCCACCAGGAGATCGAAGGCGCGATCGGGGTCCCGCTGGTGGCGCTGGCCCGCAACGCCGGCCAGGTGAAGGCGAACTTCAACACGCCCGATAAGGTCACGGTCGGCCTCACCCAGGTCATCAATCCGGTCACCCGCGTCAGCTTCGGCTTCGAGTGGGACAACTGGTCGAGGGCCGGCAACATCGGCATCGTCCAGCGCAGCACGGGCAACGTCGTCTCCTCGCTGCCGCTCAACTACAAGGACGGTTACACCTACTCGGTCGGTGGTGAGTACGACTGGTCCCAGAGCCTGACCGTGCGGGCCGGCGTCGCCTACGAGATCTCGCCGATCGATTTCTCGAACCGTTCGGTGCGCCTGCCCGACAGCGACCGCTTCAACGTCTCCGTCGGCGCGAGCTACCGCTGGAACGAGAAGCTGACGCTACTGTTCGCATACTCGCACCTCTTCCTCGTCGGGGATTCGAAGATCCTGTCCGGCGCGGGACGCGACTACAACGAGCGGCTTCTCACCGGCCAGAGCATCGCGTTCGCCGGCGACACCAGCGGCAGCGCCGATATCGTGTCGGTCGGCTTCCGCTACGTGTTCGGCGAGCCCGCCCGGCCGATCGCCGCGGCGCCGATCATCCGCAAGTTCTGAGCAGAACGGCCGGGCGTGGCAGCACCGCGCCCGACCACCTGACGGGAGGCCGGCTGGCGATCAGCCGGCCTTCGTCGTTCCGGGATCACGCCTTCATCTTGACGTATGTGCCGGGCGCCGGTCCGAGGGATGGCAAGCCTGCCGTTCCGGGCACACGGGCAGGCACGCGGGCGGGAGCCTGATGCTCCAGCCAGGAGAACCAGTACGGCCACCACGAGCCCTTGGTCTCGGTGGCAGCTTCGAGCCAATCCTCGAAGCGTCCCTTGACGGGACCTCCGGTCCAGAAGCCGTATTTCGGCTTATCGGGCGGGTTGACGACGCCGGCGATGTGGCCGGACCCGGCGATCACGAGGTCAACCTTGCCGCCGAACTTCGAGGATCCCTCGAAGACCGACAAAGCCGGGGCGATGTGGTCCTCGCGGGTGGCGAGGTTGAAGACCGGGACCTTCACCTTCTTCAGGTCGAGCCGGATGTTGCCCATCATCATCTTGCCCCGCGCCAGAGTGTTCTCGAGATAGCAGTTGCGCAGGTAGAACGAGTGGTTGGCCGCCGGCATCCGGGTGGCGTCGGCGTTCCAGTAGAGAAGGTCGAAGGGCATCGGCTTCTTGCCCTTGACGTAGTTGTTGACGACGTAGGACCAGATCAGGTCGTTGGGGCGCAGCATGTTGAACGCTGCTGCCATCCCGGTCCCTTCGAGGTAGCCGCGCTTCTTCATGCGGGCCTCGATGCCGCGGATCTGCTCCTCGTCGGCGAAGACCTTGAGGTCTCCGGCATGGGTGAAGTCGACCTGCGTCGTCAGGAAGGTCGCGCTCTTGATGCGCTTGTTGCCGGTGGCCGCCTGCATCGCCAGGGTCACGGCGAGGAGCGTGCCTCCGACGCAATAGCCAGCGGCAGCAACCTCGCTCTCACCGGTGGCGACGCCGATCGCGTCGATGGCCGCTTCGATGCCCTCGCGCATGTAGCTCTCGAAGTCCTTGCCGGCGTGCCGCTCGTCCGGGTTGACCCAGGAGATGCAGAACACCGTCAGGCCTTGAGCCACCATCCAGCGGATCAGGCTCTTCTGAGGGTTGAGGTCGAGGATGTAGAACTTGTTGATCCAGGGCGGCACGATGAGGAACGGGCGCTTGAGCACCGTCTCGGTGGTGGGCGCGTACTGGATCAGCTCGATGAGATCGTTGCGGAACACGACCTCGCCCGGGGTCACCGCCATGTTGACGCCGACCTCGAAATTCGACGGATCGGTCTGGCGGACCCGCAGCTCACCCTTGCCGGCCTCGATGTCCTCGGCGAGCATCTTCATGCCGCGCACGAGGTTTGCGCCGTTCTCCTCGAGGGTGTGACGGATCAGCTCCGGGTTCGTCATCACGAAGTTCGAGGGCGAGAGCGCGCCTGAGATCTGGCGCAGGTAGAACTGGGCCTTGTGGCGGGTGTGCTCGTCGATTCCGTCGGCCTCCACCACCAGATCCTCGGCCCAGCGAGAGGTGATGAGATAGCTCTGCTTGATGAAGTCGAAGACGGGATTGCTGGACCATTCCTCGTGCTTGAAACGGTTGTCCTTCGGCTCGGGCTCGGCCACCGGCGTGACGGTCTCGCCCTGGAGGCGATGCCAAGTAGAGCCCCACAGCGCGATGAAAGCCTCGCTCAGCTTGGTCTGGGCCTGCATCGCCTTCTTGGGATCGACCATCCAGCGCTCGGCCACGGTGCCGAGGGTTCGCACGACGTCGTTGACCTCTTCGGGCGGCTTGGCCGGCATGGGAACCAGTCCCTCGGCCGGAGGCACGACCTTGGGAGCCATGTAGAGGGCTGCGGCCCGCCCGAACTCCTCGATGAACTGGCTGGTGTTGCGCGACAGGGCCTCGTAGTCCGGCCGCGGCGTGGTGCCGTCGATGCTCACGCGTGCGAGTCTCCCTGTTCCGGCCTTTTCGTTCCTCACCGTGCCGGGTCCGGCTCGGCGGGGCTAGCCTCGTTTCTGACAAATTAACGCGCGAGGCCGACAATACGCCAACGATCGTCCGCTGGTTTTTGCGCAGGACCGATATGCTCCGGCCCGCCATCGTCGTTGCCCTGGCCACGCTCCTCGCCTCTTGCTCGAGCGATCTCAGTCCCCTGCGGGAGGCCTACATGCAGGCGGTCCCGAAACCGAAGCCCGTGGCGGCACCGGACTTCGTCGCCGGCTCCCGCAAGGGCGAGGCGGAGTACCTGCCCGTGGGCGTCTCGGCCCCGCCGCGCCAAGTCCGCGCCAAATCGAGCGAGGGGACCAAGGCGCTCGCTGCGGAGCTCGAAGGCGCGCGCGGCGCCAACGAGGCCAAGGGCAGGGCGGCAGAGAACGCGGGGCGTGCGACGAAACCCGCAGCGGCGGCCCCATAACGATTCGGGGTCGGCGTTTTCCGTCCGTGGTGCTAAACAGCAGGCGCATGTCACCGCGATGACAGACAGAGTGGATGGAGAGCCGCCATCCCAACGGATACCGTGAAGGCCATGACCGATTTCCACCGCATCAAGCGCCTGCCGCCCTACGTGTTCGAGCAGGTGAACCGGATCAAGGCCCAGGCCCGCGCCAACGGCGCCGACATCATCGACCTCGGCATGGGCAACCCGGATCTCGATGCGCCCAAGCACGTCATCGCCAAGCTGGTCGAGACCGCGGGACGGCCGCGCACCGACCGCTATTCCTCGTCGAAGGGCATTGCCGGCCTGCGCCGCGCCCAGGCCGGCTACTATCAGCGCCGCTTCGGCGTCAGCCTCAATCCCGATACCCAGGTCGTGGCGACTCTCGGATCGAAGGAGGGCTTCGCCAACATGGCGCAAGCCATCACCGCGCCGGGCGACGTGGTGCTGGTGCCGAACCCGAGCTACCCGATCCACGCATTCGGCTTCCTGATGGCGGGCGGGGTGATCCGCTCCGTCCCGGCCGAGCCGACGCCGGCCTTCTTCCCGGCCGTTGAGAAGGCGATGCAGCACTCGATCCCCAAACCCGTGGCGATCGTGGTCTGCTATCCGTCGAACCCCACCGCCTACGTGGCGAGCCTCGATTTCTACCGGGACCTCGTCGCCTTCGCCAAGCGCCACGACATCATCATCCTGTCGGATCTGGCCTACGCGGAAGTCTATTTCGACGGGGACGCGCCGCCCTCGGTGCTGCAGGTGCCCGGCGCGATCGACTGCACGGTGGAGTTCACCTCGCTCTCGAAGACGTTCTCGATGGCCGGCTGGCGCATGGGCTTCGCCGTGGGCAACGAGCGCCTGCTCGCGGCGCTCAGCCGCGTGAAGTCATACCTCGATTACGGCGCCTTCACGCCGATCCAAGTGGCGGCGACGGCGGCGCTGAACGGGCCGGAGGAATGCATCGTCGAGATGCGTTCGATCTACAAGAAGCGCCGCGATGCGCTGATCGAATCGTTCGACAAGACGGGCTGGAAGATCCCGAGCCCGTCCGCGTCGATGTTCGCCTGGGTGCCGATCCCGGACAAGTTCAGGGAACTGGGCAGCCTCGAATTCTCGAAGCTGCTGCTCGAGAAGTCCGACGTGGCGGTGGCGCCCGGCATCGGCTTCGGCGAGCACGGCGACGGGTATGTCCGCATCGCCCTCGTCGAGAACGAGCAGCGCATCCGGCAAGCCGCCCGCAACATCCGGCGCTTCTTCGAGAGCGCCGACCGTACCCTGCACAACGTCGTGCCGATGGCGAAGGTCGGATAGGGAGGCCTGCCGCCATCATCGCCAGATCATGTGGCCATGGGGATACATCGCGACGTAAAGCGCCTCGGGGCGGGCCTCGTAACTTGTCAGGCCCGTCCGGGACGATCAGGCTCGCTCGATACATGCCTTCGCCAGACGGTCGCGATGGCTTGATCGAGGGTCTTGATGTACCGATTGAACCGGATCGCCGCCCTCGCCCTTGCGGGCTTACTCTGCGGCTGCGGACCTAACCCCATCGTTGCGCGTGATCCCGTGCCGGCACCGACGCCGGATCTCGGCTATGCGTGCGATTCACGGCCCCTCGTCCTCAATGCGTTCATCACGCAATGCGAACCCGTTTCCCGTCGGCCCCAGGCCGTCGTGCGTGCCAAGGGCTGAGAGCGTCGACGCATCGGGAACGTAAAAAAGGCCGGACACAGGGTCCGGCCTTTTGTCGTTTCGAACAGAGGTTTGGCTTAGCGCGCGGGCACGGGGCCGGTCGACCGCGGTGCGACGCTCGGATCATTCGTCATTCCACGGGAATCCGGCGCCATGCGGGTGCCCGGCGCGACGGCCGTTCCGGTGGTCGAGGGAGACGTCTCCATGCTGTCGCCCTTGCCGACGACGCCGGATTTCGAACCGGCGGCGTTCGTGCCGACGTTGTCCTGGGTCTGCGTGCTGATCTGCGCATACGCTGTGCCCGACATGCCGGCTACCACAAGGGCAGCGGCGGCGAGAGTTCCGATACGGATCATGATGCGGTGTCTCTTCCAGTATGAATGTTGGTTTTTCCCAACGTCTCAACCCAGAGATTGTTCAGTGCCTGTCTCTCTAGCAGAAGCATACTGCCCCTGAGGACGACCATCTCGTTGGGACCGGCCATGCTCGATGAAGCGTGATAGGAACGTCAGTGGCGCAGCTTCGAGATGTGGCGAGGCGTTCGCGCGCGAAGGAAAGAGTCTCATGTTTCGGATGATCGCATCTGCCTTTGCCGCCACACTCGCCGCCGCGGCAGCGATGATGTCCGTCGAAGCCGCGGCTCAACAGCGACGGCATGTCGGGGCCGAGGGACCCGTGGTCCTCAGAGTCGATCCCGACAGTGGCTTGCCGCTGCCGAGTCCCTACCGGCAGGATCTGCGGCTCGACCGTGCCGTCCCGGTGCCGAGTGTCATGAACGGCAGCGGCTTCGGCCAGTCCGGGACGGATTACTACAGTGACGGGCGTCACGAAGGCAGCCTGGGGAGCGGTATCCGGCAGAACAGCTACATCCTCGCTCCGGCGCTCAGGATCGCGCCCCCACACTGAACCGTATCGACCGCTTCGGATGAAAGCGGGGAGGCGGACCAGGAGCGGGTGTCCGTGTGCGATTGCGTCCGCCACCTCGCGTCGGAGCGGCCGTCCGGGACCTGTGCGAGGGCCGCTTCACGCCATGACCTTCCTCTCCCTGGGCAGCCGGATCTCGATGCGCGTACCTGAGGGTTCGACCCGCTTGACCGCGACCTCGGCTCGAAGCTGACGGGCCAACGTCTTGATGAGCGACTGGCCGAAGGAGGTCGTCGGCCTTTGTGCCTGAGGCATGCCGACGCCGTCGTCCTCGACGATTGCGGCGAGATGGTCATCGGCTGAGACCATGCTGACGCGCAGGGTTCCGCCAGAGCCGGCCGGAAACGCGTGTTTCAGGGCGTTGGTGAAGACCTCGTTGAACAGAAGGGCGATGGCCGCGGACTTGCTCGCGGGGACGATCGCGGAGGCGAGGTCGAGGTCGAGCCGGATGTCCGTACGCCCGGTCGCGCCTACGAGATCACCGAGAAGGTCGCGGACGTAGTCGGCGACGTCGAACTGGGAGACATCGGGCGATTGGTGAAAGCGACGGTGGACCGTGCTCAGGGCCTCGACGCGCGCCAGGGTGTCGGTGAGGCCCCGGCGCAGTTCCGGGTCCGGCTGGTCGAGGCTCTGCAGAAGGATCATCGCCGACACCATCTGGAGGTTGTTCTTCACCCGATGATCGATCTCGTGCACGAGCGTCGCCGTGGTTTCGAGCGCATCCGACAGGGTGCGGTTCGCCTGCTCCCACTCGCCGAGCAGCCGATAGCGGTCGGTCAGGTCGAGCTGCGAGGCGAAGAAGAGCCGCAGTTCGCCCGCCTCGTTGAAGACCGGGCTGATATGGAGACCGTTGTGGAAGGATGATCCGTCCTTGCGGTAGTTCCCGAGGTCGATGGAGATGTTCATCTTCGCATCGATGGCGTCGCGGATCTTGGCGACGGCGACGGGATCGGTGCGAGGCCCGTGGAGGAAGCGGCAATTGTGCCCGATGACCTCGGCGGACGAATAACCGGTCAGTCCGAGGAACGCGTCGTTCGCAAACACGATGGGATTGTCGGGGAGCCGCGGGTCCGTCATCACCATGGCCACGCTGGTCGCCCGCATGGCCGCGGTGAACGGGTCCGCCCGATCTCGATCGAACGACGACAGCGTCATGTCCACCTGGCCCGTCAGGTCCGCTCCACTGATCCTGTTGTATTCATTGTGCAACGGTGAGTTGTCCAAACCCGCGACGCACAACGAGGCTACCCGACGATTTTGACTGTCGGCAACCATCAAACGCAGGGCGGACTACTCAATCGCCTCCGACTGCGGATTTCCCACAGCCTAAGACCACCGAAGCGAGACCGTCGGCTGATGGCTGGGTCGGTTTCACCGATAAAACAAAGATGTGTTTGAGATGGTTCTTGGGGACCGGCCCGGCGACACCGGGCATGAGTTCCTCGCCGCGTCCTTGTTCGCCGACCGAACGGGACCGTTTACACTCCGTCCCGGCGGGGGTATCACCCCGCCCTTCATCGGACATGTGAACCACACCCAATGCGCGCCGAGATCGAACAACTCTCGGATGCCGCCAAGCAGTCGATCGGACTGCTGAGGAGGCATCTTTGACTGGGATACCGTCGAGAAACGCCTCGCGGAGCTGAATGCGGCCTCCGAGAACCCCGACCTCTGGAACGACGCCGAGGCGGCGCAGGCCGTCATGCGCGACCGGACCCAGCTCGACGACGCGGTGAACGCGATCAGGAAGCTGTCCCAGGACCTCGAGGACGCCGCGACCCTGATCGAGCTCGGCGAGATGGAGGGCGACGAGGCCACCATCCTGGAGGGCGAGGCCGGCATCCGCGCGGTCGAGAAGGAAGCCGCGCGCCGCCAGATCGAGACGCTGCTCTCGGGCGAGGCCGACGGCTTCGACACCTATGTCGAGGTCCATTCGGGGGCCGGCGGCACCGAGAGCCAGGACTGGGCCAACATGCTGCAGCGCATGTACGGCCGCTGGGCCGAGCGTCGGAAGTACAAGGTCGAGATCGTCGAGTGGACGGACGGCGACGAGGCCGGGATCAAGGGCGCCACGCTCATGGTCAAGGGCCACAACGCCTATGGCTGGCTCAAGACCGAATCCGGCGTCCACCGGCTGGTGCGCATCTCGCCCTACGATTCGAGCGCCCGGCGCCACACCAGCTTCGCCTCTGTCCGGGTCTATCCGGTGATCGACGACCGCATCGTCATCGAGATCAAGGAGAGCGACTGCCGCATCGACACCTACCGCTCGTCCGGTGCGGGCGGCCAGCACGTGAACACCACGGATTCGGCGGTGCGCATCACCCACAATCCCACGGGGATCGTGGTGGCCTGCCAGCAGGAACGCTCGCAGCACAAGAACCGTGCCACCGCCTGGAACATGCTGCGCGCCCGCATGTACGAGGCCGAGCTGAAGAAGCGGGAAGAAAAGGCCAACGCCGAGAACGCCGCCAAGACCGACATCGGTTGGGGCCACCAGATCCGGAGCTACGTGCTTCAGCCCTACCAGCTTGTGAAGGACCTCCGGACCGGCACCCAATCCACCGACCCCGACGCCGTCCTCGACGGCGCGCTCGACCCGTTCATGGAGGCGTCGCTGGCGCAGCGGGTCTATGGGGGCGGGGAGGGGGTGGAGGATATCGAGTAGTGCTCGCTACTTAAGCTCGTCGCGGCCCAAAGCCGACGTTTGTAGCGACCTCTTTCCAACCTGCGCGGAGCTGGATCATTCGCGGCCGCGTCTGGCGAAGCTCCCCGAGCCCGCTGGTCCCGATCGCTACCGCCCGGCTGTTCCCGCCCGCAAGAACCGCTGCGGGTCCACCGGCTCGCCGTCGATGCGGGTCTCGTAATGCAGGTGGCTCCCTGTGGAGCGGCCGGTCGAGCCGACGCGGCCGACGAGGCTGCCGGCTTCCACGGTCTGGCCGGACTGGACCGCGAAGGCCGAGAGGTGGGCGTAGCGCGTGGTGACGCCGTGGCCGTGGTCGATCTCGACCATGTTGCCGTAACCGCCCGCGTACTCGGCGGCGACGACCCGGCCAGCGGCGGTGGCGCGGGCCGGATCGCCCGCATCCGCCTTCATGTCGATGCCGGTGTGGAGCGCCAGCCCCCGCGTGAAGGGGTCGAGGCGGGGGCCGAACTGGCTCGATTGACTGAAGGATCCGGCGAGCGGCTGACGCAGTGGCAGCCCGTCGGCGACGCGGCGCATCCGATCCTCATCGGCGAGCGCACGCTGCGCCTCGACGAACGCGATGCCGAAGGGGTCGATGACGATCGGCACAAGGGGACCGCCGAGGCCGGCGGCGGATGGGCGCTCGAAGCGGGCCGCATCGAGCCCGGTGTTGGCCACGAGGCCGCGCAGGCGCTGGGCCGTGTGGCCGGCGCGTTGCGCGATGCGCTCGAGGCTGCGGGTTTGCGCCGCCGCGATTCCGTCGAGGCGGGCCTCCAGGGCGGCGATCGTCACGGGCAGGTCGCGGGCGGAGCGTCGGCCGAGCGCCTCCGGGCTCTCCTCGTCGCGGCTGCGCAGTTCGAGCGCGTCGGGGCTGGGCACGGGCTTGCCGGATGGCGTCGGTCGCTTGGCGGCCGGTGCCGCAGCAGTGGCCACTTCAGGGACGGTGGGCGCCCCGGTAAGCGCAGACAGCATCGCGTGGCGCTTCTCCATCGCGGCTTGGCGCTGGGCGAGTTCGGTCAGCCGGACTTCGACGCCATCGCTGGCCGACAGGCGCTCGATCGCGGCCCGGTCGATCTGGGTCCGCAGCACACCGATCCGCTCCTCGTAGCCGTACTGCATCGCGCCCTGCTGCGCGACGAAGCGGGCGAGGAGCTCGTCCCGGAACACGAGGTACCAGGTCGTGGCCCCGGCCCAGAGGCTCGTGACCACGAAGCCGGCGGCAAGGATGCGGATGCCTCCGAGCGAGGCGAGCGCGGCGCGGAGTCTGGTGCCGGGAATGGATGGGAAACGCATGACATCGGACCCGAGGCAGGTGCGCGTCATTAGGGGGCATTAGGGTTAATGAAGGCGTAAGCCGACGAGAGCATCCCCTCTCCCCGGCCCTGGGGGAGAGGAGATGTCCGCCCTTCAAATCAGGCCAGGGTGCGCGCCGCCTCCAGTACCTCGTCCGCGTGGCCGGGGACCTTCACCTTGGGCCAGACACGGGCGATCTTGCCGGCGCGGTCGATCAGCACGGTGGTGCGCTCCACCCCCATATAGGTCTTGCCGTACATGCTCTTCTGGACCCACACTCCGTAGGCCTCCAGCATGGCCTTGCCTTCGTCGGAGGCGAGCGGGAAGGTGAGCCCGTACTTAGCGCAGAACTTGTCGTGGCTCTTCACCGAATCCGGCGAGACGCCGATCACGACGGCATCTGCTTCGGCGAAGGCCTCGCCCAAGGCATTGAAACCCTGCGCCTCCAGGGTGCAACCGCTGGTGTCGTCCTTGGGGTAGAAGTAGAGAACGACTTTGCGGCCCTGCAGCCTCGCGAGGGTGACGACCTCGCCGCCAGCGCCGGGCAAATCGAAGTCGGGGGCCTGATCACCGGTAACGAGGGACATCATGCCTTCCTTTCGGCCGATTGATGGTGTGGCAAGGGGGTGAGACATCGCGATCGGCGCAGAAGCCGGGCGGCGTAACCAGAAACGACCGCAAGGCGGCCGGCAGATCGATATCCCGCGCCGGCCCGCCGATCCAGCGGCTTAAGGACTGATGGTTCAGGAAACCGCCCCGAGCCCGCGCCAGACGCGCCGGCCCACACGCCTCCGGCCGCTGCGATGGTGCGCCCTCGCGCTGGTCCTGGTCGTGCTCGCGGTGGGCGGCGGCATCCTGCGCCTGGCCTCGGGCCCGCTGCGCATCGAGGGGCTGTCGGAACAGGTGGCCTCCGCGATCGCCGCGCGGATCGGGCCGGGCTGGCGGGTCGACCTGCGCGACAGCGCCCTCCAGCTCGATGGCGAGCGCTCCCTCGCGCTCCAGGTCGGCGGGCTCGACATCCGCAACCCGGAGGGAGCGCTGGTGATGCGCGCGCCGATGGCCGTGGTCAGCCTCGATACCTGGGGCCTGCTGAGGCTGTCGATCCAGCCGCGCTTCATCGAATTCCGCGACCTGCAGATGACCGCGCTCGTCCATCGCGACGGGTCGATCGCATTCGCCGCCGCTTCCCCGGGCCATCCCGGCGAGGCGCAGCCGCATACCCTGCCGAGCGTCGACGCCGCGCGCGGCAACGTCTCGCCGCTCTCGGCGTCCGTCGCCTCGATCTTCGGCGTCGTGCTCGATTCGGCCGGCGTGGTCGGCGCCCTCGACCGGGCGCGCATCACCAATGGCCGCCTGACCCTGATCGACGACGACGCCCGCGAACGGGCGGTGTTCGACCGCGTCAACGCGCTGTTCCGGCGCGATGCCGCCCGCGACGCGCGCGTCTTCGAGCTTCGCATCGACGGTCCGCACGGGGAATGGCGACTCGGCGGCGACCTGCACGAGGCCGGCGGCCTGCGACGCACCGGAACCATCACCCTCGACGACTTGCCCGTCTCCGACTTTCTCCTGTTGTCCGGCCAGTCGAGGCTGCCCGTGACCACTGACCTCAAGCTTTCCGCCAAGGCCGACATCGCCCTCGATAACGGCCGCATCGAGAGCATGACGACCGAGTTGCGCACCGGCGACGGCAACCTCCTCATCGAGGAGAAGGACTTCAATCCGGTCACCGTCGAGAGCCTGCGCGCCGTCGCGAACTGGGACGAGACGACGCGGGCGTTGCGCATCGACGAGATCGACTTTCGCGGCGCCGGTAACGCGGTGCGCCTTTCGGGCGCCTGGGCTGCCAGTCCTGCCGGCACCGAGACCGAGTGGTCGCTGGCCCTGTCCGGACGCGATGCGGTGCTGCGCGGAGCCGCGCCCGGTGACAAGCCGGTACCTGTCGATAAGCTCGACGCCATGCTGGTCGGCCGTGCCGGCGGCATCATCATCGACGAATTCACGATGGAATCCGGCAGCGGCCGCGGCCGGATCACCGGAAGCATCGGAACGGCCGCCGACGACGGCGGCCTCACCCTCCACATCACGGCCGGCACCACCGAGGCACGCACCGCCCTTCGGCTCTGGCCGGAGCATGTCGCCCCGCCGGCCCGCAACTACCTCGTCGACAACCTTCGCAATGGTCAGGTCGATTCCGTCGACATCGTGGTTGATATGAGTGCCGGGGAATTGGCCTCCGCCACCCGCGGCGAGCCGATGCCCGACGACGCAGTGAACATCAAGTTCGCGGTCTCGAACGCCACGCTCGGCATCTCGCCCGACGCCCCGCCGCTGAGCCGCGGTCGCGTCGCCGGCACCATCACCGGGCAGAGCACGACCATCCGCGGCGCCACGGCTGAGGTCCGCATGGCCGACAACCGCAACCTGGCCATCAGCGACGGCTCCTTCATCATCTCCGAGATCAAGCCCGAGAAGGTGGTGGCCCAGATCGGGCTCGGGCTTGGGGGAGGCGCCGACGGCCTGGCCGCGCTGCTGCAGACGAAGATGTTCAAGAGCCTGACAGGAGCCGAGATCGACCCCGCCAGCGTCAAGGGCCACGCGGACCTCAGGATCGACTTTCCCCTCGACCTCAAGCACATGCCCGATCTGCCCGACCTGCCTGCCACCATGACCGGGACGCTGACCGACCTCAGCTACGACAAGGCTTTCGGTAAGGACCGGCTGGAATCGGGGAAGTTCGCGGTCGCCTACGACCGCGGCGGCTTCACCCTGAAGGGCGACGGCAGGGTCGTCGGCGCCCCGGTGAGCATCGACCTGCGGCAGGCCAAGGCCGGAGGCGCCGGAGAGATCCTCGTCAACCTGTCCCTCGACGAGGCGCTTCGAGCCCGCAAGGGAATGCCGGTCGCGCCCCAGCTCACTGGGTCGATCCCGACCCGGATCACCGTGCCGATCGGGCGGGGCGGGCTCGCCAAGGCCCATGTCCGGGTCGAGGCCGACCTGGCGCGGGCAGCGATCGACGTTCCCGGCCTCACCAAGCCGTCCGGCAGGCCCGGCCGCCTCACCTTCACGATGGTCGAGGTCGGCTCGGGCGGCGGCATGGAGCTTCGCGACCTCGTCTTCGACGCGGCGCCGGGCTCGGCCCGGGGCACGGCGGTGCTCTCGGCGGAGGGTGGGCTCGAACGCGCCGACTTCTCCACGCTGAAGCTGTCGCCCGGCGACGACATGAGGCTGCTGGCTGAGCGCTCCGGGGGAGGCTACAAGGTCACCGTGAAAGGGCAGGTGGCCGATGCGCGGCCCTTCCTGAAAGGGTTCGGCGGCCCAGACGGCAAGCCCTCCAAGGAGACCGCCTCGAAGGACGTCGACGCGGACGTGAACCTCGCCATCGTCAC
>NZ_CAXUJR010000001.1:135934-157926 GCF_964251405.1 uncultured Methylobacterium sp.
AAGCAGGTCGTCGAGGGCCAGGGCAGCGAGGTCAGCTTCGACCGTCTTCGGGCGAACTTCGTCCGCAGCGGCGCCCGCGTCGACTTCACCGACGCGGCGATCTCGAACGCCGCCATGGGTTTCACGCTCAGCGGCTTTCTCGACACCGGCCGTGAACGCACCGATGTGAGGGGCACCTTCGTGCCGCTCTACGGGCTCAACAACGTCGTGTCGCACCTGCCGCTGTTCGGCCAGCTCCTCGGCGGCGGCAACAACGAGGGCTTGTTCGCCCTGAACTTCAGGGTCTCCGGGCGGCTGGCCGCCCCGGATGTGAGCGTCAACCCGCTCTCGGCCCTGGCGCCGGGCATCCTGCGCAAGCTGTTCAGCGCGGGCGGCGAGGGAGCTGAGACCACGGGCGCCGGGCGCTCGGCCGCCGAGGGGGAACGCTGAGGTTTCAGCCGTCGAGGGGCTCGTCCCCGAGAAGCTCGATCCCGAAGCCCGACAGGCCGACATACGAACGCGACGACGTCGCCAGGTTGCGGATCGAGACGACGCCGAGGTCGCGCAGGATCTGCGCACCCAACCCCACTTCCCGCCATTGCCGGACGCGCTGAGCCTCGACGCCTTCCTCGACGACGCGCGAGAGAGGCACCCCGGCGGTGCCGTCGCGCAGGTAGACGAGGACGCCGCGGCCCTCCCGCGCGAAGCGACGCATCACGGCCTCGATCTGCTTGCCGCCCTCGATGACGTCGGCGACGACGTTGGAGCGGTGCAGCCGCACCAACAGGTCCCGGCCGTCGCCGATATCGCCTTGCACGAAGGCGAATTGCTGCACCGCCTCGAAGGGTGTGGTGTAGGCATAGCCGGTCATCTCGCCGAACTCGGTCCTGACCGGGAAGCTACCCACCCGCTCGACGAGTTTCTCGCGGGCCTGCCGGTAGGCGATGAGGTCGGCGACCGAGACCCGCTTGAGGCCATGCACCTCCGAGAAGGCCTCGATCTGGGCGCCCTTCATCACGGTGCCGTCGTCGTTGGCGAGCTCGCAGATCACGCCGACCGGGGGCAGGCCGGCGAGCTTGCACAGGTCCACGGCCGCCTCGGTATGGCCGGAGCGCATCAGCACCCCGCCCTCCTTGGCGATGAGCGGGAAGACGTGTCCGGGCCGGACGAAGTCGTCCGCGCCCATGTTGCCGTTGGCGAGAGCCCGGACCGTGTTGCAGCGCTGCTCGGCCGAAATGCCGGTGGTGAGCCCGTGCTTGACGTCTACCGTCACCGTGAAGGCGGTGCCGAGCGGCGCGTCGTTGGATGCCACCATGGGAGCGAGATTCAGTCGGCGGGCCTCACCCTGCGTCAGCGGCGCACAGACGATGCCGCAGGTGTTGCGGACGATGAAAGCCATCTTCTCGGGCGTGCACAGCGAGGCCGCGACGACGAGGTCGCCCTCGTTCTCGCGATCGTCGTCGTCGGTGACGACGACGATCTCGCCGCGCGCATAGGCCTCGATGGCCGCGGTGACATTGGTGTGGGGCACGGGGCTTCTCGTCGTCGATCTAAATTCAGCGCCTCACCTCCCCTTGTGGGGAGGGGAAGGGTTCAGCCGGACGTGCCGACCTGCCCCCGATGCCGGAGATAGTGATCGGCGAGCACGCACGCCATCATGGCCTCGGCCACCGGCACCGCCCGGATGCCGACGCAGGGGTCGTGACGGCCCTTGGTAACGAGGTCGACATCGCGGTTGTCGCGCGTCACGGATCTGCGCGGGGTCAGGATCGAGGAGGTCGGCTTGACCGCGAACCGGACGATCAGCGGCTGGCCGGTGGATATGCCGCCGAGCACGCCGCCGGCATGGTTGGCGAGGAAGGTCGGGGTGCCGGCATTGCCCGAGCGCATCTCGTCGGCGTTGTCCTCGCCGCGAAGTGCGGCGGACGCGAAGCCGTCGCCGATCTCGACGCCCTTGACCGCGTTGATCGACATCATCGCCGCAGCGAGATCCGCGTCGAGCTTGCCGTAAATCGGGGCGCCGAGGCCGGGGGGCACGCCCTCGGCCACCACCTCGATCACCGCACCCACCGACGAGCCGTCCTTGCGGATACCGTCGAGATAGCCCTCGTAGAAGGCCGCCGCCTTGGCGTCGGGGCAGAAGAACGGGTTGCGCTCGACCTCGTCCCAGTCCCAGTTGGCGCGGTCGATCGTGTGCGGTCCCATCTGGACGAGGGCGGCCTGGATGATGATTTCGGCCGGAAGCACTCGTCGGGCAATGGCCCCGGCGGCGACGCGCGCGGCGGTCTCGCGGGCCGAGGAACGGCCGCCGCCGCGATAGTCGCGAAAGCCGTATTTGGCGTCATAGGCGTAGTCGGCATGGCCCGGCCGGTAGCTGTCGCGGATCTCGGAATAATCCTTCGAGCGCTGGTCGGTGTTGGCGATCTCGAGCGCGATCGGCGTGCCCGTGGTGAGCTGGACCCCGTCGGTGCGGTCGTCGGCGAACACGCCCGACAGGATGCGGACCTCGTCGGCCTCGCGCCTCTGCGTGGTGAAGCGCGACTGGCCGGGCTTCCTACGGTCGAGCTCGGCCTGGATGTCGGCGGCCTCGATCGCGATGCCGGGCGGGCAGCCGTCGACGATGCATCCGAGGGCGACTCCGTGGCTCTCGCCGAAGGTGGTGACGCGGAAGAGGTGGCCGAAGGTGTTGTGCGACATGGCCCGATCGCTCTAGCGCGGGTTTCCGTCGAGGGCCAGCGCCGCCCTCAATCGACCGGCCGCGACAGGACCCCGCCGGTCATCGCCTCCCGCACGCCCGTCGTGCTCGGATAGGTGATCGGCAGCCCCATCATCGAGCGCACGGCGAGGTGCGCGAAGGCCTGGGCCTCGAGATAGGCCGAGGACCAGCCGATGGCATCCGCGGTCGTGATCTCGGCGCGCAGGTGGTAGTTCAACAACCGCACCAGTTCGCCGTTGCGGGCGCCGCCACCGGCCACGATCCAGCGCGTCGGGATCTCCGGGGCGTGGTCCAGCGCACGGGCAACAGCGCGAGCGGTGAAGGCGGTGAGGGTCGCGGCACCGTCCTCGGTGGTGAGCTGCCCGGCGAGCTTGTGCGAGAACCAGTTCCGGTCGAGGGATTTGGGCGGGCGCCTCGCGAAGAACGGGTGGATCAGGAGCCACGCCAGCAGTGGTTCGTCCGGTCTTCCCCGGGCCGCGGTGCGGCCACCGTCGTCCAGCGGCCGTCCGGTGCGCTCGCGCATCCAATCGTCGATGAGCGCGTTGCCGGGGCCGGTGTCGAAGGCGATCACGTCCCCGTTCGAGGCAATGAGCGTGGCGTTGGCGACTCCGCCGATATTGAGGATGCCGAGCGCGCCCTCGAAGCCCGACGCCTTGGCGAGCGCCTTGTGGAACACCGGCACCAATGGTGCGCCCTGGCCGCCCGCGAGCACGTCGGCATGGCGCATGTCCGAGACCACCGGGATGCCGAGACGCCGGCTGAGCGCGGCGCCGTCACCGATCTGCACGCTCATGCGCTGGTCGGGCCGGTGGACCACGGTCTGGCCGTGGAAGCCGACCACGTCGATGTCGGCGGCGGTCAGTCCGTTGTCGGCGAGAAAAACTTCCACCGCCTCGGCATGGGCGGCGGTGACGAAGGCCTCGGCCTCCGGCAGGCAGCCGGGCCGCTCGTCGCGGTCGATGACGCCCTCCGAATCAACCAGCGCCCGGCGCAGGAGCTCGCGGTCCTCGTCCGAATAGGCGCGGTAGCCGGTCGGCCCGAGCGGTTCGAGATAGCCGTTATGGCTGCGCACCACGCGCACGTCCTCGCCGTCGGTCTCGATCAGCGCCACGTCGACGCCGTCCAGCGAAGTCCCGCTCATCAGGCCGATCGCCCGCATCATGGTCATGGCCCTCGCGCGCCCCGTGCCTTTCGCGGTGCGGGCTGCTATGAGCCCGATCGCATCCTTTGAGTGATCAGCGAGCTAGCACCGGGCGCGGCGATTGTCGCGCTTGCCGTTCGCGCCAGACGAGACCGGTTGCCTCATGTCCACCCCGACGTCCGACTTCCTGCGCATCCTGAGCGAGCGCGGCTTCATCCACCAAGCGTCCGACCTCGACGGCCTCGACGACGCGCTGAAGTCGGACCGGATCACCGCCTATATCGGTTTCGACTGCACCGCCGCCTCGCTCCATGTCGGGTCGCTCGTGCAGATCATGATGCTGCATTGGCTGCAGCAGACCGGACATCGCCCGATCGTGCTGATGGGCGGGGGCACCACGCGCATCGGCGACCCGACTGGCCGCGACGAGGGCCGCAAGGTGCTGTCCGCCGCCGACATCGAGGCGAACAAGGCGGGCATCGCGCAGGTGTTCTCGAAGTTCCTCACCTTCGGAGACGATGCCGCCCTGATGGTCGACAATGCCGAATGGCTGTCTGGCCTCAACTACCTCGACTTCCTGCGCGACGTCGGCCGGCACTTCTCGATCAACCGGATGATGTCGTTCGACAGCGTGCGCCTGCGCCTGGAGCGGGAGCAGGAACTCTCGTTCCTCGAATTCAACTACATGCTGCTGCAGGCCTACGACTATGTCGAGCTCAACCGCCGCTACGACGTCACGCTGCAGATGGGCGGCTCGGACCAGTGGGGCAACATCGTGAACGGGCTCGACCTCGGCCGGCGCATGGGCACCAAGCAGCTCTTCGCGCTGACGACGCCGCTCCTGACGACCGCGTCGGGCACTAAGATGGGCAAGACCGCCGCCGGGGCGATCTGGCTCAATGCCGAGATGCTGAGCCCCTACGATTACTGGCAGTTCTGGCGCAACACCGAGGACGCCGACGTGGGCCGGTTCCTACGCCTGTTCACGCTGCTGCCGATGGAGGAGATCGCACGACTCGAAGCCCTGCCGGGCGCCGAAATCAACGACGCCAAGAAGGTACTCGCCACCGAGGCGACAGCACTGATGCATGGCCGCGACGCGGCGGAGGCCGCCACCGAGACGGCGCGCAAGACCTTCGTCGAGGGCAGCGTCGCGCAGGATCTCCCGAGCGTCGCCGTGCCGCGCAGCATGCTGGAAGCGGGTCTCGGCGTGCTGACCGCCTTCGGCCCCGAGAAAGCCGGCCTCGTTCCATCCACGAGCGAGGCGCGGCGCCAGATCAAGGGCGGCGGCCTGCGGGTCAACGACGTGCAGGTGACGGATGAGAAGACGATGCTGGGTCTCGGCGACCTGACGGCGGACGGCGTGATCAAGCTCTCGTTCGGGCGCAAGAAGCACGTGCTGCTGCGCGTCGAGTGAGCCTCACCGCCCCATCAGCGCGTCCATATGCGCACCCACCGAGCGGCTGAGCCCGATGAGGTCGTAGCCGCCCTCCAGGATCGAGACGAGCCGGCCGCCGGCATGGCGGTCGGCGATGCCCATCAGCTTGCGCGTCGCCCAGCCGAAATCGCTCTCGTCGAGGCGCAGATGCGCCAGCGGGTCGAGGCGGTGGGCGTCGAAACCCGCCGAGATCACCACGAGGTCGGGCGCGAAGGCCGCGATGCGGGGGAGGATGCAGGCCTCGAAGGCCTCGCGGAAGACCGCACCATCGTCGCCCGCCACCAGCGGCACGTTGACGATGGTGTCGTGGGCACCCCGTTCGGAGGATTTGCCGGTGCCGGGATAGAGCGGCATCTCGTGGGTCGAGGCGTACATCACCGCCGCATCGTCCCAGAAGATGTCCTGCGAGCCGTTGCCGTGGTGCACGTCCCAGTCGACGAGGGCGACGCGGCTGGCACCGAAAGCCTTGCGGGCGTGGCGTACGGCGATGGCGGCGGTGTTGAACAGGCAGAAACCCATGGCCCGGTCGCGCTCGGCGTGATGGCCGGGCGGACGCATCGCCACGAAGGCGTTGGAACAGTCTCGCGTCATCACGGCGTCGACGGCGTGGACGGCGCCGCCCACCGCCCGCAGCGCCGCCTCCAGGGTGCCGGGCGACATCAGGGTGTCGCCGTCGATCTGCACGAATCCCTCGCGCGGGGACCGCTCGACAATGTCCTGGACATAGGCCGCGGGATGGCCGAGGGCGGCGACCGCGTGCTCCGCCAGCGGAGCCTGCGCTCGCACCAGGCTGGCATAGCGCTCGTTCTCGAGGACGCGCTCGATCGCGCGGATGCGATCCGCCGATTCCGGGTGGCCCTCCGGCATGACGTGGTCGAGGGCGGCGCAGTGGCTCACGTACAACGTCGTCACGGAGTCTCTCCCGGCCGCACCGTGGCCGCTCTGTCACCCAAGGGCAACAACCGAAGCAATTGCGCAACCGCTCGGTCGCACAACCCTACGCTGGGACCGTCCTGCAGGTTAAGCTCGTTTTAATCCCGATGAATACGGTCTTCGTACCTGAAAGCGGGCTTCCAGACAGGCACGCCCATGCGCTTTCGCACCCCGGTCATCCTTGCCGCCCTCGCGACCGCCGCGCTCGGCGGCTGCAACAACCGCGTGGCGCAGGCGCCTCCGGTCGTGCAGGTCGCCGCCGCGACCCCGGCTCCGCTTTCGCCCGAGGCTCGCGACAAGGAGTGGATGAAGCTCGCGCCACAGGGGAAAATCGATCCGACGATCGCCCGCACCATCGTCGAGAACCCGACCAAGGAGGCTCCGGGCACGATCGTGGTCGTGACCAAGGAACGCCGCCTCTACTACGTCACGGCTGACGGCAAAGCGGTTCGTTATCCGGTCGCCGTCGGCAATGCCGGCATGTCCTGGGCCGGTACCGCGACCATCGACCGAAAAAGCGAGTGGCCAGACTGGAACCCGCCGCCCGAGATGCTGGCCCGTCGCCCCGAGTTGCCCAAGCGCCTGGAAGGCGGCCCGACGAGCCCGATCGGCGCGCGCGCGCTCTACCTCGCCGAGGGCAAGCGCGACACGCTCTTCCGCATCCACGGCACCAACGAACCGGAGACGATCGGCCAGGCCGTGTCCTCGGGCTGCATTCGTATGCTCAACGAAGACGTCGTCGATCTCTACGACCGTATTCCGATCGGAACCAAGGTGGTGGTTCGCTGAGCGGCCGGTCGGACCATCGACGCATCCCGCCACATGGCCAATCGCATGGCGAATGGGTTTACGAAGAATTGCACGCGACCAAGTCATCCTTTCGAAAGGCTGCTTCGTGAGCACGCTTTAACCTGAATGCGCGTTCAGGTTTGGCCGTTAACCGATCGAACGATGCCGTGCCTCATAGTCCAATACAGACAGGGACAAAGTCCGGCACAAGATAAGGCCGGGGAGGCATCACACCATGACCAATTTTTCGCTTCAACTCTTCTGTAACCGTATCGTTTCGGCTCAGCGCATCACGAAGGCCGATGCGCGTGAGCTCGCCGACGACATTCTCGCGGATGGTCTCGCTTGCCGCGACGACGCCGACCTGCTGATCGCCCTCGACCGCGCAGTCATTCATCGCGACGACGCTTACGCCGATCTCCTCGTCGCCCTGATCGTAGACTTCGCCGTTTGGGGCGAGCGGCCGGCCGGTTACGTCGATGCCGACGTCGCCCGCTGGCTCGCCGCCTCCCTCGGCGCCGGCTCCGGGCCGAGCCCGTTGGCCGCGCGCATAGCCCTGGCCGTCGTTCAGGAAGCACAGGCCAGCGACGAGCACTTCATCGCCTTCGCCCTGGCCGCCAAGGCCAAGCGCAAGACCGTGTCGGCGTATGCCGTGCTTCCCGCTCTCGCAGCCTGAAGACCCCATTCGTCTCAGATAAATCTCCACCGATCTGGGATAACCGATCATTACTGATTGGCAATCATTCGGGTCTAGGGAATCTGACCGGTCGAAAGTAACGGACCCGCGATAGGTCGACGCGTCTAGGATAACCTTTTTGCGGTAGAATGGACGCCTGCGTTGAAGACCTCTCACCAGGGCCAGTCCAGCAGTTCACCGAGCGGACGCTGGTCCGCCGTCCTCGATGAATTCGACGAGACTGATCGTGACGCGCTCTCCGCTGAGGTGAACCAGGCGCTGTCCCGCCGTATCCGCGACCTCGATCTGAAGGGGCGCCTGCGCAAGCTCTACTGCGACACCAGCTGGCGCCAGCGCAGCCGGGTCAGCCGCGCCTGGCTGACATGGTCGGCACTCTTGAGCATTGCCATGATCCCCCTCGACTGGCTGTACGAGCCTGTCCTTCTCGAGCCCGCCCTTCTGTTGCGGATCGTCATCCTGCCGATTGCCTATCTGGCGCTCGCGTGGGTCTGGTCGCGACCACGCTCGGATCGCATCGAAGGATTGACCCTGCCGCTTGCCATCGTGGCGATGACCGCGGTGGGTGGCGTGCTCGGCGCCATCGGCGGCGGCCAAACGCCCTACCGCTACGTCACTGCCGGCATCATCGCGGCTTCGACGGCGCTCGTGATCTTTCCCGTCACTCTGCCCTGGACGGTCCTCGGCACGATCGCGGCGGTCGCCTGCTTCGCAGCCTTCAGCTTGTTCGATCCGGCGACTTCGTCCCAGGATACGATCGTGTTCGCGGTCTTCTACGGCTTCGTCCTCACCTCGCTCATCCCGGCCCGGCGCACCATGACCATCGTGCAGCAGCACGCCTTCGTTCTGAACCTGCGCGGGGCCTTGCAGGAGCGCGCGCTGGCGAGCGCGAATGACCGCCTCGCCATTCTCGCCAGCACCGATGCGCTGACGGGCCTGCCCAATCGGCGCGCCTTCGGAGAGCGATCCGCGCGAGTCTGGGCAGACCCCTCCGGGTCTCCGCGCAGCCTCGGCATCGTCCTGTTCGACATCGACCACTTCAAGAAGCTGAACGACAGCGCCGGCCATGCCAGCGGCGATCAATGCCTGGCGGCGATCGCCCGCACGATCCGGGCCGTCGTGCCCGAGAACGGCTTCTGTGCCCGCTACGGAGGCGAAGAGTTCATCTGCATCCTGGCCGACGCGACTCAGTGCGGCATCATGCGGTTCGCCGAGGACCTGCGGGCGGAGATCGAGGCCATAGCGTGGCCCAATCCCGGTGTCGGGCGGTCCGTCACGGTGAGCATCGGACTTGCCCTGTCGGTGACCGATCACCAACCGGACGGCCTCGCCGCCCTGATCAGCCTCGCCGACGATGCGCTCTTTCGCGCGAAGGCAGGCGGGCGGAACCGCGTCGCGGCCGCCTGGGAAGCCCAGGCGGACCTCGTCGACCTCCCTCCGGTGCAACTGACCGCCTGACGGCCTTCTCCGATCCCGCGGACGCCGCGTGCCCACGATGAGAAACGATGCCCGCGCGGCGTGCACGTGGGACGGCTTTACCGAAACGGAGCTTAGGCGTACGTCGCCAATGTCGCCCTACGACTGACCTCAGAGTGCACGGCCCGATGTTCGAGAAGATCCTGATTGCCAATCGCGGCGAGATCGCGTGCCGCATCATCAAGACCGCCCGACGCATGGGCATCAAGACGGTGGCGGTCTATTCCGATGCCGACCGCGATGCCGTCCACGTCGCGATGGCCGACGAGGCGGTGCATATCGGCCCAGCCGCGGCGGCCCAGTCCTACCTCGTCATCGAGAAGATCATCGCGGCCTGCAAGCAGACCGGCGCCCAGGCGGTCCATCCCGGCTACGGCTTTCTCTCCGAGCGCGAGGCGTTCCCGCGGGCGCTTGAAGCCGCCGGCATCGTGTTCATCGGTCCCAATCCCGGCGCCATCGCCGCCATGGGCGACAAGATCGAGTCGAAGAAGGCCGCCAACGCCGCCAACGTCTCCACCGTGCCGGGCTTCCTCGGGGTGATCGAGAGCCCGGAACACGCCGTCACCATCGCGGACGAGATCGGCTATCCGGTGATGATCAAGGCCTCGGCCGGCGGCGGCGGCAAGGGCATGCGCATCGCGCACTCGTCGGGCGAGGTCGCGGAGGGCTTCGCCAGGGCCAAATCGGAGGCCGCCTCGTCCTTCGGCGACGACCGGGTGTTCGTCGAAAAGTTCATCACCGATCCGCGCCACATCGAGATCCAGGTGATCGGCGACAAGCACGGCAACGTCATCTATCTCGGCGAGCGCGAGTGCTCGATCCAGCGCCGCAACCAGAAGGTCATCGAGGAAGCTCCGTCCCCGCTCCTCGACGAGGAGACACGGCGGAAGATGGGCGAGCAGGCGGTGTCGCTGGCGCGTGCCGTGGCCTACGATTCGGCCGGCACCGTCGAGTTCGTCGCCGGGCAGGACAAGTCGTTCTACTTCCTCGAGATGAACACGCGCCTACAGGTCGAGCATCCGGTCACCGAGATGATCACGGGCCTCGACCTCGTCGAGCTGATGATCCGCTCGGCCGCCGGCGAGGCGCTGCCGCTCACGCAGGACAAGGTCAAGCTGAACGGCTGGGCGGTGGAGAGCCGCGTCTACGCCGAAGACCCGACCCGCAACTTCCTGCCCTCGATCGGGCGCCTGACCACCTATCGGCCCCCGGCGGAGGGGGAGTTCGGCGAGGCGATCGTGCGTAACGATACCGGCGTCGAGGAGGGCGGCGAGATCGCGATCCATTACGACCCGATGATCGCCAAGCTCGTCACCTGGGCGCCGACGCGGGGGCAGGCGATCGACTCGCAGGCGCAGGCGCTCGACGCCTTCGCGATCGACGGCATCCGCCACAACATCCCGTTCCTGTCCGCCCTGATGGCGCATCCGCGCTGGCGCGAGGGCAACCTCTCCACCGGCTTCATCGCTGAGGAATTTCCCGACGGCTTCGTCGCCCCCGAGCCCACCGACGAGGTCGCACGGCGCATGGCGGCGGCCGCGGCGGCGATCGACCACAAGCTCAATCAGCGCAAGCGCGGCATCTCGGGGCAGATGCGCGATCCGGCCCTGCTGCATTTCGAGCGCGACCGCGTCGTGATCCTCGCAGGCCAATCCTATCCGGTGACGGTGGACGCGATCGGCGACGCGCTGGCCGTGACGGCGGAGGACGGAAGCGTACTCAACGTGGTGAGCGACTGGCGCCCCGGCGAGCCGGTCTGGTCCGGCGAGATCGGCGGCCACCGCGTCGCGATCCAGGTCCGCAGCCTCCTCAACGGCGTCGCCCTCCAGCATGCGGGTGCCGCGGCCGAGGCGCGGGTCTATACGCGCCGCGAGGCCGAACTCGCCGCCCTGATGCCGGTCAAGGAGGATGCCGGCTCTGGCAAGCAGGTGCTTTGCCCGATGCCGGGCCTCGTCAAGGCGATCCTGGTGAAGGAAGGCCAGGAGGTGAAGAACGGCGAGCCGCTCGCCATCGTCGAGGCCATGAAGATGGAGAACGTGCTGCGCGCCGAGCGCGACGCCACCGTCTCGAAGATCGCGGCCAAGGAGGGCGACAGCCTCGCGGTGGACGCGGTGATCCTGGAATTCGCGTGAGAACGCAGGACAGGTGAACGCGACGCATAACGAGCAGACGAAGCTGCTGGCCACGGGGATCAACAACATTGCCGTGGCCTTCATCGTCATCGGAGTCGTGACGCCGATCACCGCGGTCAGCTTCGGCATCGCCGCGGCTCCTGCTCCGAGCCTCGCCACGGCGTTCTTCGCATCCGTTTGGTTTTGCGCCGGGGCGGGCTTACATGTTCTCGCAAGACGCGCGCTGCGGAGCCTGAGGCCATGAACGCCGGCGAGATCTTCGTGACCTTCGTGATCCCGGCGGTGGTCCTGGCCGGAGCCTATCTTGCCGTGCTTGCCAACGAGCGGGCGGTGCGGCGTTCGGACGACCGGCACGGCAAGTAGCCGGACCGGCGCTGCCTCCGCCGAGACACCATGCCCCTCTATTTCGCCTACGGCGCCAACATGGATGCCGGCGCCATGGCGCTGCGCTGCCCTGGCTCGATCCTGATCGGGCAGGGACGGCTCAACCGGCACCGCTTCATCGTCATGCGCGAGGGCTACGCCTCGGTGGTGCGAGACGCCTCGGCCACGGTCTGGGGCGTGCTTTGGGACCTCAAGCCCGCCGATATGCCGGCGCTCGACCGCTACGAGGGCGTGGCCGGCGGGCTCTACGTCAAGGCATCCCAACCGGTCGTGACCAAGGGCGGGATCAAGCGCGCGCTGATCTATCTCGGCGGCAGCGCGGTGTCGGGTACCCCGAGGCCGGGCTATCTGGAAGCAGTCCTGGCAGCCGCCGTCGCAGCCCAACTGCCGCCGCCATACCTTCAGGAGATCCAGGGCTGGCTGCGTCGCTCGCGCTGAGTCCGTCTGGTTATCGCCGACGCGTATGACCGGACCCAAGGAAGACGCCGACATGGTGGAATCAACGATGCGAAGGGTCGAGGTCGTCATCCGCGGCCGGGTTCAAGGGGTGGGATTTCGAGTCTGGACCCGGACTGAAGCGCAGCGCCTCGGCCTGTCGGGCCATGTCCGCAACCGGTCCGACGGGTCAGTCGAGGCGGTGTTCGTCGGTCCGGACGCGGCGGTGTCGGCGATGGTCGAAGCCTGCCGGCGCGGGCCTCCCGGCGCCCGGGTCGAGGACGTCGACATCGGCGGGCCGGACGGCGCGCCGATGCCGTGCGGCTTCACGATCTTGCGCGGCTGAGCCGCCCGTTCTCCCCGGGGCTGCCACTCGGTGACCGGGGTGGACAGTCCCTCGGCTTCCGCGTTAGGGCGGAGCTGCCCAAGGGCGTCGGCATGAAGATCAGCTTCTGCAACGGCTTGGCGTCGCCGCCGGCCGGACGTCGAGACCGGGATACCATGACTGCCACGACGCTGATCACCGGCTTCTCGCACCTCGACCTTGCCGCTCTCGGCGTGTTCGTGGCTATGTGGCTCGGCTACGGCCTCGCGGTGGGTCGGATGCGTGGCCAGCGCACCAGCCTCAGCCAGATCATGAACGCGCAGCGCGAGATCTGGTGCCGGCAGATCATGACGCGCGAGAACCGCGTGGTGGACACCACCATCAATGCATCGCTGCAGAACGGGACCGCCTTCTTCGCCTCGACCTCGCTGATCGCGCTCGGCGGCGTCCTCACCCTGTCGCGGTCCGGCGACGACGTCCTGACCCTGTTCGGGGCGCTGCCATTCGGCGCGGTCGCCACCCGGGCCACCTGGGAGATCAAGGTTGCGGGACTGGCGGTGGTCTTCGTCTATGCGTTCTTCAAGTTCGCCTGGGCCTATCGCCTGTTCAACTATGGGGCGATCCTCATCGGCGCGGTGCCGTCGCGGGGCTCGGGCGCCGCCCAGGCCGAGATGGAACGGGCAGTCCGGCGTGCGGCGGCCATGAACATCGCTGCGGGCGGCCACTTCGCCCGAGGCCAACGCGCCTTCCTGTTCGCGCTCGCCTATCTCGGCTGGTTCGTCGGTCCCTGGGTGCTCATGGCGACGACGGCGGGTGCCGTCTGCGTGATGTGGCGCCGGCAGTTCGCCTCCGACATCCGCGCGGCACTGCTGGCCGAGGATGACCATCAGGCAGAGGATTCATGGCGATGACGAAACCGGCACGTCCGAGCGACGATCTCGTCTCCGAGACGATCCTGTGCCTGGTTGCCGGGCGAGGGCAGGCCAAGACGATCTGTCCGTCGGAGGTGGCACGGGCCCTCGGCGGCCCGCATCCGGAGGGCTGGAGCCCTCTGATGCAGCCCGTTCGCCGCGCGGCGATCGCGCTGATGAAGGCGGGACGGATCGCGATCCTGCGCAAGGGGAAACCCGTCGACGACCCGGACGATTTCCGTGGCGTCTACCGGCTCGGGCTGCCGTCCGACGACGGCGGGGACGGGCTCGGGAACCAGTCGTCGGTATAGCCCGCGAGCTTGTAGGCGACGAGGCCGACCCATTCCTTGGCGACGAGGTCGAGGAGGAGGAGGCCGGTCGAGGCGAAGCTGTTGAAGCGCGCCGCGTCGCGGGGTCCGCCCGTGCGGTAATCGACCGGATAGGCGACGACATCGAAGCCCGCCTTGCGGAAGCAGCCCATCGAGCGGGGCATGTGCCAGGCGGAGGTGACGAGCAGCCAGCGCTCGCCGGCCTTCGGCTGGATCTTGTCGGCGGTGAAGGCCGCGTTCTCGCGCGTGTTGCGCGAGCGGTCCTCCTGGATCAGCCGTGTCCGCGGCAGGCCGAGCACGTCCGCGTAGCGCCCGATCACCTCGGCTTCCGACGTCGTCTCGCCCGCGATGCTGCCGCTGCCGCCGGAGAACACGAGGCGGCTTCCCGGATAGCGCCGGGCCAGGTCGGCCATGGCGGTATGGCGCTCGCCGGCATCATTCGCGAGCATCTGGCCGCGCGCCATGCTGAGGCCGGTCTCGACCCCGCCGCCCAAGACGATGATGCCGGCGATCGGGGCTCCCTCGTCCACGAAGGCCGGAAAGCGGTCCTCCAGGGGCAATGCGATCCAGCTCGAGAGCGGTGTGAGACCCGCCACCGCGAGGCCGGCAAGGCTGAGGAAGACGAGCGCCCCCGCCGTTCGTCGCAAGCGAGTCGCCGCAAGCACAACGGCGCCGAGGACGCCGATCAGGATCAGGAAGTTCGACGGCGTGATCGCGAAGAAGATCAGCTTCGAGAGCGGGAAGAACATCGCGCGGGTTGGTCCGGGAGGGGCGGGGACGGGGCGTCAGGCAGGGCGGCAGGGCGGCGGATAGGCGTGCTCGGTGCCTTGCGGATCGCGGATCCGCCATCCGGCCCCGTCCTCGCTGAGGTAGTCGGCTCCCGCCGGCACCTTGCCGTGCCCGCCCGGGATGTCGAGCACGTAGGCAGGCTGCGCGAGGCCCGAGAGCCGCCCTCTGAGCGCCGCCATCAGCGCCCGGCCCTCATGAAGGCCGGTCCGCAGGTGAGCGGTGCCCGGGGCCAGGTCGCCGTGGTGCAGGTAGTAGGGCTTGATCCGATTCTCGACGAAGGTTCGCATCAAGGCGTCCAGGGTCCCGGCCTCGTCGTTGACGCCGCGCAGGAGCACGGTCTGGCTCACCATCGGGATGCCGGCATCGACAAGGCGGGCGCAGGCCGCGCGGGCCGCGTCCGTGAACTCGCGCGGATGGTTGGCGTGAAGCGCCACGAAGACCGCGCGGCCGAAGGTCCTCAGCGCCGCCACCAGCGCCGCGTCCACCGCGCCCGGTTCGACGACGGGAACGCGGGTGTGGAAGCGCAACACACGCACGTGCGGGATGCCGGACAGAGCCTCGGCGATCCCGGCCAGTCGCCGGGGGGACAGGGCGAAGGGATCGCCGCCCGTCACCACCACCTCCCAGATCTCTGGATGCCCGGCGATGTAGGCCATCGCCGCGGCGAGTTCCGACTCGGTGAGGCTGCCGAGCCCGTCCGGCCCCACCATCTCGCGGCGGAAGCAGAAGCGGCAATAGACCGGGCAGACATGGAGCGGCTTCAGGAGAACCCGGTCGGGATAGCGATGGACGAGGCCGGGGAGGGGGCTATGGGCGGCGTCGCCGATCGGGTCGGCGTGTTCCTCGGGCCGGCTTTCCAGTTCCTCCGGTCGGGGCAGGAACTGCCGCCCGATCGGGTCGGCGGGATCGAGCGGCGCGATCAATCCGGCCATGTCCGGCGTCACGGCCACGGCGTAGCGCGCCGCCACCGCTTCGAGCCCGGGGAGGTCCGCGGGTGCGGCGAGGCCAGCATCGACAAGGGCCTGAGGGCTTCGCAGCGTCCGGCTCAGCACGACGCGTTCTCCGCCACGGGCGTCCAGATCACGTCCTCGATGCGCGGCGCTCCGGCCAGCAGCATGACGAGCCGGTCGAGGCCGAGCGCGATGCCGCTCGCCTCCGGCATGACGGCCAGCGCGGCGATGAAATCCTCGTCGATCGGGTAAGCCTCGCCGTAGATGCGGGTCTTCTCAGCCATCTCGGTCTCGAAGCGGCGGCGCTGCTCGACGGGATCTGTGAGCTCGCCGAAGGCGTTGGCGAGCTCGACGCCGCAGGCATAGAGCTCGAATCGCTCGGCGACCCTTGGGTCGCGCGGGCTGCGGCGTGCGAGCGCCGCCTCGGAGGCCGGATACTCATGGAGGATGGTGGGCCGGCCAATGCCGAGATGCGGTTCGATCCTGGCGACGAGGACCCGGCTGAAGAGATCCGACCAGGTGTCGTCGTGTGCCACGCGCAGGCCGCCGGCGGCGACCGCATCGGCCATGGCCGCACGATCGGTCGCACCATCTCCGGCGATCGTCGCGAGGAGGTCGATGCCCGCATGCTCCGAGAAGGCTTGGGTGAGGGTCAGGCGCTCGAAAGGCGCGAACGGATCGGCCTGCCGTCCGCGATGCGCGAGGCGGCGGGCGCCGGCGCGCTCGGCTGCGCATCCGACCAGCGCAGCGCAATCATCCATCAGTTCCGTGTAGTCGGCGCCTGCGCGGTACCATTCGAGCATGGTGAACTCGGGATGGTGGAGATGGCTGCGCTCGCCATTGCGAAACACCCGCGCGAAGGTGACGAGCCGTCTCTCGCCGGCGGCCAGGAGCTTCTTGCAGGCGAATTCCGGCGAGGTGTGGAGGTGGAGCGGCGCGTGACGGCCGTCCGGCCCGAGCATCCGCGTCGAGAAGGCCCGCAGGTGCGTCTCGTTCCCAGGCGACACCTGCAGTGCTGCCGTCTCGACCTCGACGAAGTCCTGATCGGCGAAATGCGTCCGCAGGGCCGCGACGACGCGATTGCGCATCATCAGCAACGGGCGCCGGTCGGCATGGACCTGCGCGGACCACCAGGGCGAGGGCGCGCTCACCACGTCCGGCTCATCGGCATCGGGCGACGCTCCGGCGCCGGCGAACGATGCGGAACGCCGGCGACTGGCAACCGCGCCGCGGATAGGTTAGTGGCGAGCCAAGGATGCCGTTCCTGCGGATCGAACCCGCCGGGGCGTGCGCAGCATTTTCGTAAAGACAGGACTAGACCCCGTGAAGGTGATCGCCTCTTCGCTCCGCAAGGGCAACGTCGTCGACAAGGACGGCAAGCTCTACGTCATCCTGACGATCGAGAACATCCATCCCGGCAAGGGAACCCCGGTGACGCAGCTCGACATGCGCCGCATCACCGACGGGGTGAAGGTCTCTGAGCGGTACCGCACCACGGAGTCGGTGGAGCGCGCCTTCGTCGAGGATCGCGATCACACCTTCATGTACGAGGACGGCGAGGGCTATCACTTCATGAACCCCGAGACCTACGAGCAGGTCGCGGTGCCCAAGGACGTGATCGGCGACGCCGCTCCCTACCTTCAGGAGAACATGACGGTGAAGCTCTCCTCCCATAACGGGGTCGCGCTCACCATCGAATTGCCCCAGCGGGTCGTCCTCGAGATCGCCGAGACGGAGCCGGCCATGAAGGGCCAGACCGCGTCATCCTCCTACAAGCCCGCGATTCTCTCGAATGGCGTGCGGACCACGGTGCCGCCCCATATCGCCGCCGGCACCCGCGTGGTGATCATGACCGAGGACGGTTCCTACGTGGAACGCGCCAAGGACTGAGGACTGAGCGTTCGCTCACGGGCGAGGCGCATCCGCGGCCTCGTAGCAATCCTGCGACAGTGCCTGCGCACGTTGGCGTTCGGCCGTGGTGAAGCTTCGCCCGGCCTCCACCCATAGTCCCTCCCGCCGCAGCGCTCCGACGACGCAGCGGGCAGCGATCCGACAGGGCTCGGCCTGCCCGCCCGTGCCCATGCAGTTGCGGCGATACGTCTGGCGGAAATCGGCCTCGCCGGCCTTCGGATGCGGCCCGGTCAGGGTCGCGAGCCCGGTGAGCAGCGCGAGCAGCGCCGGCTGATGGACAAGGTAGACCGCCAGGCTGTGGCGCCCCGCGAAAGCCAGGACCCGCAGCCCCCGCCCGCTCGCTCTGCGACCCGCCGGGAACGCCCCCGCCGTCGCCCGGGCCGAGAATCGGGCCACCGCCATGCCGGCGAGCACCATGCCGAACCACGGAAACAGCGGCACGTAGTCGTTGGTCTGCGGGACGCCGCGTCCGAGGCCGAGGAAGGCGAGGACCGACGCGTCGAGGAGGTCGGCCGCGATCACATGCGGGGCCGCCAGCACCAGCACCGAGGTCACGGCCACGAGGCCGACCGGGAGGAACAGGAACGGCAGCGCGAGCACGCTCGACAGCGCGATGCAGTGCAGGATGCCGAAGAAGATGTAGCTATCTGGAAACGCGACGGCGGTCGCCACCGTGATGGCGACCGCCGCCCCTCCGATCCGCAGGAGCCGGATCAGGAACGCCCGCCACCGGATGCCGTCCCGGTTCATCAGCACCAGGCCGACGCCGACGAGGAACAGGAATGTGCCGGCGATGAGATGGGCCGCCACCTTGCCGAGCGGCGTCAGGGCGTAGTTCTCGGGCGTCAGGCGCAGGTATCCGAGGTCCCAGGTCGCGTGATACGCGGCCATGGCGAGGAGCGCCCCACCCCGGACGGCGTCGAGGGCAACCCACCGCCAACCCTGCGGGGTGGCGCTGACGGGTATTGCGAGCGGGTCGGTCATGCCGCTGGCCCGTATCATCGATCTCAGGTGCCGGCGACAGAGAGTCGCTTGGGATCGCCGCGCGCAATCCCGCGATCGTGATGATGGGGCTGGCATTGCGCCGGGCCGCCGCCTGCGCGCCGATTACCCGAGTCAACTCAGCGGCTTCGGCTCGGAGCGCTCGGATCTGCGCCATCAACGACCTGTTGCCCCTTTGCCGGACTGCCCGAGAATGCACGATCGGGAGGCAGTGCTGACGGGCAAACAGGCTTCCGCCGAGTCATGACTTTGTTAATCTTATCCGCGGGTCGCGCAGCGTGATTCGGTGTGGGTTGCTTAACATGTCGGACGAAATCGGATCAGGCCTGATCGGCCGGCGTGCAGTCGCGCTGTCCGACGACGTTCGTGGCGACGACGCCCTGCATGCCGAGGAGCAACGCCCCCTCGACCTGATCGAGGTCGAGGGCCGCATCAAGTGGTTCGACGTGTCCAGGGGGTTTGGCTTCATCGTGCCCGACGACGGTACCGCCGACGTCCTCCTTCACATCACCTGCCTCCGTCGGGACGGTCACCAGGGCGCCAGCGAGGGGGCGCGCATCGTCGTCGAGGCCACGCAGCGCACCCGCGGCTGGCAGGCCCACCGGGTGATCTCCCTCGACCAGTCGACGGCGACGCATCCTTCCGAACTGCCGATGCCGCGCACGCACGTGACCGTGAACCCCACGAGCGGCCTCGAGACGGCCGTGGTGAAATGGTTCAACCGCCTGCGCGGCTTCGGCTTTCTCAGCCGCGGCGATGGCACGCCGGACATCTTCGTCCATATGGAGACCCTGCGCCGCTACGGCATCGCCGAGCTCAAGCCGGGCGAGACCGTCCTCGTCCGCTACGGCGACGGATCGAAGGGTGTCATGGCGGCCGAGGTTCGGCTCCTCGACGGTGCGCTTCCGTCCTCCCATTGATGCCCTTGCGGCACGGGGAGCTTCGCCGAGGCCGCCTTCGAGATCTCCTTCCACCCTCGGCGAGCGAAGCCCACTTCGTTCGATGACGCTCCAGCGAACGGCGACCCTCCATGCGTGACAGCCTTCGATTCGTCCGGCATCTCGCCTTCGTGCTCCTGGCCCTCCTGTCGCTGCAAACCGCCGGTGCGGCGCAAGCCCCGACCGAACCCCTGACGATCGCCGCGGCGGGTGGAAAGCATGCTTTCTCGGTGGAAGTGATGCGCGACGACGAGGCGCGCGCGCGAGGCCTGATGTTCCGGCGCAGCATGCCGTCGGATCACGGCATGCTGTTCGATTTCGAGCAGGTCGCGCCCGTCGCGATGTGGATGAAGAACACCTACCTGTCTCTCGACATGCTGTTCATCCGCCCGGACGGAACGATCGCCCGCATCGCCGCCGATACGGAGCCGCAATCGACCAGGGTCATCCCCTCTGGTGAGCCGGTCCTGGCCGTGCTCGAACTCAATGCCGGGACGGCCGCCCGGCTCGGCCTCAAGGCCGGCGACCGGGTGGAGCATCCGATGTTTCCGCGCCGCTGAGGGCGAAGGGCGGGCCTTCGAACGGAAAGTGAACGCCACGCTTGACGGCTGTACCGTTTCGGATCATCGTTCCCGTATTGTTCCTGCGTCGAACGACGAGCGGGGCGGAATTTCGGGCTGGAGACCGGAATGGTCGATTGCGAGATGAACTCAGCCGACAGCGGCGAGCCTGCTCTTTTCGCGAACGCGGAGTGGCGCGTGCTGCCCGACGGGGTCGAGCACCGGCAGACCGGATACTTCATCGATCGCGCTACGATCGATCGGAGGCGCGACGGTTCGCTCTGGGAATGGCCCCTTCATCTGGCCGAGAAACGGTGGTGTGCGCCACGTTCGCTTCACGAAGCGTTCGTCGTGGCACTCGAGCGGTTCGGGATCGAGCGGGATGCAGATCTCGCGCGTTCGTTCGCCATCGGCTTCGGCCTCCGGCCGTCCATGGGTGGCGCCGCTTCGCAGGATGGGTTCGTGGCGCTCGGCGAAATCGTTCGGCCGCAGCGTCCGGTTTCGCGCAAGCGTCCTGCAAAGCCTGAGATTCGCGCGGCATCGCGTCGCGATCAAGGTGATCGCCAGCGCGTCGCCGCTGGCATGAATGGCTGATCGGCGCTCTTCGCAGCAGCACGTGTCGCTGGATCGTCATTTGACCGTGATGATGCCCGATGATCCTTCCATCGTCAGGATAGGAACGAGGGCATCATGCAGAGCGACGACACGGGCCGGACCGCAACCGATCGGCTTTCGGGCGATGAGGGCCTTCTGATTCCGCCATTCTCGCGGCGGGGTTTCGTCATGACCAGCCTGATGACCGGCCTCACCCTCGCGACGACGGCGGTCGAGGCTCAGGTGATTTCCACCGATGAAACGGGAATCGAAGCCGGCGAAGTCCGCATCCCGACCGTGGACGGCCCCATGCCGGGCTATCGGGCGATGCCGCAGGGTAGTGGTCAGTTTCCGGTCATCCTCGTGATCGAGGAGATCTTCGGCGTCCACGCCTACATCAAGGACATCTGCCGTCGCCTCGCCAAGGCCGGCTACTGTGCGGTGGCGCCGGAACTCTACGCCCGGCAGGGCGACCTTTCGACGATGACGGACGCGCAGACGATCATCCGGGAGGTAATTTCCAAGACCCCGGACGCCCAGTGGATCGCCGATCTCGACGCCACCGCATCCTGGGCGGTCTCGGCCTCGAATGGTGATCCCTCCCGTCTCGGTGCGATGGGCTGGTGCCGCGGCGGCCGGGCGGTGTGGCTGTACGCCGCCCATCGCCGCGACCTCAAGGCGGCGGTCGCCTGGTACGGGCAGCTCGGCGGCGAGCGAACGGCGATCCAACCGAGGACGGCGGGCGACGTGGTCGCCGAGATCAACGCGCCGATCCTCGCCCTCTATGGCGGTGCCGACGCCGGCATTCCCGTCGCGAGCGTCGAGGAAGCGCGCGACAAGGCGAAGGCTGCCGGCAAAAGCGTCGAGCTGAAGGTTTATGCGGATGCGCCGCACGGCTTCCATGCCGATTACCGGCCGAGCTATCGCAAGGCCGAAGCCGAAGAAGGCTGGACCAGAGCCTTGGCGTTCCTGAAGAGCAACGGGCTTGGGTGAGGCGAAGCCGCGTCGTGCATGATGGCTCCTCGGGTGTCGAAGAAAGCACCGGCTTCGGCGGAGCCGGTCCGCAGGATCGACACAATGAAGCCTTAACAAGTCTCGAGAGTTACGAGAGGATCGGGTTGATTCCTTTCGCCTTCGAGGGCGTTCGAGACAGATGAGTGCCGTGAGACCGCCGGCTCAGAAGCCCGTGATCCTCGTCGTCGAGGACGAACCCGACGAGCGTTTCCTTGCGGCTACTCTGCTCGAAGAGACCGGCTTCGTCGTCATCGAAGCGGAGACGGCGGAACGGGCGCTCGCCATTCTCAACGATCGTGCGGATGAGGTCAGCGTCGTGTTTTCGGATGTTCGTACGCCCGGGCCGATCGGGGGCTTCGAGCTGGCGCGAATCATCGGGGTCACGTGGCCCCGCGTGCGCGTGCTCCTCACGTCCGGGGATGCCGGCGATCAGCCGAGCGATCTCCGGGTCTCGGCGACGTTCATTCCCAAACCCTGGCGCGCGGACGACATCCTCGCCTGGGTCGAGGAAAACGTCGCCCCGCGAGGGAGTCAGGCCGACGACGCGACCGC
>NZ_CAXUJR010000001.1:158026-162206 GCF_964251405.1 uncultured Methylobacterium sp.
TGGTGGTGTTTCCTCGCTTCCAGGAGGTGAACCGCACGCGGCCGGCCGATGCCGCCGGGAACGCCCTGCGCGCCATGAGGGCTACCTTCACCGAACTCGCGACCGACCCGGATGCGAAGCCCGATCCCGTGCGCGTCGCGCTGATCGGGCATCTCGCAGGCGCACCGATCGCCGCCAACGTTGCCGCCGAAGCCAAGGGACAGGATCTTCCCGTACCCAAGCTGGTCTTCGCCGTGATGCCCGGTGGCATCGCCAGCGACGCCCGGTCTCGCGGCGTTCCGCTCAAGGATCTCGCCGGCATCCCGGCGCAGACCCTCATGGTGACGATGATCGGCGACCGCGACGCGCGCGCCGCCGACTTGGCGGCGCGGCGCATCCTGCGCGAAGCGAGTGCCGTCCTGCCCGAGCGCAAGCTCTTCGCGCGCGTCCTTTCGGACGATCACGGCTTTCCCTCTCTCACAGCGACGCTGTCTTCGCCCGCAGGTGTTGATGCTGCCTTCGATGGCGGAGCGATCAAGGCACCGCCGGAGCCGCCGCGCGACCCGAAGCAGCCGCAGACCCCTTTCCGGTGGTCGGCCGACATGTCACTCACCGGCGAGCAGACGACGCTCGTGGCGCAGCTCAACAACGCCCGCACCGACAGTCTCGATTACCTCGCGTTCTGGAAGACCTTCGACCTCGCCGCGAGCGCAGCCTTCGCCGGTACCGACGTTACGGCTCTCAAGAACAATCCGCGCCTGAGCGACATGGAGCGCTGGGCCGACGGTTGGCCGGTCAAGCGCCTCATCTTCGAGACGCTGCGTCCGGGAGCGGCCCCGAAGCCTGCAGCGAACGCCGAGCCCGCTCTTGCCCCTAAGCCCGTCGGACGCCGGCCCTGACGACGCCATCCAGGATTGCCTGATGAAGCTGTTCCACTCGCATACCTCTCCCTTCGCCCGGAAGGTGATGGTCGTGGCCCACGTACTCGGGTTGACTGAGCGTATCGCGCTGCTGCCGACGGCCGCTCACCCGGTGAAGCGCGACGCCAACATCCTGCAGCACCACCCCCTGGCGCAGGTGCCGACCCTCATCGACGACGACGGGCGCGTCCTCGCGGACAGCAGGGTGATCTGCGAGTACCTCGATGCCCTGGCAGGCGGATCGTTGTTCCCCGCATCCGGCGCGCCGCGATTCGATGCGCTCGCGCTTCAGTCCACTGCCGACGGGCTGCTCGATGCCGCCCTGTTGATCCGTTACGAATTGACGGCCCGGACCGAAACGGAACGCTCCACCGCATGGATCTCTGGCCAGGAGGCAAAGATCGAGAGCTCGCTTCAGGCCTTCGAAGCGCAGGCCGGCGGTTTCGGCGACCGTCTCGACATCGGCGTGATCACGCTCGGATGCGCCCTCGGCTACCTGGACCTTCGCTTCCCTGAACTGGGATGGGCGGGGCGGCTTCCCACGACCCGCGCATGGTACGAGGCCTTCGCCCGACGGCCGGCGATGATGGCGACCCGCCCGCCCGCGTCCTGAAGTCGGCAAGCTGCCGGCTCGTCTTGCGCTGGCGCGAGCCTTGCGAAGCCGGCTTGGTCTTAGCGGACCAGCCTCATGCCCGATTTCATCCTCATCCTCGTCGCGGCCACGGTCTTCTGCCTCGCGGTCGTGCTGCTCAACGCGCTGACGGGTCTCGCCATCGGCCTGAAGGTCGCGCCGGCGGACCTGTCCGAGAACGGTCTACTTCAGTACGGGCTCGCATTGGTCGTGGCCCATCTGACATGGCGGTTTGCGGCCCGCCGCGTCGTCGCCTGACGGGGACGTCAGGAAACACGGCCGACCATTGAAAGGCCGGGGTCGCGTGGCCGATGCCTCCTACATCGCATCGACGCATTGCCCACCCGCGACATCGAACCCTCGCGGTCGATCGGGTTCTTGCTGTGGCGTGACGGCAACGGTGGGCGCGATGCCGCCACGCTCGATCGGCTAGAAATACGACCGCAGCGGCCCGCGGCGACGCACGTCGAGGGTGGCGCAGTGGAACGAGCCGCCGAAAGGTCCGTAGGACAGGAACGGCGCCGGAATCGGGTCGAATCCCCAATCCTTGAGGGCCTTGATCAGCGTCGGCTGGCTCGCGTCGACGACGATCTTCTTCTCGTCGATGGCGAGCACGTTGATGGACGTCCAGGGCGAGCACATCGAGATCTTGCTCATGAAGCCCTCGATCGGGTCGGGGCGCGGTGCGATCAGCACGTCCCAGGTCTTGAGCACCGCCGGCAGCTTCTCGACGTCGATGTAATCCGGATTGACCAGCACCTTGCCTGGGGCGAGGGGCATGAACGACGAGTCGATGTGCATCGGCTGCGGGCAGCGGCTCTCGATCTCGTGGATGCGGAAGCCCGGGCCGAGATGCCGGCGCAGCCACTCGATGCCCATCAGGTTGGTGACGTTGGAGCGCGTCACGAACAGATCGCGGCCGCAGCGCACGAAGTCGGCGGCATCGAAGACCGGCTCGAACTCGTTCACCGTGAACTGCATCGGCTCGCCGGCCGCCAGGTTCGGCACGCGGTAGTCGTAATTGTAGAGCTCATCCGTCAGCTGGGGACGCGGTGCCGACGTCCAACGGGCACCGGCCCGGAAGTACTCCTTGAACAGCGACCGGTAGGCGTCGCCCTCGAAGTAGCGCGAGCGCCAGCACATCGGGGATTCGATGATCTCGTCGCCGATGACGAGATAGGGATCGCGCGGACAGGCGACGCAGAAGCCGCGCGACGACCAGCGCGGAGCGTTGTATTTCTTCGAGAAATCGAGCGAGTCCGGACGACGGACCTTGACGCCTTCGCCGGCCAGGATCGAGATGAAGTTGTCGAGCTCGGCCTGAGCGAGCTTCTTCATGAACTTGGGATACCGGAAGCCTGCGGCGAACCGATAGAACGGCTGCGCGGCCCGGGGCAGGTTGAAGATCACCGTAAGATGGTGGGACGGGATCGTCGCGCCGTCGAGGCTGCCGACGATGACCTCCTCGAGGGGATCCCACTCGTTCCAGGCCATCACGGGGCTGTGCGGCGCCGGCGTTCCGGCGCGGCCGGTGGGGGAGGCCGCGTAGCCGTCTATACGCGCGTCGTCGAACACGGCTTCGTCCGCCGTGATGTGGGAATCGCGGTCCATCTCTCTGATCGTCCCCTTGAGCGGCTGTTCCGGCGGTTGCCCGATCACCCGGGTCCGTACGGGGTCACTGGACTGTGCCGCTTTGATCCGCACTGTGTCTCCGCGGTGATAGACAACGCCGGGCAAAGCTGCAACTTGCCGAGAAGCTCTTTGGTCCCGACGGTCATAGTCCTGCGGAACCGTAGCAACCGCCACCTTTCACCTTGGCGGCCGGTCGAAAGGGGACCATGAAACGTCTGACGACCTTGGCTCTGATCGTCGGTCTGTGCACGGTCGTCGGCCTGTTCCTGTCCTCCGGGCCGGATGATGTGGCCGCCGCGGTCGTGGGCGCGGGTTGGGGTGCCCTGATCGTCGTCGCGGCGCGCGTCATGGCGGTCGGCTGGGCCGGTTTCGGCTGGTTCGTGATCTTTCCCAAGGTCGATCGTCCGACCCTGTGGGACTGCGTGGCGCTGCGCTTCGTACGCGAAGGCATCAACACGCTGCTTCCCGTCGCGCAGGTCGGAGGCGACCTCGTGGGAGCTCGTTTGCTGACACGGCGCGGTCTTGGGGGCGGCCTTGCCGGTGCGAGCATGTTCGTCGACCTGATGACACAGGCGGTGACGCAGTTCCTTTTCACGATCGCGGGCCTCGCGGCCCTCATCTGGCTCGCCGGCGACGGCCCGATCGTCCGGACCGTGGCGGGAGGTCTCGCCCTCGCGGCCCCGGCGCTCGCGGCCTTCTTCATCATTCAGCGACGCGGCGGGCACCGCCTGATCCAGGGGCTTCTCAACCGTTTCGCGGCGGGGCGCGAGTGGCGCGCCCTGGGTGCCATCGACGTGCTCTACGACAGCCTGCGCCGGCTCTACGGCGCCCCGGTCCGAGTCGGCGCCGGAATGGCCGTCCATCTCGTCGGCTGGCTGATCGGAACGGTCGAGGTCTACGTCGCCCTCCACTTCATGGGCTATCCCGTCAGCATCCTCGAGGCGATCGTCATCGAGAGCCTGGCGCAGGCCGTGCGCGGCGCCGCCTTCGCCATTCCCGGGGCGCTCGGCGCCCAGGA
>NZ_CAXUJR010000001.1:162306-178646 GCF_964251405.1 uncultured Methylobacterium sp.
TCGACCTGCTCGTTCAAGCCGGGAACCGGGTGCCGGATGTGTATCCCAATGGCAACGTCAGTGAACTTGCTGCCATGTGGGCGGGCTTCGGTGACACTTTGACGGCCTGGGGGGCTGACGAATGCCTCAAATTCCGACGAGAACGAACGACCGGAATGCTCGTCGCCAAACCGGTGCCTTGAATCCGGGCAAGACCCGCCGCCCAAAGACCTGCCGCGCAAGACCCGCCGACTACGACTGATCTTCCAAGACCGACGCCTTCAGACCTCGCGCCGCTACGTCGGCATCCTCACGCGAACCGCGATCCGAGCGAAACTCCATGGACCTGACCTGGCTTTCGTCGCTCTGCCTGCTGCTCGCGCTGGCCGGATGCATCTACGGGCTCGCAGCCGCCGTGCTGGCCGGCCGCTTTGCCGGCAAGGGCTCGGTGCGTCTGGCCGCCGATGCGCCTCGTCCCTCGGTGACCCTGCTCAAGCCTCTGTGTGGGATCGAGCCCAACCTCTACGAGAACCTCGAGACCTTCTGCCGGCAGGGCTATGCCGGATCCGTGCAGGTCGTGTTCGGAGTCCAGAGCGCTGCCGATCCGGCCATCGCCGTCGTCCGCCGCCTGGTCGAGGCCTACCCAGCCCTGCGCGTCGACCTCGTCGTCGACGCCCGCCAGCACGGCGCCAACCGCAAGGTCTCCAACCTCATCAACATGTCCGCCGCGATCGCCCACGACGTCGTGGTATTGGCCGACAGCGACATGGTGGTGCAGCCAGATTACCTCGAGCGCATCGTCGCCGAGCTCTCGCGGGACGGCGTCAGCGGCGTCACCTGTCTCTATCACGGGGTACCGACGAATTCGGGTGTCTGGTCCCATCTCTCGGCGCTGGCCATCGACGTGCAGTTCCTGCCCAACGTCGTCATGGGGACCGCGCTCGGCCTCGCCCGGCCCTGCTTCGGCTCGACCATCGCCTTCACCCGTGAGTCGCTGTCGCGGATCGGTGGCTTCGAGACGTTCAGGGACGACCTCGCCGACGATTATGCGATCGGAGAGGCGCTGCGGGCCGATGGCGGTCTCGTCTCGATCCCGACCTTCACGGTCGGCCATGCCTGCGTCGACACCGACCTCGCAGGGCTCTGGCGGCACGAGTTGCGCTGGAACCGTACCATCCGCAACGTCGACCCGGTCGGCTATGCCGGCTCGATCGTCACCCACGCCTTCCCGCTCGCGCTCATCGGTGCGCTGATCCCAGGCGCCGGGCAGCACGCCCTCGCGGTCGCCGCCCTGGCGCTCGCCTGTCGCATCATCCTGTGCGTGCGCCTGGAGCGGGCTTTCGGGCTGGCCGCGCACCCCTACTGGCTGTTGCCGATAAGAGACATCCTCTCCTTCATGAACTTCTCCTGGAGCTTCGTCTCGGGGGCGGTGACATGGAAAGGTCACGATTATCGCGTGGTTGCGGACGGCACGCTCATCCCGGAACGAAGCCTCGGCCACGATGCTGGCGCGACGCCGCTCTGATCGACCGAACCACCCATCCCGTCATCCCGCTCGGAGGCCTTGAACCCCATGCGCACCCTTTTCCTCCAGGCCCCCACCTTCGACGGTTTCGACGGCGGCGCCGGTTCCCGCTATCAGGCCAAGCGCGAGATCAAGTCGTTCTGGTACCCGACCTGGCTCGCCCAGCCGGCGGCCCTCGTACCGAACTCGAAGCTGATCGACGCCCCGCCCCACAATATCAAGCTGCCCGAGATCGTCGCCCAGGCGCATGACTTCGACCTCGTGGTGCTCCACACCTCGGTGCCCTCGTTCAAGTCGGACGTGAAGACGATCGAGGCGCTGAAGGCGGCCAACCCCAAGCTCAAGGCCGGCCTCATCGGCGCGAAGGTGGCGGTGGACGCCGCCGGCGCCATGGCCCAGGCCCCGTGCGTCGATTTCTGCGCACGCAACGAGTTCGACTTCACGGTCAAGGAGGTCGCCGACGGCACCCCGATGGCCGAGATCAAGGGTCTGTCCTATCGCGATGCCGACGGCACCGTGGTCCATAACGAGGACCGCGAGATCATGACCGACATGGACCAGCTCCCGTTCGTGACCTCGGTCTACAAGCGCGACCTCGAGATGGAGAAGTACTTCATCGGGTACCTCAAGCACCCCTACATCTCGTTCTATTCCGGCCGGGGCTGCAAGAGCCGCTGCACCTTCTGCCTGTGGCCTCAGACGGTGGGCGGCCACACCTACCGCACCCGCTCGGTCGCCCACGTGATCGAGGAGATCAAGTACTGCCTGAAGGAGTTCCCGCAGACGAAGGAGTTCTTCTTCGACGACGACACCTTCACGGACAACCTGCCGCGCGCCGAAGAGATCGCCCGCGAACTCGGCAAGCTCGGCGTGACCTGGTCCTGCAACGCCAAGGCGAACGTGCCGCGCGACACCCTGAAGGTCCTGAAGGACAACGGCCTGCGCCTCCTGCTCGTCGGCTACGAATCCGGCAACCAGCAGATCCTGAACAACATCAAGAAGGGCATGCGCGTCGAGGTAGCAGAGAAGTTCACCAAGGATTGCCACGAGCTCGGCATCGCCATCCACGGCACCTTCATCGTCGGCCTGCCGGGCGAGTCGAAGGAGACGATCCGGGAGACGATCGACTTCGCCAAGCGCATCAACCCGCACACGATCCAGGTCTCGCTGGCAGCGCCCTATCCCGGCACCTTCCTCTACAAGCAGGCGGTCGAGAACGGCTGGCTCGACATCGAGAATGCCGAACTCGTCGACGAGAACGGCGTGCAGATCGCGCCGCTGCATTACCCACATCTGTCGCACACCGAGATCTTCAACTCGGTGGAGGACTTCTACAGGAAGTTCTATTTCCGCGCCCCGAAGATCGCTTCCATCGTCGGCGAGATGGTCCGCTCGCCCGACATGATGAAGCGCCGCCTTCGCGAGGGCGTCGAGTTCTACCGCTTCCTCAAGGAGCGGCAGCCGGGCGCTGCCGCCTGAACGTTCCAGGCTTCCTGAGACGCGGCCGGGCCATCAGCCCGGCCGTTTTCATTTTGAAGTCGGGACCGGTTCCGGAAGAGGGTTGGAGACGTGAAGCACCTCGTCGTCACCGCGGACGATTTTGGCCTCAGTCTCGAGGTCAACGATGCGGTCGAGCAGGCGCACCGCAATGGCATCCTGACGGCCGCGAGCCTGATGGTCTCGGCCCCGGCCGCGGCCGATGCGATCGCACGGGCGCACCGTCTTCCGTCGTTGCGGGTCGGCCTGCATCTGGTGATGGTCGAGGCTTGGCCGACCCTGCCGCCCGCTGAGCTGCCGGACCTCGTCGACCGGGACGGGTTGTTCCGCCGCGACATGGGACGGCTGGGGCTCGACCTCGCCCTGAAGCCAGCCGCACGGCGCCAGCTCGCCGCAGAGATCGCCGCGCAGTTCGAAGCCTATGCGTCCACCGGCCTGCCGCTCGACCACGTCAACGCGCACAAGCACTTCCATGTCCATCCGCTCATCGCCGGCCGGGTGCTGGCCATTGGCCGCGGTTTCGGCATGCGGGCGATCCGGGTGCCGCGCGAGCCCCGCGCCGTCCTTCGCGCGGCCGAGCCGGGCTGCAACCCGAAGGCCGCGACCGACATCGCCCCCTGGGCGGCGATGCTCGCCGTGAGGGCGCGGCAAGCCGGGCTGCTGATCCCTGATCGTACGCTCGGCCTCGCCTGGTCCGGCGCCATGAATCCGGCCCGCGTCGCAGGACTGCTGCGCCACCTGCCTGACGGGCTGACCGAACTCTATACCCATCCTGCTACGGCAGGCGGATTCCCCGGGGAGGCCCCTGGCTACGCCTACGCGGCGGAGCGGGATGCCTTGATCTCGCTGGAGGCGATGGCGGCAACGAAGGCCGCCGGGGCGGTCAAAGGCGGCTTTTCGGATTTCCTGTAAGTGGGACAGTGCGGGGCAGTCAGAACGGCGCCGCGGCTAATTAAAGCGCTAGGATGCGTGGCATTTCGTGAAACTGAGGTTCACAGGATGAACCGGCTGAGGTCCGCGTTCGCCGCCAGATCCGCCACGCGGTCGCGGACATAGATCGCGTCGATCGCCACCGTCTCGCCGGAGCGGTCCGTGGCGGTGAACGAGATCTCGTCGATCACCCGTTCCAGCACCGTCTGAAGCCGGCGTGCGCCGATATTCTCGACGGAATTGTTCACGTCGACGGCCACGCGGGCGAGGGCGTCGATCGCGTCGTCCGAGAAGTCCAGGGTGACCCCTTCGGTGGCCATCAGGGCGACCGTCTGCTTGATCAGGCTCGCCTCGGTGGTCATCAGGATCTGCTTAAAATCCTCCACGGTCAGCGGCTGCAGCTCGACCCGGATCGGCAGCCGGCCCTGCAGTTCGGGCAGCAGGTCCGAGGGTTTCGAGACGTGGAAGGCGCCGCTGGCGATGAACAGGATGTGGTCGGTCTTCACCGGCCCGTGCTTCGTCGCCACCGTCGTTCCCTCGATGAGCGGCAGCAGGTCGCGCTGGACGCCCTCGCGCGACACGTCCGCGGACGAGCGCCCTTCGCCGGCGCAGATCTTGTCGATTTCGTCGAGGAAGACGATGCCGTTCTGCTCGACGTCGCGGATCGCCTCCTGCGTCAGCGACTCCGCATCCACGAGCTTGTCGGACTCCTCCGCCAGCAGGGGCGCGTAGGCGTCGCGGACCGTCATCCGGCGGGGCTTGCCTTTCTGGCCTCCGAACGCCTTGCCGAGCATGTCGCCGAGGTTGACCGCCCCCATCGAGGCGCCTGGCATGCCGGGGATCTCGAACATCGGTAGGCCGGAGGGCGAGGCGCCGGAGAGCTCGATCTCGACCTCCTTGTCGTCGAGTTCGCTCGCGCGCAGCTTCTTCCTGAAGCTATCCCGGGTGGCCTGACTAGATGTGGGACCGACCAATGCGTCGAGGATGCGGGCCTCGGCGGCGGCCTCGGCCTTCGCTTGGACGCCGCGGCGGCGCTCCTCGCGCTTCAAGCCGATGCCGACTTCGACGAGGTCGCGCACGATCTGCTCGACGTCGCGCCCGACATAGCCGACCTCTGTGAACTTGGTCGCCTCGATCTTCAGGAACGGCGCTCCGGCGAGTCTCGCCAGCCGGCGCGCGATCTCGGTCTTGCCGCAGCCGGTCGGTCCGATCATCAGGATGTTCTTCGGGGCGACCTCTTCCTTGAGCGGGCCGGTGAGCTGCTGCCGGCGCCAGCGGTTGCGCAGGGCGATGGCCACGGCCCGCTTGGCGTCGTTCTGGCCGACGATGAAGCGGTCGAGTTCGGAGACGATCTCGCGAGGTGAGAAGGTGGTCATCGGGCTCCAGGGGGATCTGCAAGCGGATGCGGCAGCCGGGCCGCGAGGCCGCGGGGGAGGGCGCGCAGGAGCAGCGCCCTCAACGGGTGCCAGCCGGCGCTGAGCAGCAGGACGAGGGCGCCCAGCGTGAGCAGGCTCAAGGGCAGCGAGCGGTTCGCGAGCCCTGCGTCGCGGATCAGCGAGCCGAAGGCGATCGCCGTGTAGGACAGGGCAGCCACGAGGATCGCCCGTCGGTCCGTGATCAGGGCGACGAGGGTCAGCACCACCACGACGGCGAGCACGAGCAGGGCGGCGCCCGAGCCGATGCCGCCGTGCGTACCCAGCGCGAGCGCGGACAGGACGGGGTGAACGATCAGGGGTGCGGCGAGGAGATGAAGCCAGAACGCGGTGTCGGTCGCCCGCGTCGTCCGATGCGGGTCGGAAAGATCGTAGCGCATGGCGAAGGCGAAGATCGCGAGGCCTGCCAGCATCAGCAACCCGTTGACGTTCGCGGCGGCCAGTTCGGGCGCCGCGGCGAATGCAAGGGCGACGAGCGTGGCAGCGAGCGCCGCGGTGCCGGCCGCGATGGTGATCGGCACGCGGAAGCGGCGGTAATGCAGGGCGACCAGGCCGAGGGTCCCCAGCGCCGCTCCGGCGACCGGCAGCGGCCTGTCGAGGTTCTGCGAGAGGGCGCCGATGAGTGGCGCCCAGCCCCCGAGTCCGGAACGGCCCGTCAGGACGGAGGTCAACGCCGCGAAGCTCGCCAAAGCGAAGACCAGGAGGAGAACGATGCTGGGCAGCGCCATGCGCCGGCGGCGCGTGAAGAATTCCGCAAGTCCCCAGGCGGCGACCGCGACGAGAATGCTGCCGGGTGTTGCGCCGGCGAGGTCGTCGACGATGTAGGCCAGCGTCCCGAGAAACAGAACGAGGCCGATCGTGACGAAGATGTCGGCGAAACCCGTGACGAGGCGCAACTGCTCGTCGTCGTGGGGCCGATCGTCCCGCGCTTCCTCGCGATCGAGGCGGACGAGGTCCGACGCCTGAGCCTCGGTGAGGATGCCGCGCGCTACGGCGCGGTCGAGGAGGGCGGGCTCGATCATCTACGTGCCGCGGGCGTGCCGAACCGATGGGTCTGGGTCGCCATGCAGGGAGCCGGAGCTGAGGTATGATCGCGTCGCACGACGACGATCTAAGCGCGATCGACGCGGCTTTCCAGACGCGGCGGGCCGGAAGCGCGTTCGCGCCCCCGGCCAAGCCGCTCGGCGCTCAGGCGGCGCGGACGCCGCCGACGAAGTGGTCGACCTCTCCGGCCACGGCCTTCGACTGGCGAACGAGCTCGCCGGCGGCACCGAGCACCTGCGCGGCGCGGGCGCCGGCCTGGACCGCGGCGACCTGGACCTGCCCCATCGTCTCGGTGACGGACTGGGTCCCGCGGGCGGCGTCGCTGACGCTGCGGGCGATCTCCTGGGTCGCCACCTGCTGCTCCTCCACAGCGGCGGCGACGCCGACCGCGATGCTGTGCACCGTTCCGATGGTCGACCCGATCTCGGCGATGGCGCCCACCGTCTCGCGGGTGGCCTGCTGGATCGCGTTGATCTGCGTCGTGATCTCGTCGGTGGCGCGGGCGGTCTGCGAGGCGAGTTCCTTGACCTCTGCGGCGACGACGGCGAAGCCGCGCCCGGCCTCGCCGGCCCTGGCCGCCTCGATGGTGGCGTTGAGGGCGAGCAGGTTGGTCTGCCCGGCGATGCTGGAGATCAGCGCGACCACGTCGCCGATCTTGGATGCGCTCTCGGCCAGCGCCTGGACGCGGGCATTGGTGCGCTTGGTGCTCTCGACGGCACCCGCGGCGGCGGCCGAGGTCTGGGCGACCTGCATGCCGATCTCGTTGGCGGTGGCGGCGAGTTCCTCGGTGGCGGCGGCCACCGACTGCACGTTCATCGCGGTCTCGTTGGCCGCTGCCATCACGGCGCTCGAATGCCGGTTGGTCTGGTCCGCATCGGCCGCCATCGCTTCGGCGGTTCGCTCCATCTCGGTGGCCGCGCCCGAAAGTGTACGGACGAGACCGCCGACGCTTCCCTGGAAGCCGTCGGCGAGACCCGTCATCTCGGTGCGGCGGCGCTCCTGAGCGGCACTGCGCTCGCTGTCCTGGCCGGCGCGAATGATGGCGCTCTCGCGCATCGTAGCCGCGAACACCGCCATGCTCGACCAGATCGCACCGATCTCGTCCTTGCCCGCCTTGATCGGGGGAAGGTCGTGATCGCCGTCCGACAGCCGGTGGATGACCTGCGAGACCTGGGTGAGGGGACGGGCGATCGTGCGTTCGCCGACCAGTCCGCCAAGCACGATACAGCCCAGGGTCCCGGCGACCGCAATACCGGCCAGGAGGGCGAAACGCTGATCGTAGAGCTCGTCGGCCTGGCGGTCGATCGCATCGACCTGGGCCCGGCTGCTGACGACGAGCGCGTCGATACCGTCCTGATAGGCTTGCCGATTGGCGCGGTTGAGCTCGTTGAAGCCCTGGTCCGCCGCCGCCTTCGGCGCCACCTCGACGCCGAGCCGCGCGGTCTCCTTGCGCAGCACGGTGAACTCGGCCGCACCCTTGACGACCTTGTCGAACAGGACCCGCTCGGTCGCGGGCACGCTGGGCCCCCACTCGGTCAGCAGGGCGTTCATCGCGTCGAGATTCTTAAGGAGGCGGTCGGCGTATTTCTTGGCGTCGGCCGTGTCCTTGGCGGCGTAGATACCCCTGGCCTCGACCACCACACCGGTCACGAGTCGATTCAGGTTGGCGGCGTTGAGCGCGCGCTGGGAGGCGTGCTTGGCATCGGTGATCGCACCGTTGAAGGTGCTCAACGTGCTCAGGCTAATGCCAGCGACGACCAGAGTCATCAGGCTGCACAGGCCCACGAACGTCAAGATTTTTGACCTGATACGCATCGCCAACCAACCTCATGGGGTATCCCTGGAGGCGTATTGATATTTTGGTTTGCTTGCGGTCTCGTTAATTTTCGCAGTGCGATATCATGAGCCGGAGACGTCCAAGGTTTCAACCACAAGATTGCCGTTCGTATAGACGCAAATCTCGGCTGCAATAGCCATCGCCTTGCGCACGATCGTCTCGGCATCGTGGCTGCCATCCTCCAGCGCTCGGGCAGCAGCCAGCGCGTAGTTGCCACCCGAACCGATCGCCATCACCCCGCCTTCCGGTTCGAGCACGTCCCCGGCGCCTGACAGGAGCAGGCTGACATCCTTGTCGGCCACCAGCATCATCGCCTCGAGACGGCGCAGGTAGCGGTCGGTGCGCCAGTCCTTTGTGAGCTCGACGCAGGCACGGGTGAGCTGACCTGGATATTGCTCGAGCTTGGCTTCCAGCCGTTCGAACAGGGTGAAGGCGTCGGCCGTCGCGCCGGCGAACCCGCCGATCACGGCGCCCTTGGCAAGGCGCCGGACCTTCCGGGCGTTGCCCTTGACGATGGTCTGGCCGAGGCTGACCTGCCCGTCGCCGCCGATCACCACGCGCCCGCCCTTGCGGACCATGAGGATGGTGGTGGCATGCATCTGCGGCGGGCCGGATTCGGCGTGGGGCAAGGATGTCTCCAAGGTTGGTCGAACAAGCTTGTCGCAAGGTGGGAGCGCGGTCGGCTTTCGTCCACCATCGGCCGGCGATCATGGCGCAGGTGCGTCGCTCGTGCTCCTGCCGCCGGCGGGCTCCTTGGCGAGGAGCGTCATTCGCCTTGATCTCGCTTATTCGCCGCAGATTCTGCGGAGATCAGAGAGCCCATCTCCTCATCGTCGGCTCAGACGACCACCGTCAGCGTCCGCGCCGCCCGGGTCAGCCCAGTATAGAGCCATCGCGCCCGGTGCTCGCGGAAGGCGTAGGATTCGTCGAAGAGCACGACGCTGTCCCATTGCGAGCCTTGCGCCTTGTGGACGGTCAGCGCGTAGCCGTAGGTGAATTCATCGGTCTCCCGGCGAAGATAGGCGGGGATCTCCTCGTCGGAACCCTCGATCACGGCGCGCAGGACCTTGATGTCGATGGCGCGCCGCCTCAGGGCAGGGTCATCCTCCGGCACCACGTCGAGGCGGATGGTATCGGGACGGGGCGGGGCGCGTAGAGCCTGGACGGTCCAGGTCGAGCCGTTGAGCAGGCCCTTGGTGCGGTCGTTCCTGAGGCAGACGAGCTTTTCGCCCACCGCCGGCATCGGGTCGGTGTGGCCGGCGAGCTCGCGCAGACGGTTGTTGTACAGCCGCCGCGTCTTGTTGAGGCCCACCAGGACCTGATCGGCCTCAAGGACCAGATTGGGGTCGATGTCGCGGCGGGAGACCACGCGGCTCTCGCCGTATTGTCCGATGGTCAGGCGCCCGCCCTCGCGCACCGTCATCGCCATGCGCACGATCGGGTCGTCGACGGCCTGCCGGTGGACCTCCGTCAGCATCACGTCGGGCTCGGCCTCGGTGAAGAAGCCGCCGCCCCGCACGGGTGGCAGCTGCGCCGGGTCGCCGAGCACCAGGACCGGCTTGTCGAAGGACAAGAGATCGTTGCCGAGGTCCGAATCGACCATCGAGCACTCGTCGATGATGATGAGCTCGGCCTTGGCCGCAGGCCCCGAGCGGTTGAGCGTGAAGGCCGGCCCGCCGTCCTCCGTCTCCTTGGTGCGATAGATCAGGCTGTGGATGGTGGCCGCGTCGTGGCATCCCTTCTGGCGCATCACCGAAGCGGCCTTTCCGGTGAAGGCCCCGAAGACCACCGCGCCGTCGACGTCGTCGGCGATGCGGCGCGCCAGGGTCGTCTTGCCGGTGCCGGCAAAGCCGAACAGGCGAAAGACCTGCGGACCGCCGGACTTTTGCGACCCGGACTTGCGCCATGCTGCGATGGCTTTCAGCGCCGCATCCTGTTGGGGAGCGAAGCGGGTGGGAAGGTCGCTGGCCGGCATCGCGCTCACGCCTTCGTCGACCACGGCCGGGTGCGGCAATGCACAATCGCGGGGACGACGTTCGATTCGATGCCGATTTGACACATGCAAGAAACAGTTAGGCTCGAAGTTTCCTAGTCAGGGCGGCGTTCCGGATGATAGCGGAAGCGAAACGAACGATGGGCACCATCCTCGAACTCAGGACGGCACGGACGGCGACCGGGACGGCGGGCCGCGAGATGGCTCGCGCTGCGGAAGCATCGGCGGCCCGCATGCTGACGGAACTGGAGATCGCCAAGGCGCGGCTCGATCGCAGCTTCAGCGAATGTCGCAACCATGATCCGCTCGCCGCCGAGATTTATGTCCTGCGCCGCGCGCTCACCTCTCTCGAGATGAAGCGCTGCGAGGGAGCGATGCGCCCTGCCTGAGACCGGCACGTGCACCGGGTCGGACGTCACGGCCACCGCACGGTAGGAGGCAGCGACGACAGGATCGACGCGACGTTGCCGCCGGTCTTGAGTCCGAAGATCGTGCCGCGGTCGTAGAGCAGGTTGAACTCGACGTAGCGCCCGCGCCGTACCTGCTGCTCCAGGCGATCCGCCTCCGTCCAGGGCGTGTCCAGGTTGGCACGCATGATCGCCGGATAGGCCTTCAGGAAGGCGCCGCCGACGTCGCGGGTGAAGGAGAGGTCGGCCTTCGGCTCGCCGGTCCAGTGATAGTCGTAGAAGATGCCGCCGATTCCGCGCGGCTCGTTCCGGTGTGGGAGATGGAAGTACTCCTCGCACCAGGCCTTGTAGCGGCTGTAATCGGCCGCCGGAGCATGGGCCTCGCAGGCCGCGCGCATCGCCGCATGAAAGACGTGTGAATCGGGATCGTCCTCGGTACGGCGCCGTTCGAGCACGGGCGTGAGGTCGGCTCCGCCCCCGAACCACGCCTTCGTCGTCACGACGAACCGGGTGTTCATGTGAACGGTCGGCGCGTTCGGATTCCAAGGATGGGCGATCAGCGAGATCCCGGTAGCGAAGAAACGCGGGTCCTCCGCCGCACCCGGCATCTGAGCCCGGAACTCCGGGGCGAACTCGCCATGGACCGTCGAGACGTGGACGCCGGCCTTCTCGAACACCCGGCCCTTGAGCATCGCCATGGTGCCGCCGCCGCCATGCTGGCCGGTATGGTCAGTGCGCGTCCACGGTGTCTTCTCGAATCGTCCCGGCTCTTCCGGGGCGTCCGGGTGGAAGGGGCCGGTCGCCTCGTTTTCGAGAGTCTCAAGCGCGGCGACGATGCGGTCGCGCAGGGTCTCGAACCAGGCCCGCGCATCGCCCTTGATGACCGTGAGGTCGGCGTCGGAGAGGGAATGGGCGGCGATGTCCGGCTTGGTCATGGCCCCGGATGTCCCATCCCGTCACGCGGGCGTCAATCGTGGCTCGCGTGGCTCGCGCCCGCAAGACGGCGGGCCAGGGCGGGACCGAGCCCGACGCTGTCGACAGCCGGGGCGCCGTACGAGCCGCCACCGCTTCGCGCAGCGGCCAGGACGGCCAGCGTGCCGACCGCCACCGAACACAGGACCGGCACCGGAACCGCGCCCTGGATGCGCCCGGCGAGGCCGGCCAGTGCGGCGCCGCCGAGGATCACGGTCTCGGCGCCGTCCTCCACCACGCATTGCAGGCAGGCGGTCGCGAGGTCGGCCAGCGCTGCATCGGGATCGTCGGCGATGCGGTCACCGGTCGGCGTGATGGTGCGAACGCCGGCAAACCGGTCGGCGAGCCCGAGGCTCGCGACGAATTCGGTCAGCATCGGCGCCCAGAGGACACCGCCGGTAACGATGGCGAAGCGCCGGCGATCCTTTCCGGCGACCCGACAGGACGCCTCGGCCATTCCTACCACCGGCACGGGCGAGATCTCCTTCAGGGCCGCCAATCCCGGATCGCCGAAACAAGCGAGATAGACCGCGTCGCAGCCGTCGACATGCTCGGCCAGGGCATCGAGGGCGGCATGGCCGGCGATGCCCGAGGCCGCGCGGCTCGCGATGTAACGGGCGCCGAAGCGGCCGGTGACGGGCACGAACTCCGCTTCCGTCCCGGCGACCCGGCGCACGTGGGCCGCCACGAGATCGGTGACCGACGCGAGGGTGTTCGGATTGATCAGAAGGATGCGCAAAGGCGGTCTCCGGCCCCGGACCAAAAGGCGTCAGGCAGGCGACATGCCAGCTGAAGGGGTGGACGATCCCGCGGTCTGCCGGATCGCCTCGCCGAGGATCATGGCGGCGCAGACGGCGACGTTGAGCGAGCGCAGGCCCGGCCGGATCGGCACCACCACCCGCGCGTCGGCGGCTTCGTGGACCACCTCGGGGACGCCGGCCGATTCGCGGCCCATCAGCACGCAATCGCCGGGTGCGAAAACAAACTCGGTGTAGGGCACCGCGCCGGCCGTGGTGGCGAGCACCAGCCGTATCCCGGCCTCGCGGCGCCAGTGCGAAAACGCGGCCCAGGACCGATGCCGGGTGATGGCGACATGGTCGAGATAGTCGAGGCCCGAGCGGCGCAGGTGCCGGTCGGAGACGTCGAAGCCCGCCGGCTCGATGATCTCGACAGCGGCCTCAAGACAGGCCGCGAGCCGCAGCATCGTGCCGGTGTTCTGGGGAATGTCCGGCTGGTAGAGGGCGAGGCGGAGCATGGCGATGGCCCGAGAACGGAACGTGCGGCATCGCCCCTCGGTTGGCACCGCGTCAAGGCGGCATACATCGCATCGCAGCATCCGCAACATCGGACACCAGCATGTTCCTCGACTGGCTCGAGCGCCGCATCGACCCGTTCGCGCCCTTCGACGAGGAGCGCATGCCGCCCAAATCGGTGATGGGGTTTGCCGGATTCTATCTCAAGCCGATGCGGGGCGCTCTCGCCGTCCTGTTCGTGATCGCGCTGATCGCCGGCACGGTGGAGGCCTCGCTCTACCTCCTGATGGGCTGGTTCGTGGACCTGCTCAATACCGCCGACAAGGCGACGCTCCTCGCCGATCATGGGCTTCAGCTCGGGCTCGCGGCCGCGATGGTGCTGGTGGTGCGCCCGATCTCGATCTGGCTGCACGAGCTCCTCTCGAACCAGCTCCTGGTCCCGCAGGCCACCAACCAGATCCGCTGGCGCACGCATCTCTACACGCTCGGACACTCGCTCTCCTATTTCCAGGCCGACTTCGCCGGGCGCCTCGCTAACCGCGTGGTTCAGGTCGGGCCGGCGGTGCGCGAGCTCGCCGTCGTGTTCATCGACACCTTGCTCTATGTCGCCATCTACGCGGTGACGGCAGTCGGGCTGTTCGGCTCGATCTCCCTTTGGCTGGCGCTGCCGGTGGTGTTGTGGGTGATGGCCTACGCCGCGCTTACGCGCTGGTTCGTGCCGCGTGCCCGCGCCCGCTCGCTGGCCACCGCCGATACCCGTTCGTTGCTGATCGGGCGCGTCGTCGACAGCTACACCAACATCCTCACCGTGAAGCTCTTCGCCCGCACCCGCGAGGAACGCGCGGCGGTGCGTGAGGCGGTGGACGTCCACACCAAGGCCTACCTTCACCAGTTCCGGCTGGTCACATCCACGACGACCCTGCTCGGCATCCTGAACAGCGTGCTGATCGTCGCCACCGCCGGCATGTGCCTCGTGCTGTGGCAGCGCGGCGGGCTGACCACGGGGGAGGGCGCCGCCGGCCTCGCGCTGGTCCTGCGCCTCATCGCGATGTCGGGCTGGGTGATGCAGACCGTGCGCGGCATCTTCGAGAATGTCGGCGTCATTCAGGAGAGCATGCAGACGATCTCCCGGCCGCACGCCATCACCGACCGTCCTGGCGCCGGCACTCTGGCGGTGACCGGCGGCGAGATCCGGTTCGACGACGTCAGCTTCCATTACGGGCGCGGCGACGCCAGCATCATCGAGCGCCTGAGCTTCACCATCGCGCCCGGCGAGAAGGTCGGCCTCGTCGGGGTCAGCGGCGCCGGCAAGACCACCATCACCGCGCTGCTGCTGCGACTGCACGAGCTCGAGGGTGGACGCATCCTCGTCGACGGCCAGGACATCGCTAGGGTCACCCAGGATTCCCTGCGCGGCGCCATCGCGATGGTGACGCAGGATACCTCCCTCCTGCACCGCTCGATCCGCGACAACATCGCCTATGGCCGGCCGGAGGCGACGCACGCCGAGATCGAGCGGGCCGCGGGTCTCGCCGAGGCCGACGGTTTCATCGCGGACCTGATCGACCACAAGGGGCGCACGGGCTACGACGCGCAGGTCGGCGAGCGCGGGGTCAAGCTCTCGGGCGGCCAGCGCCAGCGCATCGCCATCGCCCGCGTGCTCCTCAAGGATGCGCCGATCCTCATCCTCGACGAAGCGACCTCCGCCCTCGATAGCCAGGTCGAGGCGGCGATCCAGGAGAGCCTCGACACGCTGATGGCGGGCAAGACCGTGCTGGCGATCGCGCATCGGCTTTCGACCATCGCGGCGCTTGATCGTCTCATCGTGATCGACGGGGGACGGATCGTGGAGGAAGGGCGGCATGCCGACCTCGTCGCCGCGGGCGGGCTCTACGCGCGATTGTGGGAACGGCAATCGGGCGGCTTCCTCAGCGAGTCCACGATCGCACTCAAGGACGCCGCCGAATGACGCGGACAGTCTATCGCGCCGCGCCGAGCCTCAAAATGAATTTTAAATTCATTTAAGGATCACTCGCCCAAGTACGATCCAATCGACGCGAAGATCTCAACGTTTAAAAGAAACTGAAGAAACGAAAAATATACGACTCTCAGGGATGTTAAGCTGAACTTGTCCGGTTTGATGAGAGACGGCGCAAATGTTCCTTTCAGCTTTCGGCTGGTCTCATGAACGTCAGGCTTGGCTGAGCGCCATCGACAAGTCGCTGGGGACGATCGAGTTCGCCCTCGACGGGACCATCCTCGACGCCAACGCGAACTTCCTCTCCGTCGTCGGCTATGGGATCGACGAGGTGCGCGGGCGACACCACCGGATGTTCGTGTCCGACGTCCAGGCGGCGAGCCGGGATTACGCCGCTTTCTGGGCTTCGCTTCGAGAGGGCAGCTTTCAGTCCGGCGAGTTCGAACGGGTCGGCAAGGATGGTGGCCGGATCTGGCTTCAGGCGACCTACAACCCCATCCTCGATCGGCGCGGGCAGCCGGTCCGCGTGGTCAAGTTCGCCACCGACATCACGGCGCAGAAGCGCCTGAGCGCCGAGTTCCTGGGTGAGACCCAGGCCATCGGGAAATCCCAGGCGGTGATCCACTTCGCCCTCGACGGCACAATCATCGATGCGAACGACAACTTCCTTGCCGCGGTCGGCTACCGTCTCGACGAGATCCGCGGGCGGCACCACCGCATGTTCGTGGATCGCGAATACGCGGCCGGCGCCGAGTACGCGGCGTTCTGGGCGAAGCTCGCCCGAGGGGAGTTCGAGGCCGGCGAGTACAAGCGCGTCGGCAAGGACGGTCGCGAGATCAAGCTGCAGGCCACCTACAACCCGATCCGCGACATCGATGGCAAGCCGTTCAAGGTCGTGAAATACGCCACCGACGTCACGCGGGAGCGGATCCGCAACGCGGACGCCTCGGGTCAGCTCGCGGCCGTCAACCGTGCCCAGGCCGTCATCGAATTCGACGTCACCGGCAAAATCCTCGACGTCAACGACAACTTCCTCGCGGCCCTGGGTTATCGCAAGGGCGAAGTCCTGGGCAGGCCGCACAGCATGTTCGTCGAGCCCGACTATGCGAGGAGCGCGCAGTACGAGCAGTTCTGGACCCGGCTTCGCGGCGGTGATTTCATCTCCGGCATGTTCCAGCGCATCGGAAAGGGCGGCCGGGCCGTCTGGATCCAGGCGAGCTACAACCCGATCTTCGATCCTGACGGCAAGCTGCTGAAAGTCGTCAAATACGCCACCGACGTGTCGGGAAGCATGGAGGCCCGGCGGGTCGCCGTGGACGCGGCGGAACGGACCCTCGACAACGTCCAGACCGTGACCGAGTCGGCCGAGACCATGAACACGGCCGCCGTCTCGATCTCCGAGACCATGGCACGCTCCAAGGCGGCAGTGGACGAGATCCATGGCCGCACCGGCGAGGCCGATGCCGCCACGGCGCGCCTGCGCGACGCGGCC
>NZ_CAXUJR010000002.1:0-46284 GCF_964251405.1 uncultured Methylobacterium sp.
GTCGCCGCGATGATGCCGCCGATCATTGCGAAGGCCATCGGCCCCCAGAACACCTCGCTGGCGATGGGAACGAGGCCGAGGCTTGCGGCCGCTGCCGTCAGGAGGATCGGGCGCATGCGATGCACGGTGGCCTCGACCACGGCTTCCCAGGGCTCTCGCCCCTCGCGCTCGTACTCGTCGATCTGGGTCACCAGGATCACCGAGTTGCGGATGATGATGCCGATCAGCGCCAGCACGCCGAGGATGGCCACGAAGCCGAGCGGCCTGCCCGACGGCAGCAAGGCGGCGACGACGCCGATGAGCCCGAGCGGCGCGACGCTCGCCACCAGGAACAGCTTCTGGAAGCTCTGGAGCTGGATCATGAGCAGGACCGCCATGGTCAGAAGCATGACCGGCGCCACCGCGGCGATCGGACCCTGGCCCTTGGCGCTCTCCTCCACGGCGCCGCCCGTCTCAAGGGTGTAGCCGTCCGGCAGAGCCTTGGCGAAGTCCGCGACGGCCGGGGCGAGCTGAGCTACGATCGTCGCCGGCTGGGTGATGTCGCCGATCGCTGCCCGGATGGTGATGGTCGGAATGCGGTCGCGGCGCCAGACGATCGGCTGTTCGAGCTCGTAGCCGATCGTCGCGAAGGCGAGGATCGGCACCACGCTGCCGTTCGCCAGCGCGACCTGCAGCGATTGCAGGGTCTCGATGGACCGCCGCTCGGCGGCCTGGGCGCGCCCGATCACGTCAACGAGGTAGATCGAGTCTCGGACCTGGGTGATGGTGCGGCCGCCGACCACGCCGTTGAGGAGGCCGGCGATGTCCTCCGAGGTCACGCCGAGCTGGCGCGCCTTGTCTTGGATGATCTCGACCTTGAGGACCTTGCCGGGCTCGTTCCAGTCGAGGGTCGGCACGTCGAGATGCGGGTTTGCCCCGACGATGTTGGTCAGTCCCAGGGCCAGGGTGCGCAGCTTCTGAAGGTCGGGTCCGCCCAGGCGGTACTGGACCGGGCGGCCCACCGGCGGGCCGAGGTCGAGAGTGTGGACGAAGACGTCGGTGCCGACGAACTGCTCCCGCGCCAGCCGGTCGAGCTTGACCTTCAGCCTGTCGCGGGCCTCCAGCGAGGTCGCTTCGATGATGATCTGTCCGAAGAAGGCGTTGCCGAGCTGCTGGTCGAGGGGCAGGTAGAAGCGCACCGCGCCCTGGCCGACATAGGAGGTCCAGAGCTTGATCTCGGGATCGCCCTTCAGGGTCTCCTCCATCCTGTCCATCTGCGCCTTGGTCTCGCCGATGCTGGCATTCTGCGGCAGCGTCACGTCGACGAGGAGTTCGGGCCGGTCCGATGCCGGGAAGAACTGCTGCTGCACGAATTGCAGCGAATAGATCGAGAGGCCGAGGATGGCGACGGTGACGGCCACGGTGATCCAGCGCCCGCGCATCGCCCCGAGCAGCAGGGCCCGGAACACGCGGGTGAGACGGCTCGGCTTGTCGTGGTGCTTGTGCTTCATCACCGCCGGCAGGAGCTTCACGCCGATGAGCGGTGCGAACAGCACGGCCACCACCCACGAGACGATGAGGGAGGCCGCGATCACCACGAACAGGCTGTAGGTGTACTCGCCGGCCGAAGACCCGTTGAAGCCGATCGGCAGGAAGCCCGCCACGGTGACGAGGGTCCCGGTCAGCATCGGGAAGGCCGTGGAGGTGTAGGCGAAGGTAGCGGCCTTCTTGAGGCTGTCGCCGACCTCGAGGCGGGCCACCATCATCTCGACGGTGATCATGGCGTCGTCGACGAGGAGGCCGAGCGCGATGATGAGCGCGCCGAGCGAGATGCGCTGGAGCGTCACGCCCATCACCTGCATGACCACGAACACGATGGCGAGCACCAGCGGGATCGAGAACGAGACCACGAGCCCCGCCCGCCACCCGAGGCTGATGAAGCTCACCGCCAGCACGATCAGCACAGCCTCGACGAGCGCCTTGGTGAAGCCACCGACCGCCTCCTCGACGATCTTGGGCTGATCGGAGACGAGATGGATGCCCACCCCCACCGGCAGCTCGCCTTCGAGCTTGCGCATGCGCTCCTTCAGGCCCTCGCCGAAGGTGAGCAGGTTGCCCGATGGCTGCATCGCGATGGCGAGGCCGATCGCCGGCTGGCCGTTAAAGCGGAACAGGTCGGTAGGCGGGTCGCTGAAGCCGCGCGAGATCTCGGCGACGTCCGAGAGGCGGAAGAAGCGGTCGTTCACCCGCAAGTTGATCGCCCGGAGGCTGTCCTCGGATAGGAACTGCCCGCCGACCCGCACCGAGATGCGCTCCGGCCCGGCCTGGATCACGCCGGAGGGCGCGATCGCGTTCTGTGCCTGGAGCGTGCTGACGACGGCGTTCACGTTGACGCCGAGGCCGGCGAGCTTCCGCGTCGAGAAGTCGAGGTAGATCACCTCGTTCTGCGCACCGAGCAGCAGCATCTTGCCCGCACTCGGCACCTTCTTGAGCTCGGCGCGCACCCGCTCGACGTAGTCGCGCAACTGCCGCATCGTCACGCCGTCGGCGGTGAAGGCGTACACGTTGCCGAAGACATCGCCGAATTCGTCGTTGAACGACGGGCCCTGAACTCCCTGCGGGAAGGCGTTCTGGATGTCGCCGATACGCTTGCGCACCTGGTAGAAGACCGCCGGGATGGTCTTGGGCGGCGTCGTCTCGCGCAATTGCACGAACACCGTCGTCCGGCCCGGCGTGGTGTAGCTGCGGCTGAAATCGACCGCATCGATCTGCTGGAGTTCCTTCTCGATCCGCTCGGTGACCTGATCGAGGGTGTCGCCGATGGTGGCCCCAGGCCAGGTCGCCTGCACGATCATGGTCTTGATCGCGAAGGGCGGATCCTCCTCGCGCCCGAGCTTGCCGTAGGCGAGGCTGCCGGCGACCATCGAGACCAGCATCAGGAACCAGACGAAGGAGCGGTGCTCGAGCGCCCACTCGGACAGGTTGAAGCTCTTCACGGGGCGGATCTCGCATGGCCGGAAAGCGAGCCGACGCATCGGCCCGACATGGGGGGATCGTTTCTCGGCATGGCCGACGCTCTATAGCGGCCTGTCGGAGATGCGCACGGCCTGGCCCTCCGTCAGGCTGCTCGCGCCGGCGACGACGACGCGGTCGCCGGCCGCCAGCCCCTCCGTCACCGAGACTCGGTCGTCCCGTCGCCCCTCGATCGTGACCGGTCGGCGCGCGACCGAGTCGCCGGCCACCGACACCAGCCAGACGGAATCGCGGCCGTCGGCCTGAACGACGGCCGTCGCGGGCAGCGAGACGGCGGGCTTCACGGGCCGCGACAGCGAGACCGTGACGGTGGTGCCGAGGCGGAACGCCTCCGAGGGCTCGACCAGCGTCAGCCGGATGCGCCGCGTGCGTGTCATCTGGTCGGCGAAGGGCACGATCTCGCGCACCCTGCCCGTCACCGTGATCCCCGGGGCGCTCTGCAGAGCCACGGTGAAGACGCCGTCCTTGGGCATGGCGCCGACGAGGTCCTCGGGGATGTCGACCACCGCCTCGCGTTCCTCGGGCCGGGCCAGGGTCACGACGGCGGCACCGGCGCTGAGAACCTGCCCGACCTCGGCGCTGCGCACGGTGACGACTCCGTCGAAATCGGCCCGCAGCTCGGTGTAGCCCATCTGATCGCGAGCCTTCTGGAGGTTGGCCTGAGCCTGGACGAGGCGCGCCTGCGCGGTGTCGCGGCTCGCCACGGCGCTGTCGAGCTGCGCCTGAGTGACGTTGCCGCCGGCCAGGAGCTTGCGGCGCCTCGCCTCGGTGGCGGCGGCATATTCGGCCTGGGCCTGGGCGTCGGCGAGGTCGGCCTCTGCGCGGGTGAGGCCGAAGCGCGTCACCACGGGGTCGAGGGCGGCGATGCGCTGACCCTTCTTGACCACGTCGCCGATGGTGACGTCGCGGGCAATCACCCGCCCCGCGATCTGGAAGCCGATCTCGGACTTGTAGCGTGGCTCGATGAACCCGGCGAAGGGTCCGAACACCACCGCGTCGACGGGCTTCGCAACGGTGTAGAGGACGGGACGGATGGGAGCCGGCGCGGCCTCTTCGACCGGTTTACATGCGCCAACCCCGGCGATCGGTATCAGAAGGATGGCGAGGGCGCGCGCGAGCCCGTTCATCGCATCTCCTCCACGACCTTGGCGGCGGCAACGGCGACGGTCTGGCCCGGGCGCAGGAGCTGGATGCCGGCGACGACCACCTCCTCGCCGGGCTCGACGCCGCCCGACAACGCGATGGTCCGGGTGCCGAAATGATCGATCGTGACCGCGCGAGGCGCCACGGTTCCTGTGGTCGGATCGCGCACCCACACGGCCGGCCCGTCGGCCCAGCGGTAAAGGGACGACCAGGGCAGGACGACCGCCTGGCGCGGCCGGAACTTGCCGGTGCCGATCACGATCGCCCCGAGCGTCATCGCCGCCGGCGTGTCCTTGAGGCCGACCTTGACCCTGACCGTGCCCGATCCGGAATCGACGCTGGGAGAGATCTCGCGGACGAGGCCCACCGTCCGCATCGACGGATCGGCCTGAAGCGCCACGTCCACCTGCGGGCTCTCCGGCGGGGCCGCCAGAACCGCCTCGAACACGTTGAAGACGGCGTCCCGCGGTCCGTCCTGCGCGACCGACAGGACCGTCTGGCCGTTCTGCACGACCTGGCCGACCTCGAAGCTGCGGCTCAGGACGATCCCATCCACCCCGGCCCTGAGTTCGGTATAGGACAGCTGCTCCTGGATCGTCCCGAGCGCCGCCTTGGTCGAATCGACCGAGGCTTGGCTGATGCGCAACTGCTGCTCGGCCTCGTCGTAGCTCGGCCGCGTGGTGAAACCGCCCGCCAGCAGCGCTTCCTGCCGCTTGAAGCTCACCTTGGCCTGGGTGAGCAGGGCTTCCGCCGAGGCCAGGGCGGCCTGCGCATTGTTGAGGTTGGCCCGTTGCTCCTGCGGATCGAGCTGCGCCAGCACCTGATCGGCCTTGACGTGGTCGCCGACCTCCACCAGCCGTTTCACGATCTTCCCGTTGGTGCGGAAAGAGACGCTGACCTGCGACTGCGTCTGGATGTCGCCGGTGAAGATGAGATCCGTCGCGATGGTGGTACGCTGCGCCGTCGTCGTGCTCACGAGGGCGAGTTGAGGCGCCCTCTGCCCCGCGGGCGCTTCAGCCGCCGGGCCGACGCAGCCAAACGCGAGTATGGCCGAGAGTGCCGCAAGGCAGGGTTGCAACACGCTGGTCAAGGCCGAGTTTTGATTTGCCACGGCGTTCGCGCCTCGCGGATTCGTCTATCGCCCAAGCGTCATATCGGCTAACTTAAAAACCGTCCAGACGGTTTTTAGCGGAAGAATGATGACGAAGGCGCGCACCCGGCGGGAGGACCGTCCGGAAATCATCCTTGATGCGGCCGAGCGGCTGATACGACGTTCGGGCGCGCGGACGCTGACGATCGACGCGGTAGCCGCCGAGGCCACGCTCAGCAAGGGCGGCGTGCTGCATCACTACGCGTCGAAGGATGCGCTGATCTCGGCGCTGGCCGCTCGCAAGCTCAAGGAGATCCGAGCCAACATCGCGGCGCGCGAGGCGGAGCAGCCGCCCGGGCCGGCCGCGATCCCGCTCGCGCTGATCGCACATGTCCGAGCGGTCTACGCGGAAGAGGATGGTTTCCCGCGCGCCCTGTGCCTGGCTTCCGCCGAGAACCCGGAGGCGTCGGCGGGCTTCAGCGAACTCCTCAGCGAGCAGTTCGCGGCGATGGAGGCGATCGCCGGCCGACCCGGCGCGGGCACAGTCCTCAACCTTGCGGCGCTCGGCCTGCTGCTCTCGCGGATGCTGGGTTTCCACAATCTCGAAGGAGCCGAACTCGCCCGGACCTTCGAGGCCCTTGAGGCGGCGGCGCGGGCCCTGCCGGAGGCCTGAGCGTCAGGCGAGCGCCGCCATCACCTCGAACACCAGCGCGTGCCGGGCGGCGAGCGCGTCGACGTCGGTGCCGTAGCCGCCGCCGATGACGGACACGAGTGGGATGCCACGCCCCCGCGCCGCACCGACCACGAAGCGGTCCCTGGCGGAAAGCCCGGCATCCGTGAGGGCGAGCCGCCCGAGCCGGTCGTCGCGATGGGGGTCGACGCCGGCATTGTAGAAGACGAGATCAGGAGCGAGACGGTCGAGAAGATCGGGCAGGCAGCCTTCGAGTGCGGCGAGATAGCTGGCATCGTCGAGGCCGTCGGGCAGGCCGACGTCGCGGTCACCCGCGATTTTCCGGGTCGGGTAGTTCCTCTCGCCGTGAAGCGAGAGCGTGAACAGATCGGGGGAGCGCCCGAGGCAATCGGCGGTGCCGTCGCCCTGATGGACGTCGAGGTCGATGACCAGCGCCCGACGGATGGCACCTTCGTGCTGGAGGGTGCGCGCTGCCACCGCCACGTCGTTGAAGACGCAGAACCCGGCTCCGCTGTCGCGGCGGGCATGGTGGCTCCCGCCTGCCGCGCTCCCGGCGAGCCCATGCGCCAGGGCAAGACGGGCGGCCGCCAGCGTGCCGCCGGCCGAAGCGCGGGCACGGGCAACGATTCCGGCATCGAGCGGCAGCCCGATCTCCCGCGCCACCGCCGGCGGTACGGCAAGATCGAGGACGGCATCGACGTAGGTGCGGTCGTGGGCCAGGGCGAGCGTGCCGGCGGTCGCGGGCTGCGGCGTTACGAAACCGTCCGGGACGAGGCCGCGCGCAACGAGAATTTCGGCGAGACGACCGTATTTGCGCATCGGGAAACGGTGCCCCTCCGGCAAGGGCGCCTCATAGGCCGGATGGAAGACGATCGGCGGGGTCAAATGCCCTCGCTCCCCGCAGCCAGATCTGCTGCGATGCGGGCGGCGAGCGCGGTGCCGCTGTCGAAGGCCGCCTCGATCCGCGGACCGAGGCACCAGTCGCCGCAGGCCCCAAGCCCGAGTGTCGGGTCGTAGAGGCAATCCTGGCCCAAGGCGGTCTCGACCAGGGCGTAACGCCAGCGATGCGCGCTCGCATAGGCGGGGACGATCGATTGGCCGAGGAGGATCGCAAGTTCGGCCAGAAGAGCCTCGGCCACCGCTTCACGTGCGTCCTCTAGGTGCCGGCGCGACCAGTCCGGTCCGGCATGGACGAGGAGTCTTGTCCCGGGGGGCCGGCCCGGCCGAGACTCGTCGCGGATCACCGCCGCGATCGGGCCATCCCGGTCGCGACGATCGGATTCGGGGAACGCTGCCGGGCCGTCCAGGGCGAGCATCAACGACCAGCACGGTGCGTAGGTCACCGTTTCGATCCCCGGCAATGCGAGGCCGGAGGCTTCCAGCAGGCGGAACGTCTGCGGTGCCGGAAAGCCGATTGCGACGGCCCCGAACGCCTCCGTGATCGCCCCCTCCGCCGCGGAAACGTGCCAGCCATCGGCATCGCGTGCGATGCCGGTCACCGTCATGCCGGCGCGGACATCGAGCCCGGCGAGGATATCCCTGGCCGGCGCCGTCATGGTCGGGGTCCCGACGAAGCGGTCGTGCCCGCCCCAGGGCGCGACGACACCGCGCGCCCGCCAGTCTTCGATCTGCGCTGCGAAGGCCGTCCCGCGTGCGCGCATGAACTGCGCCCCGTGATCGAAGGCGAGGTCGCGGCCGGGCACCCGTCGCGTCGCCATGCGGCCACCGACGCCACGGCTCTTGTCGAGGACGACGACGTCGAACCCGGCCCGCATCAGGTCGCGCGCCGCTGCCGCCCCGGACAGGCCGGCACCCAGCACCGCCACGCGATTCGGAATCCGCATTCATCCCTCCCGGAAAGCCCATCGCCGGCTCCGGTCTTTGTCATACGGCTGAAACAGGACGGCTGTTAGGCCCGAGGATCAGGGAGTGGCGCTCGACCGGCGTTCCTGCCGGAGGAGGAAGCGGCGATGGCGGGCAACGTCGAGACCGGCATGGTGCTGGCCCTGTCGCTGTGCGCCCTGCTCACCGTGATTAATCTCGCGAGCTTGGCCATGGCGGGCCGTAGGCTCGGCCGCGACCCCGGCCCCTCGACCTTCCCCGCACGGGCGCCGGTCTCGCTGGTTCGCCCCGTCTGCGGCATCGAAGCATTCAGCGAGGAGATGCTGACCCGCGGCTTCCTCCTCGATTATCCGGACTACGAGCTGATCTTCTGCGTGGCCGATGCCGACGATCCCATCGTCCCTCTGCTGCACCGCCTGATGGCCGCGCATCCGCGTATCCCCTCGCGGCTGATCGTCGGCGACGAGCGGGTGAGCGACAATCCCAAGCTCAACAACTGCGTCCGCGGCTGGGAGGCGGCCGGACACGACTGGGTCGTGCTCGCCGATTCCAACGTCCTCATGCCGCCGGATTACCTGCAGCGGCTCCAGGCGGCCTGGCGCGCGAATACGGGCCTCGTCTGCTCGACGCCGGTGGGCGCTCGGCCGATCGGCTTCTTCGCCGAGCTCGAATGCGCCTTCCTCAACACCCTGCAGGCGCGGTGGCAATATGTCGGTGAGAGCGTCGGCCTCGGCTTCGCGCAAGGCAAGAGCATGCTCTGGCACAAGCCCTTCCTCGAGAGCCAAGGCGGCATCCGGGCGCTCGCCGCCGAGATCGCCGAGGACGCGGCGGCGACGAAGCTGGTTCGGGCCGCCGGACGCCGGGTGCATCTGGTGGCGTCTCCCTTCGAGCAGCCGCTGGGACGGCGCACGCTGCGCGAGATCTGGTCGCGGCAGCAGCGCTGGGCCCGATTGCGGCGCGTCACCTTCCCGCTCTTCTTCGCGCCCGAGATCGGCACCGGACCGCTCCTGCCCTTCACCCTCGCGGTGGCCTGCGTGCCGGAACCGGTGATGGCCGGAGCGGCCCTCGCCATGGCCGGACTCTGGTACGCAGCGGAATACGCCCTCGCGGTGCGCGCGGGCTGGCATCGCGGTCCCCGGCTCCTCCTCGCCTTCCTGGTCCGCGACGCCCTGTTCCCGGCGATCTGGGTAAGCGCCTGGATGCAGAGCGCCATCGTCTGGCGGGGCAACGCCATGGAGATCCGGCCCAAGGAGCCCGGGCGCCTTCGCCCGCGCGCCAGCGCCGCCTGAAAGCGCCGTCGACACGGCAACCTTCTTGCACCAACCTTGGTCGGACGATGGTTCGCCAACCAAGGATGACGGCATGGCCAGCGCGGGACCGGGCCTCGACAAGAGCCTCAACGCCTTCCACCTGTGGGGCATCGCCGTCGGACACGTGATCTCTGGCGAGTATTTCGGGTGGAGCTACGGCTGGGCGAGCGCGGGCACGCTCGGTTTCCTCGTCACCACCGCGGTGATCGCCGCGATGTACGTCGCCTTCATCTTCAGCTTCACCGAACTGACCACCGCGATCCCGCAGGCCGGCGGCCCCTTCGCCTACAGCGACCGCGCCTTCGGCCCGACGGGCGGCTGCATCGCGGGCTTTGCCACCCTGATCGAGTTCGTGTTCGCTCCCCCCGCGATCGCGCTCGCCATCGGCGCCTATCTCAACGTCCAGTTCCCGAGCCTCGACCCGAAGCACGCGGCACTTGGGGCCTATCTCGTCTTCATGACCCTCAACATCGTCGGCGTGCGGATCGCCGCGACCTTCGAGCTCTTCGTCTCCATCCTGGCGGTGGGCGAACTCCTCGTCTTCATGGGGGTCGTGGCGCCCGCCTTCACCTGGGCGAACTTCTCCGCGAACGGCTGGGCGGGCAGCAACGAGCTCGCCCTGCCGGCCATCGGCGGCATGTTCGCGGCGATCCCCTTCGCGATCTGGTTCTTCCTCGCCATCGAGGGAGTCGCCATGGCGGCGGAGGAAGCACGCGATCCCAAGCGCACGATCCCGATCGCCTATATCAGCGGCGTGCTGACGCTCACGGTCCTCGCCTTCGGCGTGATGATCTTCGCCGGTGGCGCCGGCGACTGGAAGGCGCTCAGCAACCTCAACGACCCGCTGCCCCAGGCGATGAAGGGCGTGGTGGGCGAGTCGAGCGGCTGGTTGCACATGCTGGTCTGGCTCGGCCTGTTCGGCCTCGTCGCCTCGTTCCACGGCATCATCCTGGGATACTCGCGCCAGATCTTCGCCCTGGCCCGGGCCGGCTACCTGCCGGGAATCCTCGCCACGGTGCATCCGCGCTTTCGCACGCCGCATGTCGCCACGCTTGTCGGCGGCGTCATCGGCATCGCCGCCATCTACAGCGACAACCTCATCGTCATCGCCGGACAGTCCCTGACCGCCAGCATCGTCACCATGGCGGTGTTCGGCGCGCTCGTGATGTACGGCATGAGCATGGCGAGCCTGTTCAAGCTGCGTCGCACTGAACCCCAACTCGCCCGGCCCTACCGGGCGCCATTCTATCCCGCAGCGCCGGCCTTCGCGCTCGCCATGGCCGCCATCTGCTTCGTCGCGCTGGTGATCTTCAATCCTGTCGTCTTCGCGATCTTCGCCGTCACCATGGCGGTCGCGGTGCTGGCGTCGCGCGCATTGGGCAGGGGCACCGGCTCGGTCGCGTCCTTCGATCCCGCCATATGACGCGGGCATCGTCGCTTCCATGAGGATCGGCATCCTCGAAGCGGGCAATCCGCCCGCGCGGCTCGCGGGCCTCTATCCGTCCTACGGGGAGATGACGGCCAAGCTGCTGGGAGATCCGGTCGACGTCACGATCTTTGCGGTCGCACGGGGCGAATGGCCGTCCCGGCCTGACGCGTTCGACGCATTCCTCATCACCGGCTCGCCGGCTGGAATCTACGACGACCTGCCCTGGATAGAGGATCTGATCGCCTTCCTGCGCGACCTCGATCGGCGCACGAAGCTCGTCGGCCTCTGCTTCGGCCATCAGGTCATGGCGCAGGCCTTCGGCGGGACGGTACGCAAATCCGAGAAGGGCTGGGGCCTCGGACTCCACCGCTACGATGTGCACGAATGCGCGCCCTGGATGGATTCAGCGAGGCAGGTCGCCGTGATGGCGATCCATCAGGATCAGGTGGTCGAGCCCCCGCCCCATGCCCGCATCCTTGCCGGAAGCACGTTCACGCCCTGCGGAATCCTCGCCTACGGCGACCGATATGCGATCTCGTTCCAGTTCCATCCCGAATTCGAGAGAGACTACGCCGAGGCGCTGATCGCCGGACACCATCCGCCCGTGGCCCACGACACCGCCTTCCACGCGAGCGCGATCGCCTCGCTGAAGGGACCGTCGGACAGCGCACGCGTCGGCGCCTGGATCAGGCGGTTTCTCGAACTGGATTGAAGGTGCGAATGGTGCGGGCGGTCGGAATCGAACCGACACTCCTTGCGGAACCGGATTTTGAGTCCGGCGCGTCTACCAGTTCCACCACGCCCGCAGCGTTCGCCTCATCGCACAAGTTTCCCCTTTCGACCAGAGGGAGCAGCGCAGATCCGCGTCCGTACGCGCATCGCCACAGCATCGAACCGACCCTTTTGAACGTCGTGCATAAACGCACTTACACACCGTTCAAATGACCGCAGAACCGGTCTCGTGAACGCGGTTCACCGATCAGGAGGTCTTCGATGTTCAAGCTGTTTCGGCTCCTCGCCCGCGGCGCCGCCGCCCAGGCCGAGGAGGAGTTGTTCGACCGCCATGCCCTGCTCGTCCTGGATCAGCAGATCCGCGAAACGAGGGTGTCCCTGGAGCGCAGCAAGCTCGCGCTCGCGACGGCAGTGGCCGGCGACCGCGCGGAGGCCCGGCGCCTCGCGGAGATCACGGCCCGAATCGAGGACCTCGAAGCCCGCGCCGTCGCCGCCCTGACCGGCTCGCGCGACGACCTCGCGACGGAGGCCGCCGACGCCATCGCCGAGCTCGAAGGCGGGGCCGAGGCGATCAGGTCGGCGCGCCTGCGCTTTTCCACCGAGATCGGGCGCCTGCGCCACATCGTGGCCGATGCCAACCGCCGCCAAGCCGAGCTCGAACGCGGACGCCGCATCGCCGCCGCCGCGGAGGCGGTTCGTCGCCTCGGTGCGGGCGCCCCGACCAGCGATCGCGCCACCCTGCGGGAGGCGGAGGCGACCTTGGAACGCCTGCGACAGACCCAGGTCGAGGCCGCAGACCTCGACGAGGCCCGCGCCGAGACCGATCCGGGCCGAGACATCGCCGCGCGACTCGAACGCGAGGGCTTCGGAGCCAAGAGCCGCCCGAACGCTGCCGACATCCTCGATCGCCTTCGCCGCAAGGCGGCCGCCGCCCAACCGGCGTCTGCCTGACCCCCCGATCCGCCTTCCCCCTACGATCAAGCTTCAGGAGAGACGTCATGACCAACGAGACCACGCAGCATTCGGGCGCATGGGTCGCCTTCACCTACGCCTCGTTCATCGGCTCGGCCGCCATGGTGGCGCTGGGTATCCTGTTCATGCCCATCGACATCTGGGTGAAGGGCTACCTCGCCATGGGCGTCGTCATGCTGGTCCAATCCTGCATCACCGCCACCAAGACCATCCGCGACGTCCACGAGGGCCGGCGCATGGTCAACCGCATCGAGGATGCCAAGACCGAGCGCCTGCTCATGTCGGTGGGCAAGGATTGATCGGCCGGAACCAGAAACCTCCGGCGCGTGTCGCCGGAGGTCTCGCCCCGCCGGGTTCGCCATGCTCAAAGGGCGCCGCCGATCACCGGAAGCAGGACACCCATGATCCGTCGCCTCTATGAGTGGATCCTCGCGCTGGCGGGCAAGCCGTCCGCGCCCTGGGCGCTGGCGGCCGTGGCCTTCGCCGAGAGCTCGTTCTTCCCCGTGCCACCGGACGTGATGCTGGTGCCGATGGCGGTGAGCCGGCCGGACAGGGTCTGGTTCTATGCGCTGATCACGACGTTGGCCTCCGTGGCCGGCGGCCTCCTGGGCTACGCCATCGGCGCCCTCCTGTTCGACTCCGTCGGCGTCTGGCTGTTCAAGGTCTATGGGCTGTCCGACAAGGCCGAGACCTTCCAGGCGTCCTACGCCCAGTACGGACACTGGGTCATCCTGCTCAAAGGCCTGACTCCGATCCCCTACAAGCTGGTGACGATCACCTCGGGGTTTGCCCATTACGACCTGTTCTGGTTCATGGTGCTGTCGCTGATCACCCGCGGCGCCAGGTTCTTCGTGCTCGCCGGGCTTCTCGGGCGCTACGGCGTCCAGATCCGCGGGGTGCTCGACCGGCACCTCAACGTCGTGGCGGCGATCACCGTGGCCGTCATCATCCTCGGGTTCGTGCTGTTCAAGGTGTTGCTGTAATGGATTACCAAGCCCTGCTCCGGCTGCGCCGCGCCGCGCTCGTCCTCGTGGTCGGCGCAGTCGCCGCCATTGCCGGGGCACTCTACTTCGAATTCGTACTTGGCTACGTGCCGTGCAAGCTCTGCCTCACGGAGCGCCTGCCCTATTACGCGGCGATCCCGCTCGGATTCCTCGGCCTATTCGCACCCGAGCGCCTGACCCGTCTCCTGCTCGGGCTCGCCGCTGCCGGGCTGCTCTACGGCGCCGGGCTCAGCGTCTACCATGCCGGCGCCGAATGGGCGTTCTGGCCGGGCCCCACCGGTTGCGGCGGCAGCGGCTCCGGTGCGGCCCCCGCCTCGATCGGTGAATTCCGCAACGCTCTCGAGACGACGCGGGTCGCGGATTGCTCGACCGCCGCGTGGCGCTTCCTCGGGATCTCGCTGGCGGGATGGAACGCGGCCTTCGCCGCTCTGCTCGCCTCGATCGTTGGGACCGCTGCCCTGCGCCGGTGATCAGTTCCGGTCGTCGGGGAGCACCGGCAGGAGCGCCACGGCAATGCCCTCGTCGATGAGCGAGCGGGCTTCGGCCGGGCTCGCTTCGCCGTAGATCGCTCGGTTGCCGGCCTCGCCGTAATGGATGCGGCGTGCTTCCTCCGGAAAGCGCGTCCCGACATCGTCGGCATTTGCCGTCACGTGGTCGCGAAACGCCTTCAGCATGGCGCGAAGGCGCTGGTCCGGTTCGGCGATCAGCGAGACGGTCTCGGGCTGCTGCGTGACGGCGGGAAGGTTCGGCTCCGTCGGACCCGAAGCGGCGCGACCGATCGAGGGTGCCATCATGGCCTTGGCGACCTTGGCCGAGCCGCAGTGCGGGCAGGTCACGAGGCCGCGCGCGGCCTGGTCGTCGTAGGATTCGCTCGAAGGAAACCAGCTCTCGAAACCATGCCCGGCCTCACAGGCGAGTGTGTAGCGGATCATGATGGATGCCAGGGCCGGTGCGGATCGGGGTGGGATTGCGCTTTGGACGAACCGTCGAGGAAACGGCCTCTACCGATCCGGACCGGAGGTCAATGCGGCTGCGCGACCGACCCGCGGCTCAGCTCGTCCTCGGCATACGCTCCACGGTGAAGGGTCGGGCATGCTGGAGCGTCGGGATGCGGGCGCGGGCGTCGGCGACGCGGGCGAGGTCGATCTCGGCCAGGATGATCCCGGGCGCGTCACCCTCGGCGTCGGCGAGGACCCGCCCCCAAGGATCGACGATCAGGGAGTGCCCGTAGGTCTCACGGCCGTCCTCGTGGCGCCCACCTTGCGCGGCCGAGATCATGAAGGATCCGGTCTCGATGGCGCGCGCCCGGTGCAGGACGTGCCAATGCGCCTCCCCGGTCTGGCGCGTGAAGCAGGCCGGAGCCGTCAGGATCGAGGCGCCGGCCTCGGCCAGCGCCCGGTAGAGCGCGGGGAAGCGCAGGTCGTAGCAGATCGCGAGCCCGATCGGCGCCCACGGGGTCTCGGCGACGACCGCGCAAGCCCCGCCGGTATAGATCGACGATTCGCGCCAGCGCTCGCCGTTGGGCAGGTCGACGTCGTAGAGGTGGAGCTTGTCGTACGCCGCCGTGATCGCGCCCGTCGCATCGATGAGGAAGGCGCGGTTCGCGACCTTGTCGCCGTTGAGGATCGCAAGGGAGCCGATCTGCACAACGATGCCGAGATCGCGGGCGGCGTCGCGACAGGCCGCGAGGGTCTCGTCCTCGTCCTGAACCCGGACCTTCGCGAAGAGGCTCGCGCGGTCGCGCTCGACCAGGGACGTCATCTCGGGCGTCTGGACGTAATGGGCTCCCGCCGCGGCAGCATCGCGGATACCGGCCACCACCGCGTCGCGGTTGGCGGCAGGATCGCGCCCCGAGCGCATCTGGACGCAGGCGGCGACGAATGTGGGTTCAGCCATGATCGGGTTCACGCGTCCAGCATCGGGTCGAGCTTACCCGACCTGTCGAGGGCATGGAGGTCGTCGCAGCCCCCGACATGGGTCTCGCCGATGAAAACCTGAGGCACGCTGGTGCGTCCGCCCGTCCGCTGGACCATGCTTGCCCGCGAACCGGCCGTCTTCTCCACGTCGATTTCGGTGAAGGAGACGCCTTTCCCGCGCAGAAGGGCCTTGGCCGCGGAGCAGTAAGGGCACCACGAGGTCGTGTAGATCGTCACCGGCTGCGACATGGGTCTGAACGATTCCAGGGCAACGCACCGGCGCGGTGCGGCCATGACTTCGTCTTGTATCCAGCTATCGCGGTTGCCGAAAGCTCCTGCCCTTCAGGATCTCGCCTCGACGAGGCTACGCCGCCAGAAGCTTCTCGACCTCGTTGACGAGATCGCGCAGGTGGAAGGGCTTCGAGAGCACCTTGGCGTCCTTGGGAGCTTTCGAATCCGGGTTGAGCGCCACGGCGGCGAAACCCGTGATGAACATGACCTTGATGTCGGGGTCGAGCTCGGTGGCGCGGCGGGCGAGCTCGATGCCGTCCATCTCCGGCATCACGATGTCGGTGAGGAGGAGTTCGAAGGGCTCTTCGCGCAGGCGGTTATAGGCAGAGAGGCCGTTGTCGAAAGACAGGACATCGTAGCCGGCGTTCTGCAACGCCTTGGCCAGAAAACGACGCATGTCGTTGTCGTCTTCCGCTAGGAGAATCTTCATCGCGCGGCGTCCCGTACCCTTCGACTCGGTGTGTTCCTCCCATAAAGCGTCGACTTGGTAAACAAGGTGTTGAGATCCGCCGCCACGGACCGTGTTCGATGGCACGTCGGGCTCGATGCGGACCGAAGGATCGCAGTGGACAGCCTCTGTGAGAGCCAGCAAAGTGGTCCGATGCGTTCTCCCGTCCGCACAGCGATGACAGAATCCTTCCCGAACCAGTCGCCCGCATCCAACGACTTCGATCCGCCCTTCGTCGTCGACGAACCGGAGACGCATGCGCTTCCGTTCGTCTTCAACACGCCCCATTCCGGGTCGGTCTATCCACGCGCCTTCCTGGCGGCCTCCCGCCTCGACGCGCTGTCGCTGCGCCGCTCCGAGGACGCCCATGTGGACCGGTTGTTCGCACCCGTGGTCGACCTCGGCGCACCGCTGATGCGGGCACATTTCCCGCGGGCCTATCTCGATGTGAACCGCGAGCCCTACGAGCTCGACCCGCGCATGTTCGAGGGTCGCTTGCCGCCCTTCGCCAATACCCGTTCGATGCGGGTGGCCGGCGGCCTCGGCACGGTGCCGCGCGTGGTGGCGGACGGACAGGAGATCTATCGCGGGCGGCTGCCGGTCGAGGAGGCGGTCACCCGCATCGAGAATCTCTACAAGCCCTATCACCGCACCCTGCGCGGCCTCATCCAGCGCACCGGGCGACAGTTCGGTCATGCGATCCTGATCGATTGCCACTCGATGCCCTCGTCGAGTCTGGGTCGCGAGGAGGCGGGCAAGGCCGATTTCGTCCTCGGCGACCGCTTCGGCACCAGTTGCGCGCCGCTGCTCACCGCCCTTGTGGAACAGCATCTCCGCGCACGCGGCTTCAAGGTCCTGCGCAACAAGCCCTACGCAGGCGGCTTCATCACCGAGCATTACGGCGAGCCGGGCGTCGGCCGCCACGCCCTGCAGATCGAGATCAACCGCGGGCTCTACATGAACGAAGCTTCGCTGGCGGTGACGGAGCGCTTCTCCGAACTCGTCTGGCACCTGCGCGGCATGGTCGTGGCCGTTGCGGCTGAGGCGATCGACCTCGCGCCGCGCCGCATGGCGGCCGAGTAGCGGTCGCCTGAGCTGCTGAGCACATTCCGGCCAAGAAAAAAGGCCGCTCCGAAGAGCGGCCCGAAGTCTAGGGAGGAAACGCCCAAGAAGGGCTGCCAGACCGCGACGCCATCGCGATCTCGCAATGCAATATTTAAGGTGCGGCGCACAAAGCGCAAGGTCTATTTCGACGTAACGGCCGCGCTCTGCGCATGCCTCCGGCGCGTTTGGCGCAACCTGCGTGCTGAGCGAGAAGCGACGGCTCCTAATGCTCCCGCAGGAGGCGGGCGATCTCGGCCTTTAGGGGCTCCGCGAGTTCCTTGCGCTCCAGGGCATAGGCCAGGTTCGCCGTGAGGAACCCGAGTTTCGAGCCGGTATCGTAGGTCCGGCCCTCGTAGCGCATGCCGAAAAAGTCCTGTTGCTTCGACAAGGCGATCATCGCGTCGGTGAGCTGGATCTCGCCGCCTGCCCCCTTCTCGCCGCGCTCGAGGATCGAGAAGATCTCGGGCTGCAGGATGTAGCGGCCGGAGATGATGTAGTTCGAGGGCGCGGTCCCGGCCTTGGGCTTCTCGACCATGCCGTTGATCTCGAAGGTCTGGCCGAAGGTCTCGCCGACGCCGACGATGCCGTACTGGTGCGTCTCCTCCGGGGCGACTTCCTCGACCGCGATCACGTTGCCGCCGTGGCGTTCGTAGGCGGCGAGCATCTGACCCATGCAGCCGCGGCTCAGCATGTCCGGCAGCAAGACTGCGAAAGGCTCGTCGCCGACGATCTCACGGGCGCACCAGACCGCGTGGCCGAGGCCGAGCGGCGCCTGCTGCCGGGTGAAGCTGGTCTGACCGGCCCCGGGCAGGTCGCGCTTCAGTTCGTCGTAGGCTGCCTGCTTGCCGCGCTCGCGCAGCATCTGTTCGAGCTCGAACGCGATGTCGAAATGGTCCTCGATCACCGCCTTGCCGCGCCCGGTGACGAAGATGAAATGTTCGATGCCCGCTTCTCGCGCCTCGTCGACGACATGCTGGACCACCGGCCGATCCACGACCGTCAACATCTCCTTCGGCACGGCCTTCGTTGCCGGAAGGAAGCGGGTGCCGAGGCCCGCGACAGGAAGAACGGCCTTGCGAATCGGTTTCATAGAACGGAACCCGGTTGCGGAGAGAAGGGGATCGATGGTGAAAGGCGACCACGGGCATTGGTGTCGCGACGGCTGGCCTTGCGTATCGTCGAGATCACGATTGCCTATGGGACGTGAACCATAAGGGTCTTCTTCGATATAAGGTCTCCCTGTACGAGGGAATGGGGCGTCGAGAGGAATGGGGCCAAACGTGCCCATCATCCCCGACGCACCGACCTCACGACGACCTGGTGTAGCGACTTCGAAGGACTCGAGAATGGCGGTTCTGGTGACGGGGGGCGCCGGCTACATCGGCAGCCATATGGTCCTAGCGCTATTGGATGCGGGCCATGACGACATTGTCGTCATCGACGATCTCTCCACCGGATTCGACTGGGCGCTGCCCCAGGAGGTCAAGCTGGTCGTCGGGGACATGGCCGATCAAGCGCTCGTGACCGACGTGATCCGCCGGCACCGCATCGACGCGCTGGCGCATTTCGCCGCCAAGATCGTCGTGCCGGACTCGGTCGCCGATCCGCTCGGCTATTACCTCGCCAACACGGTCAAGACGCGCGCCCTCATCGAGACCGCGGTGAAGGAGGGCGTGAAGCACGTCATCTTCTCCTCCACCGCTGCGGTCTACGGCGAGCCCGAGACGGTGCCGGTGCCCGAGGATCTCGGGCCATCCCCGATCAATCCCTACGGCCGCTCGAAGCTGATGAGCGAGTGGATGATCGCGGACGCCGCCAAGGCTCACGGCTTCACCTACGTCGTGCTGCGCTACTTCAACGTCGCGGGCGCCGACCCACGCGGGCGCGCCGGCCAGTCGACGCCCAACGCCACGCACCTCATCAAGGTCGCCACCCAGGCCGCCCTCGGTCGGCGTTCGCATCTGGACGTGTTCGGCACGGACTATCCGACACCGGACGGCTCGTGCCTGCGCGACTACATCCAGGTCTCCGACCTCGCGGAGGCTCACCGCCTCGCCCTCGATCACCTGCGGGGAGGCGGCGAGAGCCTGACGCTGAACTGCGGCTACGGCCGCGGCTACTCGGTTCTCGAGGTGATCGAGGTCGTCAAGCGCGTGTCGGGGGTCGACTTTCCGGTGCGCCTGTCGCCGCGCCGCCCCGGCGATCCCGCCAGGATCGTGGCGAAGGCGGACCTCATCCGCGACCGACTCGGATGGACGCCACGGCACGACGATCTCACCGGGATCGTCACCCAGGCCATCGCCTGGGAGGAGGCTCTGACCCGCCGCAACCGAACGTGATCACCGCCACGGCTCGACTCTGCGTGGCACTGGCGGCCACCCTGGCGATCGTCGGGGGCACCGCGGCGGCACCGGAACCGCGATCGAGGCCGCCCGACGGAACGGCCGAGCCGCAATCCGACGTCCGAGCTTTCATCGAGGCCCTGCGGCCCGATGCGCGCAACCGGGGGGTCTCGGACGCCACCTTCGATCGCGCCTTTCGCGACGTCGCCCTCCCGGACCCCGCCATCCTCGCCCGGACGAAGGCGCAGGGCGAGTTCGGACGCCCCGTCTGGGATTACCTCGTCGGTGCGGTCTCCCCCGGCCGGATTGCCCGCGGACGGGCAGCGGCGGCGCGACTCGACCCGATCCTGTCCCGCATCGAGGCCGCCTACGGCGTGCCGCGCTGGATGGTGCTGGCGATCTGGGGCGTCGAGTCCGATTTCGGTGCGAGCGGCGGCGCCACGCCGGTGATCCGATCGTTGGCCACCCTCGCCCAGGCGAGCTATCGCGGCTCCTTGTTCCGGGACGAACTCCTGTCAGCGCTCACCATCCTCGAACGGGGCGACATCGCGCCGGAGGCCATGAAGGGTTCATGGGCGGGAGCGATGGGACAGGTGCAGTTCCTGCCCTCGAACTACCTGAAGCACGCGGTCGATTTCGATGGCGACGGCCGACGCGACATCTGGACGTCCGAGGCCGACGCCCTGGCGTCCATCGCCGCCTTCCTGCGTAGCCTTGGCTGGAACCCGGTCGTCGCGTGGGGATATGCCGTGGCGCTGCCGCCCGGCTTCGACCTGTCTGGCCATCGCGGCGACCTCGGTGACTTCGCCGCCCGGGATGTCCGGCGCACCGACGGGCAAAAGCTGCCGCGATCGGGGCTTGCGAGCCTTTTTCTTCCCGGTGGCGCCGGCGGGCCGGCCTTCCTCATCACCGACAATTTCGAGGTGATCCGCGGCTACAACACCTCCGATTCTTATGCCCTCGCCATCGGGCATCTCGCCGACCGGCTCGCCGGCGGCCCCGCCTTGGCGGCCCCTTGGCCTAGCGCCGCCTCCCGCCTCGACAAGACCGGGCTGCAAGCGCTCCAAGCCGGCCTTGCAGCGGAGGGGCTCTACGACGGCGAGGCCGACGGACGCGCAGGGCCGAAGTTGCGCGAGGCGGTTCGGCGGTATCAAGTCCGGGCGGGCCTCGCGGTCGACGGATACGCGAGCGCGGACCTGCTCGCACATCTCAGGGCCTCTCGCCGATGACCGATTCGTCGCCCGGGCCGATGCGCTCTATAGTGTCTCGGTGACGATCCCGGGCCGCTCATCGTGCCCGCGACGACGAGGCTGATGAGCCCGATGGCATCGACGAACTTGCGCATACGAGGGATACTGACAGGGCTTGCCGTCTCGGTCGCCGTCCTCGGCTTCGGCGCGATGCCGGCCATGGCTCAGTGGGGTGGCTACGACGACGTGCCTCGGCGTCGGGCGCCGGAATACTACCGCGACGACGGCATCGAGCGCAGCCGCCAGCCCCCCCGCCGTGCCGCACCGCAGGCGCAGGAAGCGCCCCGCCAGTTCTTCTGGCCCTGGGAGGACAGACCGGCCCAGCAGGCGCAGCCGGTACCGGTACCCTCCGCGCGGCCTCCGCGCCCGCGCAGCTATGCACCGCCGGTCTATGCCGACGAGCGTCGTGCCCCGGCCCGCCGCCAGCGGCAGGCGCCCGCGGTTGCCGCGCAGCCCAAGCCTGTGGCACCCAAGGCGGAGCCGACGACGCGGCTCGCCGTCTTCGGCGACTCACTGGCGAGCTATCTCGGCCGCGGCCTCGACGACGTGTTCGAGGACAATGCCGATGTCGAGATCATCGATCGGTCGCGCGCCGATAGCAGCCTCGCGCGCAAAGACTTGCTCGACTGGGCGAAGGTGGCGGACGAATCCCTGAAGACCGGTCCGAAGGTCACCTATGCCCTCGTCATGATCGGTGCCAACGATCGGCAGGCGATCCGCGAAGGCGATCAGAGCTTCGAACCGCTCAGCGAGCGTTGGCGGGACATCTATCGCGACCGGGTCGATGCCCTCGTGAAGGTCTTCACCGACCGCAAGATTCCGCTGATCTGGGTGGGCACCCCACCCATGCGCAGCGAGCCCCTGACAAAGGACCTGGCGACCATCAACGACCTCGTCCGCGAACGCGTGAGCAAGGCCGGAGGCACCTTCGTCGACATCTGGCCGGGCTTCGTCGACGAGCGCAACCGCTACGTGGCGACGGGACCGGATCTCGAAGGGCAGATCGCGAAGCTGCGAACGTCCGACGGCGTTCATTTTACCGGTGCGGGCGCCCGCAAGGTCGCCCATTTCGCGGATGTCGAGCTCAAGCGCCTCATGGGGGCCGGCATGCCGGGTCAGGTCGAACCGGCGGCCGCCGTCGCTGCGATGCCGGGGCCGAATCCGAGCGGCACCACCCCAAGGCTCGACGACATCGCAGCCATCGACAAGCTCATCACCGGCATGTTGCCGAGCCTTCCCGAGCCGCCTGGCATCCCGGCACTGCCGGTCAAGGCCGCGGCAGGACCGGTGGTCCCGCTCAGCCGGGCCGAGATTTCACCGGGCGGTGCCCTGATCAGCGGACAGCCGCGTGAGACCGATGCTACCGGCACGCTGGAGCGGACGCTCCTGCGTGGGGCTGCACCACCGCCTCAACCGGGACGGGCCGACGATTTCCGCTGGCCTCCGAGCTGAGGACGATTCAGCGCGGAAGCATGCTCGCGCCCATTAGCGCCTCATCGATCGATCGGGCGGCTTGACGACCTTCGCGGATCGCCCAGACCACGAGCGACTGCCCACGACGCATGTCGCCCGCCGCGTAGATCTTCTCGTGCGAGGTCCGGTAGTCGAGCTCGTTCGCCGTGACGTTGCCGCGCTTGTCCATGGCCACGCCCGATACTTCGAGCAGGCCCTTGCGGACCGAGCCTGCGAACCCGATCGCCAGGAAGACAAGGTCTGCCGGCAGCACGAACTCGCCGCCCGGTACCGGCTGGCGCTTCTCGTCGACACGCGTGCAGACCACGCCGGTGAGCTTGCCCTTCTTGCCCTCCAGCCTCAGCGTCGCCGCCTGGAATTCGCGCTCGGCGCCCTCGGCCTGGCTCGACGAGGTCCGCATCTTGGTCGGCCAGTACGGCCAGACGCTGAGCTTGTCCTCGCGCTCAGGGGGTCGCGGTCGGATGTCGAGCTGCGTCACCGAAAGGGCGCCCTGGCGGAACGAGGTCCCGACGCAATCCGAGGCGGTGTCGCCGCCACCGATGACGACGACATTCTTGCCGGCGGCCAGGATCGGCAGCTCGCCGTTGCCGGGCATCGGCTCGGCGTTCACGCGGCGGTTGGACTGGACGAGGAACGGCATCGCATAGTGGACGCCGTGCAGATCCTGCCCGGGAAGCTGCGGGTTGCGCGGGTCCTCGGCGCCGCCGGCGAAGAGCACCGCGTCGAACTCGGCAGTGAGCTCGTCGAGCGGCTTCGTGACGCCGACATTGACACCGTAATGGAAGCGGACCCCTTCGGCCTCCATCTGCGCCACGCGCCGGTCGATGTGCCGCTTCTCCATCTTGAAGTCGGGGATGCCGTAGCGGAGCAGGCCGCCGGCCTTGGGCTCGCGCTCGAAGACGTGGACGTCGTGCCCGACCCGAGCGAGCTGCTGGGCGGCGGCGAGGCCGGCCGGCCCCGATCCGATCACCGCGACGGTCTTTCCGGTACGGATTTCGGACGGCTCGGGCTTGACCCAGCCCATGTTCCAGGCCCGGTCCGCGATGGCCTGCTCGATGGTCTTGATCGCCACCGGCTGGTTCTCGAGGTTGAGGGTGCAGGCCTCCTCGCAGGGCGCCGGGCAGATGCGGCCAGTGAATTCCGGGAAATTGTTGGTGGAGTGAAGGTTGCGATGCGCCTCCTCCCAGTCGGACTGGTAGACGAGCTCGTTCCAGTCCGGGATCTGGTTGTGGACCGGGCAGCCGGTGTCGCCGTGGCAGAACGGGATGCCGCAATCCATGCAGCGCGCCGCCTGCTTCTTCAGGTCATGCTCGTCGAGCGGCAGCGTGAACTCGCGGAAATGACGCACGCGGTCGGCGGCGAGCTGATACTTCTGCTCCTGCCGGTCGAATTCGAGAAACCCTGTGACCTTGCCCATCGTGACTGTCTTTCGCGAGTCTGTCTGTTCCGTCGCGCGGAAGGGGTCCGGCCCGCCTCCGCACGTTGTCCATGGTGTGGCCGCTTCGGCTCGCGACCGTCTCAACCCTGCCGCGACGTCACACGACCGCCGAAAGCGCTGGTGCAACGGGTGAGCCAAGCCCGGATCGCCGGTCTCGGTCCAAGGGCGAAGCCGCCCTCGTCGGCCCAATGCGTGTACGCGAAAAGCGCGATGTCGGCGATGGTGGCGCCGTCTCCCACCATCCACGTCGTGCCGGCAAGATGCCGCTCCATCAGGTCGAGCGCCGCTTCGCCGCGCGCCACCCGCGACGGATCGCGCGCCTCCCGCGGCTTTCCGAGATACCGCATGTCGAAGCGGCAGACCGCGATGGCCGGTTCGTGGCTGTACTGCTCCCAGAACAGCCACTCGTCCATCTTGGCCTGAAGAAACGCGTCCTGCGGGATCAGGACGCTGTCCCTGGCGAGATACCGCAAGATGGCGTTCGATTGCGCGAGGCAGCGCCCGTCATCGAGAACCACTCCGGGCACCTGCCCCGCCGGAAAGCGGGACAGATAGTCCGGCGTCCGGCTCTCGCCCTCCAGGATATCGACCGCAACCCATTCATAGGAGAGACCGAGGACATCGGCGACGATCTTCACCTTGAGGCAGTTGCCGGAGACGAGATCGCCGTAGATTCTCAATCCTCTCACCTTTCCCTCATCCGTCTTCGTCACATCCGCTCGGGATGCTCCGCCATCCATTCCTTCAGCGCTGATTCGATCCTGATCTGCCAGTCGGGACCGCTTGATCGAAAGCGATCGACGAGCTCAGTCGGCAGGACTAGGCGCTCGGCTTCGCCAGGACGGTAACCGCGCTCGACCAGTTTCTCGGCGATGTAGTGATCGGCCTTCTCGAACCATTCATCGTCGAGTTCCGGTGCGTCATCCGGATCATAACCGATGTCGTCGGGGTGCATCGGCCGATCAGCGTCTCGGGCGGTAGCGCGCTTGCTCTCGCTCACTGGCTTTCCTCATGCTGATGATCCGCCTCATGCCGACCTGCTCTGTCCAGACAACGATGACCATGCGTCCGTCGAGGTAGCCGACAGTGACCTGCCGAGCTCACCATAGTCGTTCCTCTCGTCGCCGAAAGTGGCCAAGGCGCCTGCAAAGGCATCGAGACCGCGCGCAAAATCGAATCCCCGGACCTTCAGCGTCCAGTCACGCTTTCGCGCATCGAACGTGAGGCGCATCAAGGACGTCTAACAGTCCGCGTCCTTACTCCGCAGCGACGGGCATCCGCGCCATTTCCATCTCGCGCAACGCCCGGCGGTACTCCACCGGCATCACCTTGACGAACTTGGTGCGGTAGCCGGCCCAGTCGTCCAGGATCGCCTTGGCCTTGGGACTGCCAGTGTATTTCAAGTGGTTGGTGATGAGCTGGCTCAGGCGCTCCTCATCGTGGCCTGACATGTCGGCGAGGATATCGACGCGGCCCTTGGTCTCGAGGTCGCCGTCCTGGTGGAAGCGCCGCATCAGGTCGTCCTCCTCCTCCACCGGTTCGAGATCGACCATGGAGAGGTTGCAGCGCGCCGAGAACGAGCCGTCCGCGTCGAGCACGTAGGAGATCCCGCCCGACATGCCCGCGGCGAAGTTGCGCCCCGTCTCGCCGATCGAGACGACGACGCCGCCGGTCATGTACTCGCAGCCATGGTCGCCCATGCCCTCGACCACCGCGATGGCGCCGGAATTGCGCACGGCGAAGCGCTCGCCCGCCGAACCGCGGATGTAGCACTCGCCCGCGATCGCGCCGTACAGCACCGTGTTGCCGGCCATGATCGTGTGGTTCGGCGGGGCTTTCAGCGCATCGGACGGGCGGATGATGAGCTTGCCGCCCGACAGGCCCTTGCCGACGTAGTCGTTGGCGTGGCCCGTCAGCTTCACCGTGACGCCGGCGGCGAGCCAGGCACCGAAGCTCTGACCGGCGGTACCGGAGAGGTTCACCACGATGGTGTCGTCGGGCAGGCCCTCATGGCCGTGGAGCTTGGCCACTGCGCCAGACAGCATGGCGCCCGCGGTGCGGTCCGAGTTCCTGATCACGTCGTCGATGACCACGGGCTCACCGGATTCGAGCGCGGACTTCGCCCGCTCGATCAGCCGGCGGTCGAGGACGTCGTCGATCGGGTGCTTCTGCTTCTCGACATGGCGGATGGCCACGTCGGGACCGACGTCAGGCCGGTGGAACAGCTTCGAGAAATCGAGCCCCTTGGCCTTCCAGTGATTGATGACGTCGAGCGTGTCGAGGTAGTCGGCCCGGCCGATGAGGTCTTCGAGCTTGGTGACGCCCATGGCGGCCATCAGCTCGCGCAGCTCCTCGGCCACGTAGAAGAAGTAGTTCACCACGTGCTCGGGTGTGCCCTTGAAGCGCTTGCGCAGCACCGGGTCCTGCGTCGCCACTCCGACCGGACAGGTGTTGAGGTGGCACTTGCGCATCATGATGCAGCCGGCCGCGATCAGCGGCGCGGTGGAGAATCCGAATTGGTCGGCGCCGAGCAGGGCGGCGACCAATACGTCGCGCCCGGTGCGGATGCCGCCGTCGGCCTGGAGAACGACGCGGCCGCGCAGGTGGCTGAGCACCAACGTCTGCTGGGTCTCGGCGAGCCCCGTCTCCCAGGGTCCGCCGGCATGCTTGATCGAGGTCAGCGGGGCGGCACCCGTGCCGCCGTCGAAGCCTGAGATCGTGATATGGTCGGCGCGCGCCTTGGCGACGCCGGTGGCGACCGTACCGACGCCGACCTCGGAGACGAGCTTCACCGAGACGTCGGCGGCCGGGTTGACGTTCTTCAGATCGAAGATGAGCTGGGCCAGATCCTCGATCGAGTAGATGTCGTGGTGGGGCGGCGGCGAGATCAGGCCGACTCCGGGCGTGGCGTAGCGGACCTTGGCGATCTTCGCGTCGACCTTGTGTCCGGGTAGCTGCCCGCCCTCGCCGGGCTTGGCGCCCTGCGCGACCTTGATCTGCATCATGTCGGCGTTGACGAGGTACTCGGTGGTGACGCCGAAGCGGCCCGACGCCACCTGCTTGATCGCCGAGCGGCGCGAGCGCCCGTCGGCCATCGGCTTGAAGCGCTCGACCTCCTCGCCGCCCTCGCCCGAGTTCGAGCGGCCGCCGAAGGAGTTGACCGCGATGGCCAGCGTCTCGTGCGCCTCCTTCGAGATCGAGCCGTAGGACATCGCGCCGGTGGCGAAGCGCTTGACGATGTCGGCCGCCGGCTCGACGGCCTCGATGGCGACGGGCTCGCGACCGAGCTCGGCCGCCTGCCGGATTCGGAAAAGCCCGCGGATGGTCTTGAGGTGGTTTTCCTGCTCGTTCACGAGCCGCGCGTACTCGCGATAGCGCTCGGGCAGGCCGAGGCGCACCGCATGCTGCAGCGTCGCCACGGTGTCGGGCGTCCAGGTATGGCTCTCGCCACGCAGGCGATAAGCGTACTCGCCGCCGACATCGAGAGAGGTCCGGTAGACCGGCGCGTCGCCGAAGGCGTCCGAATGGCGCCGCGTCGTCTCCTCGGCGACCTCGGCCATGCCGATGCCTTCGATGGTCGTCGCGGTACCGAAGAAGTCGCGGGCGACGAAGGCCGAGTTCAGGCCGACCGCGTCGAAGATCTGCGCGCCGCAATACGATTGATAGGTCGAGATGCCCATCTTGGACATGACCTTGAGCAGGCCCTTATCGATCGACTTGATGTAGCGGTAGACGATCTCGTCGTCGGTGAGGTCGGGCGGGAACTCGCCCTTCATCGCGATCAGCGTCTCGAAGGCGAGGTAGGGGTTGATCGCCTCGGCGCCGTAGCCGGCCAGGCACGCGAAGTGATGCACCTCGCGCGGCTCGCCCGACTCGACCACGAGGCCGACCGAGGTCCGGAGCCCCTTGCGGATCAGGTAGTTGTGGACCGCCGCCGTCGCCAGCAGGGACGGGATCGCGATGCGGTCCGGCCCGATTCCACGGTCCGACAGGATGATGATGTTGTAGCCGCCGCGCACGGCCACCTCGGCCCGGTCGCAGAGCCGGTCGAGGGCGCCTTCCATGGCCGCCGCCCCGGCTTCCGCCGGGAAGGTGATGTCGAGGGTCTTGGTGTCGAAGCGGTCCTCGAAATGGCTGATCGAGCGGATCTTCTCGAGGTCGCCGTTGGTGAGGATCGGCTGGCGCACTTCCAGACGCTTCTTGCGGGAGGCCCCCTCCATGTCGAGCAGGTTCGGGCGCGGCCCGATGAACGAGACGAGGCTCATCACGGCCTCCTCGCGGATCGGGTCGATGGGCGGGTTCGTCACCTGCGCGAAGTTCTGCTTGAAGTAGGTGTAGAGCGACTTCGGCTTGTCCGAGAGTGCCGAAAGCGGCGTATCCGTACCCATCGAGCCGACCGCCTCCTGGCCGGTCACCGCCATGGGTGCCATCAGGAGCTTCAGGTCTTCCTGGCTGTAGCCGAAGGCCTGCTGGCGATCGAGCAACGAGACGTCGGACCGCGACGCGCGCGGAATCACGGGCTTGAGGTCTTCGAGCACGATCTGGGTGTTCTTGACCCATTGCGCGTAGGGGTGGGCGGCGGCGAGCTCGCTCTTGATCTCCTCGTCCGAGGTGATGCAACCCTTCTGCAGGTCGATGAGCAGCATCCGGCCCGGCTGCAGGCGCCAGGACTCGACGATGGTCTCGTCGGGGATCGGCAGGACGCCCATCTCGGAGGCGAGTACCACGAGGCCGTCCTCGGTGACGAGATAGCGGGCGGGGCGCAAGCCGTTGCGGTCGAGCGTGGCGCCGATCTGGCGTCCGTCGGTGAAGCAGACCGCGGCCGGACCGTCCCACGGCTCCATCAGGGCGGCGTGGTACTCGTAGAACGCCTTGCGCTCCTCGCTCATCAGCGGATTGCCGGCCCAGGCCTCCGGGATCAGCATCATCATCGCATGCGCCAGCGAGTAGCCGCCCTGGACGAGGAATTCGAGGGCGTTGTCGAAGCAGGCGGTGTCGGACTGGCCCTCGTAGGAGATCGGCCAGAGCTTCGAGATGTCGTTGCCGAACAGCTCCGAATCGACGCTGGCCTGGCGCGCCGCCATCCAGTTGACGTTGCCGCGCAGGGTGTTGATCTCGCCGTTATGGGCGACCATCCGGTAGGGGTGCGAGAGCTGCCAGGTCGGGAAGGTGTTGGTGGCGAAGCGCTGGTGGACCAGGGCGAGGCCCGAGACGAAGCGCTCGTCCTGGAGGTCGCGGTAATACTGGCCGAGCTGCGTCACCAGCACCATGCCCTTGTAGACGATGGTCCGGGTCGACAGCGAGACGGGGTAATAGGCCTTCACGCGCGGATCGTTGAGGCCGTAGACCTTGCCGGAGATGACCTTGCGGGCCGTGAACAGGCGGCGTTCGAAGGCGTCCTCGTCCGTGATCGAGGCCGGGCGCCCGATAAAGACCTGGCGGTGATGCGGCTCGGTCTCCTTCACGCGGATACCGAGGTCCTCGGCATCCACCGGCACGTCGCGCCAGCCGAGCAGCGGCAGGCCTTCGTCGGCGAGGACCTGTCCGACGATATCCTCGATGACGCGACGGCCCTCGGGGTCCTTGGGCAGGAAGAACATGCCGACGCCGTAATGGCCCGGCTCCGGCAGCGTAAAGCCGAGCGTCGCGCACTCCTCTGTGAGGAAGCGATGCGGGATCTGAGTGAGGATGCCGCAGCCGTCGCCCATCTTCGGGTCGGCGCCGACGGCGCCGCGATGGTCGAGGTTCTTGAGGATCAACAGACCCTGCTGGACGATGGCGTGGGTGCGGCGGTCATGCATGTCGGCGACGAAGCCGACGCCGCAGGCATCCTTCTCCCGCGCCGGGTCGTACAGCCCCTGGGCCTGCGGCAGAGCGTGGTCGCGCACGTCGATCGGCGTCCCGCCATCGCGAGTGGCCGGAAAGGACGCCTGGAGGGTTCCGAACTCTGCAGATGCGGTCACGCTCGCCATCCCCGTCTGAATACGACCTGCCCGCATGCGAGCATGTTTCGTGCCCCGGCATCACCTGATGCCGAGGTTGGTCAGTGCCGGGCCGGGGTCACGAAATGGACTTCGGTGAGGAAGCACCCGCTACCCACGGGCTCGACACCGGCTCTCGCTCAAGCCGCGTTCGCCCTGATCGCCGTTACGGCAACCGGTTTCGATTCTCGTTCGATCGTTCGAACACGCATCTTGCGAGGCCCGCAAGCGACGCCCCGAGAGCATCGCCGGAAATGGGACAGTCATGCTGTCCTAACACGTCGACATTACAGCTTTTAATCACTCCAGCAAGACCCAGGCGACACCTGGACCACGCTTTTCCGAACTCGGAGGGCACCACGGCCGGGGTGACATCGCCGCAGGCGGGCACTTTCGCACTGTCAGAATGCCATCGCGGGCAATCGATGGAGCCATGATGGAACCGTGGTGGCGCGATCTCGCCAGGATCGTCCCGCAATGCTGCCCCATTCGCACGTTCTACGAGATCGCGCCAAGCACAGATGGCGGGAATGCGGGGCCGGACCCTGCATCGACCGACCGGAGGACCCGCGACAACAGCGGGCCTCCGGATTACATGCCGCAACGTTTCCAACGAGGCCACATGCAGACGAGCCGCAGGGCGCCTGTGCGCTCTTCCATCACCCTCCTTCTCGGCGTCGCAGCCCTGTCGCTGGCCGCCATCGCGCCGGCACAGGCGCAGTATTTCGATCCGTTCGTCGAGGTGATCTCGCCGCGCTCCATCGTATGGCGCCTGAACGATCGCGGCTTCACCGAGATCAGCCGGCCGCGCTTCGACGGCAGGGCTTATGTGGTTGAGGCTGAGAGCCCGAGGGGTGGCCGGGTTCGCCTCTTCGTCGATGCGCGCGATGGCGCCGTTCTCGGACGTGTCCGGCTCGACGCACCGCTGCTGCCTCCGGCACGGATCGGCCGCCCCGGAAACGTCTACGGCTGGACCGAAGGGGACGTGGCCGCACGGCGCGGGGAGGACGAACGTCCGATCCCGCCGGGCAACATTCCCTCGGCCCGTGATTTCGCGCCGCGTTCGCCGCTGCGTGGGACGGAGGCGGACCGCGCCATGCTGGATCGCGCGATGCCTGATCGATTCGCGCCGGATCGGTCGGGAACGAGCGGCCGCACCGATCCCGGCGACCCGAACGCACTGGGACTCAATCCCGACGCAGGCAGACGCAACCCGGAGGCTCCTCGCAAGATCGTGCGCCTTCCGCCTCAGGCGAAGCCCGCTGCTTCCAAAGCGCGGGAGCGCGGACCCGAAGCGGCGCGGACGGTGCCGCCTGCTCCAGCCCTCAGGCCGGCGGAAGCCGAGCCGCCCGCTGCGAAGCCGGAGCAGCCCGTGGCGACGATTGAGGCGCCGAAGGCCGCCCCGACACCAGCCGCCGTGCAGCCCCCACCCGCTGAGGGGACGGCATCGGCCGCCGAAGCCAAGACCAGCGAAGCCAAACCGCCGGTACAAGCCTGGAAGGATCCGCCCGCAGAGAACAAGCGCCCGGTCCGCGTTATCGATGGCGCGACCGTCGTGCCGGGTTCTGGCGACAAGGGGTCGCCCGGTACGGAGTAGGACGACCACCCCGTCGGAGCAGACATCAGCTCCGAACGAGCGCCGACTACGTCACGGCGGCGCTCGACGCTTAGCGGAGGGCGCCTTCGGCAGCGCCGTCGGAAGACCGATGGATTGGAAAGCCGCTAGGCTTTGGCGAGGGACGCAGACCCGACAGGTCAGCCCGCGTCACTGGCTCCGGCACCGATGAGGTGCGGATCGTTGGTCGCCGCACGGACCGGGCTCTCGCCCATCGCCCCCCCGAGGATTGCCTGCAGCGCGAGCGGATCGAGCCCGCTCTCCGGCTTTGGACCGAAGGCTTGCAGTGCATGACGCATCTTCGGCGTCCAGAATGCGATGATGTGCTTGTGGATGCCCGCCACCGCCTCGTCGTCGGGATAGGAGCGGAAGAAGCCGGCGATCTGGTTCGCCATGCGAACGAGCTTCTGGTCGGTGCTGAGGGCGCTCATGGCTTGCACTCCGGGGGTGGGGCGAGATGCCCGGATGTCAGGGGGCAGGATCAAGGATCAGACGCTCGCGGCCGCCGAAGACCGTCAGCGTGTCGGAGCGGGCAATCGCGCAGAGAGTCATGCCGTGCAGGGCGGCACGGTCGATGGCCAGCGAGGTCGGAGCCGAGATCGCCACCAGGACGGCGGCACCGAACGACGCCGCCTTCTCCACCATCTCGAACGAGCAGCGGCTCGTGATCACGACGAAGCCGTCGGCCGGGTCGGTGCCCCGGCGGATCAGCGCACCGATCAGCTTGTCGAGCCCGTTGTGCCGTCCGACATCCTCTCGGACGGCGACCAGGGACCCGGCATGGTCGGCCCATGCGGCCGCGTGGACGGCGCGGGTTTCCCGATTGAGGATCTGAGCGTCACCCAGCGCCGCGAGCGCCCGCTGCACGGCCCCGATCGTCACCGACCGATCGACGCCCGTGCGCGGGGCCGCCTTCGGGAGTGCCGAGAGGTCGTCGATCCCGCACACGCCGCAGCCGGTCCGGCCGCTGATGGCGCGCTTGCGGGCGAGGTGCTCGCGCAAACGGCCCGGCACGAGGTCGACTAGGACCCGGAGCCCCCCGTCGCCGTCCTCGACCGAAACGCCGCGGATCTCGTCGGCGGATTCGATGATGCCTTCGGTGAGGCTGAATCCGTAGGCGAAATCCTCGAGATCGGCCGGCGTCGTCATCATGACGGCGTAGGGGACGCTGCCATAGACGAGGTTCACAGGCATCTCGACCGCGAGGGACCGGTCGCCAGGACGTGCCTGGGGATCGTCATAGGCCACCACGAGGGTGGGAACGCGGCGGACCGTCTCGGCCGCCACGCCCGTCGCATCCGTGTCAGGCTTATTCGGCGGCATTCAACTGCGTCGCGATGCGGGTGAGCGAGAAGTCTTCCTCGAAGAACCTCGCCTGCCAATCCGACGGACGGTTGGTGCGCCGGACCTGCACGGCGGTTACCTTGTACTCAGGGCAATTGGTAGCCCAATCCGAATAGTCGGTGGTGATGACGTTGGCGCCGGTCTTGGCATGGTGGAACGTGGTGTAGACCACGCCGGGCTGCATCCGTTCGGACACGCGTGCCTTCAGGGCGATGTCGCCGGAACGGCTCTCAAGTGCCACGAGGTCGCCCTCGACGATGCCGCGGACCTCGGCATCGAACGGATGGATCTCCAGCACGTCCTCCTCGTGCCAGCGCGAATTCTCGGTGCGCCGCGTCTGCGCGCCGACATTGTACTGCGAGAGGATGCGCCCCGTCGTGAGGATGAGCGGGAAGCGCGGACCGGTGCGCTCCTCGGTCGCCACGTATTCGGTGATCATGAACTTGCCCAAGCCCCGCACGAAGCGGTCGACATGCATCATCGGCGTGCCCATCGGCGCGTCGTCGTTGCACGGCCACTGGATCGAGCCGAGCTCGTCGAGCTTGGCGAAGCTCACGCCCTTGAAGCTCGGGGTGAGCGCGGCGATCTCGTCCATGATCTCGGAGGGATGCGAATAGTTCATCGGGTAGCCGAGGGCGTTGGAGAGCAGCATCGTGCCCTCCCAGTCGCCGTAGCCGGCGAGCGGCGGCATCACCTTGCGCACGCGGGAGATGCGGCGTTCGGCATTGGTGAAGGTCCCATCCTTTTCGAGGAACGAGGCGCCCGGCAGGAAGACGTGGGCGTATTTCGCGGTCTCGTTCAGGAAGATGTCCTGGATGACGATGCATTCCATCGCCATCAGGCCCGCCGTCACGTGATGCGTGTCGGGGTCGGACTGGGCGATGTCCTCGCCCTGGATGTACATCCCCTTGAAGGCGCCATCGACCGCCTCGTCGAGCATGTTGGTGATGCGAAGGCCGGGGTGCTTGTCGAGCGGTACGCCCCAGAGCGACTCGAAGGTCTCGCGGGTGGCGTCGTCCGAGACGTGGCGGTAGCCGGGCAGCTCGTGCGGGAACGAGCCCATGTCGCAGGAGCCCTGGACGTTGTTCTGGCCGCGCAGCGGGTTCACGCCGGCGCCGAGCATGCCGATGTTGCCGGTGGCCATGGCGAGGTTGGCCATGCCCATCACCATGGTCGAGCCCTGGCTGTGCTCGGTGACGCCGAGACCGTAATAGATGCCGCCGGCCCCGCCCTTGGCGTAGAGGCGGGCGGCGCCGCGCAGCTCGGCCGGATCGACGCCGATCATCGCCGCCTGGGCCTCGGGAGAGTGGCGCTCGTCGGCGACGAAGCGCGCCCAGGACTCGAAGTCGCCGAGGTCGCAGCGCTCGCGGACGTAGGCTTCGTCCACCAGGCCTTCCGTGACGATGACGTGGGCCATCGCGTTGATGAAGGCGACGTTCGAGCCGGGCTTGAGCGGCAGGTGGAAGTCCGCGGCGATATGGGGCGACTTCACGAGGTCGATCTTGCGCGGGTCGGCGACGATGAGCTTGGCACCCTCACGCAGGCGCTTCTTCATCCGCGAGGCGAAGACCGGGTGGCCATCGGTCGGGTTGGCGCCGATGACGAGGATGACGTCGGAATGCGCCACCGAGGCGAAGTCCTGGGTGCCAGCGGAGGTGCCGAGCGTCGACATCAGGCCGTAGCCGGTGGGCGAGTGGCAGACGCGGGCGCAGGTATCGACGTTGTTGTTGCCGAAGGCGGCACGCACGAGCTTCTGGACGAGGTAGGCCTCCTCGTTGGTGCAGCGCGACGACGTGATGCCGCCGACCGAGTCCTTGCCGTATTTTGCCTGGATGCGCTTGAACTCGGAGGCGGCGCGGTCGATGGCCACCTCCCAGCTCACTTCCTGCCAGGGGTCCGTGATCTTGTCGCGGATCATCGGCTTGGTGATGCGGTCCTTGTGAGTGGCGTATCCGTAGGCGAAGCGGCCCTTGACGCAGGAATGGCCCTCGTTGGCCTTGCCGCCCTTGTAGGGGACCATTCGGACGATGCGGGTGCCCTGCATCTCGGCCTTGAACGAGCAGCCCACACCGCAATAGGCGCAGGTGGTGATCTCGGAATGGTCGGGCTGGCCGTGCTCGATGATCGACTTCTCCTGCAGCGTCGCCGTCGGGCAGGCCTGGACGCAGGCGCCGCAGGACACGCATTCGGAGTTGAAGAAGTCGGTGGGACCCGCCGCCACGCGGCTGTCGAAGCCGCGGCCGGAAATCGTCAGCGCGAAGGTCCCTTGCGTCTCCTCGCAGGCACGGACGCAGCGGTTGCAGACGATGCACTTCGAGGGATCGTACGTAAAGTACGGGTTCGAGGTGTCCTTGGCCAGGTACTGGTCGGAGGTCGGCTTGACGTGGTTGGCGCCGTCGTAGCCGTAGCGCACGTCGCGCAGGCCCACGCTGCCTGCCATGTCCTGCAGCTCGCAATCACCGTTGGCGGCGCAGGTCAGGCAGTCGAGCGGATGATCGGAGATGTAGAGCTCCATCACACCCTTGCGGAGCTTGGCGAGCTTGTCCGTCTGGGTGGTGACCACCATGCCGTTCTCGGCAGGCGTCGTGCAGGAGGCCGGGGTGCCGCGGCGTCCCTCGATCTCGACGAGGCAGAGGCGGCAGGAGCCGAAGGCTTCCAGCGAATCCGTGGCACAGAGTTTGGGAATCTGCGTGCCGGCATGCATCGCCGCCGCCATCACCGAGGTCCCCGCCGGGACGGTAACGCTCATCCCGTCGATGGTGAGCGTCACCGTCTGTTCGGACACCCGGATCGGGGTGCCGTAATCGATCTCTTTGATGAGGGCCATGGTGGTGAGCCTTCTCACTCGGCGGCGACGGACAGGGGTCCGCGCCGCTCGAAATCCTCAGGGAAATGGGTGATCGCGCTCATCACGGGCATCGGTGTGAGCCCGCCCATGGCGCAGAGCGACCCATCGGTCATCACGTCGCAGAGGTCGGCAATGACGGCCAGGTTCTCGGCAGGGCGGATGCCACTGATCACCTTGTCCATGGTCTCGACGCCGCGCGTCGCACCGATGCGGCAGGGGGTGCACTTGCCGCAGGATTCCACCGCGCAGAACTCGAAGGCGAAGCGGGCTTGGCGGGCCATGTCCACGGTGTCGTCGAACACCACGATGCCGCCATGGCCAACGAGGCCCTTGTTGGCCGCCATTGCCTCGTAATCCAGCGGCGTATCGAGCAGATGGTCCGGGAAGTAGGCGCCGAGCGGACCGCCCACCTGCACCGCCCGCACCGGCCGGCCGCTCTGCGTGCCGCCCCCGAAATCCTCGATGATCTCGCGAAGCGTGATGCCGAAGGCGTACTCGATGAGGCCGCCATGCTTGATGTTGCCGGCGAGTTGGATGGCCAGAGTGCCGAGCGAGCGGCCCATGCCGTAATCGGCATAGGCCTTGGGCCCGTGCTCCAGGATGTAGGGCACGGCCGTGAAGGTCATGACGTTGTTGACCAGCGTCGGCTGGCCGAGGAAGCCTTTGAGTGCCGGGATCGGAGGCTTCGCCCGCACGATGCCGCGCTTGCCCTCCAGGCTTTCCAGAAGCGAGGTCTCTTCGCCGCAGATATAGGCGCCGGCACCCAGGCGCACTTCGAGATGGAAGGCCTTGCCGGAGCCCATCACGTTCGCGCCGAGGAAGCCGGCCTTCTCGGCGGCCGCGATCGCTTCCTTCAAGGTCGCGAAGGCCTGCGGATACTCGGAGCGCAGGTAGATGTAGCCCCGCGTCGCGCCCGTCGCGACGGCCGCGATGGTCATGCCCTCGATGAGGTTGAAGGGGTCGCCCTCCATCATCATGCGGTCGGCGAAGGTGCCGGAATCGCCCTCGTCGGCGTTGCAGACCACGTATTTCTGCTCGGCACGCGCGAGCATCACCGTGTTCCACTTGATGCCCGCCGGGAAGCCGGCGCCGCCGCGGCCGCGCAGGCCGGATTCGCGCACCGCCGCGACGATGCCTTCGGCGTCGAGCTTCAGCGCCGCCTCCAGGCCGCGATAGCCGCCATGCTCGCGGTAATCGAGCACCGAGACTGGATCCACCACGCCGCAACGCTGGAAGGTCAGGCGGTGCTGGCGGGCGAGATAGGGGATGTCATCCGGCTTACCAAGCCGGAGCGCATGCGCTCCGCCTTCGGCAAGACCCGCATCGAGCAACGTCTCGACGTCTGCGGGCGTGACCGGACCGTAGGCGATGCGGCCCTCGGGCGTGCCGACCTCGACCATCGGCTCCAACCAGAGCAGGCCGCGCGATCCGGTGCGGACGATCTCGACATCGAGCCCGCGACGTTCGGTGCCGACGGCGATGGCTTTGGCGACGCGGTTGGCGCCGAGACCGAGGGCGACGGCGTCCCGGGGAACGTAGATCGTGATGCTCACGACGCCACCTCGTTCAGGGCTGCTTCGAGACCATCGGCCGTCAGGCGCGCCACGGGCAGGTCGTCGACAAGGGCGCCGGGCCCGTTGGCGCAGAGCCCCAGGCAGTAGACCGGTTCGACCGTGATCCGGCCGTCGGAGGTGGTGCCGTGCCAGTCGATTCCCAGACCCGCCAGGATGTTGGCATGGAGGGCATCCGATCCCATTGCCTGACAGGCCTCGGCCCGGCACAGCTTGACCTGGTGCCGACCCGCCGGAGCGCGGCGGAAATCGTGATAGAACGTGATGCAGCCGTGCACCTCGGCGCGCGACAGGTTCAACGCGTCTGCGATCAGCGGGACGGCCTGCTCGTCGACATAGCCGAAGGCTTCCTGCAGCGCGTGCAGGATCGGCAGGGTCGCGCCTTCGAGATGGGTATGTTCGGAGATGATCCCGGCCGCGCGCGGGGTGCTCCAAGGCTCGTGTGGCACGATTGTTCCAACTCACATCCAGCTTGTCGCCGTTCGAAGGTGGAATATCGCCAACCTTGAATCAATCGCGTGCTTCCGTTGGGCGACAAGCCTTTTTTGTCAAACTTTCATGTTGCACTGCAAAATTTCAGAGCGACGCAACGGTGTCGGCGATGCCCGGTGCCGCTGCCCGGGTTTCTGCGAGCAGCGATGCGCAGAGGGGCGTCATCGGCTCCCTCTCCGGGATGACGAGGCCGACCACGTGGCTGATATCCGGCTCGCCGATCGGCACCGCGCGCACCCGGTCCCCGAGGCGAAAGCTGTCTGCGAGCACGGCCGGCATCACGCTCGCCCATTTCGCCGTCCGGACGTGGCTGAGCAGAACGATCATGGAGTTCGACTCGAGCAATGGCGTCGATTGGCGGCCATCGGGGCTGAGATGGCGATCGATGATGCGGCGGTTTTGCATGTCCGGCGTCAGCAGGCAGAGGGGCAGGCGCGCGACCTCATCCCACGTCACCGAATCCTTTGCCCCGTGCACACCGTCGACGGCCGTGAGCAGCTTGTAGCGCTCGCGGTAGAGCGGAACGGTCGTCACCCGGCCCAGCGGCTCGTTCTCCAGATAGGTGATCCCGGCATCGATCTCGAGATCGGCGATCAGGCGTCCGATATCGCTCGAGGTGGTGGATTGCACGGAGAAGCAGACGTCGGGGTGGCGTGTCCGGAACGGTGTCGTCAGCAACGCGACCACCGGCGTCGCGGTGGGGATGGCGGCCAGACGCAGCATGCCCGAGAGGCCGCGGCGCAGGCTCGCCACCTCCTGGCGCATCGCGCGGGCGTCGCCGACGATGCGTCGCGCCCATTCGAGAACCCTCTCGCCCTCCGGCGTGAAGCCCTGAAAGCGCGAGCCCCGCTGAACCAGCATGACGCCGAGCCGCTCCTCGAGTTGCTTGACGCCCGCCGACAAGGTCTGCTGCGAGACGTTGCAGAACTGCGCGGCCCGGCCGAAATGACGCTCCCGCGCAAGGGCCAGGATGAATTCTAGACGTTCGATCAAGGTCGATCCTGCATGGGTCAGCGTCGCCGCGCCTCGTCGTCGACCGCGGACGGTGATCCGGTCGACGTCACCGCCTTAAGAAACAGCCGCCGGACGATGACGCAAGCGGCAGGGCGGACCATCCAAGGTTCCATGCGGTCGCGTCGGCCAGGCGAAACGTGAGATGACGGAGGGAGCAGGCAGGTGTCCCGAGCGAGCCCGCAGGGCTCCCGTGCGACGCTGTTGCGGTTGCGCGGCAAACGACCTTGTGGTCTGACACCAGCCATCGACCGAAGCCCGTCTTACGAGACGGTCCACACGGCAACCGCACCATTTGGATTGCGCCGCGCGCGCCAAACGGTAAAGCGAGCGGCATCGACCATGATTTTCGAGCGGAGCCACGAGAGGCAGATGCGCACGACGCAGACGCAATACCGGTCATCGGGACTGTTCGCCGCCCTCGGCGCGTTCCTCGCCTCATCCGCTTCGGCGCTGGCCGCCGGCCTCGGTCAGCCCGAGCCCTGGCAGATGGATCGCCAGATCCAGGTCACCGAGAACGGCCGGGACATTCACGCATTCGAAGTCGGACTGCATTGGCTGTCCTTCGGCATCTCGGTGTTCGTGCTCGGACTGCTTGTCTATTGCATCTACCGTTTCAACGAGAAGGCCAACCCGAAGCCCTCGAAGACCACCCACAACACCATGATCGAGGTCGCCTGGACGATCGTCCCGGTGCTCATCCTGGTGGCCGTCGCGATCCCGTCGTTCCGGCTCCTGCGCACCCAGCTCTCCGACCCCAAGGCGGACGTGCTCGTGAAAGTCACGGGTCACGCCTGGTACTGGTCATACGAGTATCCGGCCGTCGAGAATGGCGGTGGCTTCACCTTCGACGCCAACCTCGACGAGGAGAAGGCCCCGAAGCTCCTCAACGTCGACAACGAGATGGTGGTCCCGGTCAACAAGATCGTGAAGCTCCAGGTCACCGCCGCCGACGTGATGCATTCCTGGGCGATGCCGGCCTTCGGCTTCAAGATCGACGCGATCCCCGGACGCCTCAATCAGTTCTGGTTCAACGCCGACCGCGAGGGCGTCTATCACGGCCAGTGCTCGGAGCTTTGCGGAACGCGTCACGCCTACATGCCGATCACGGTGCGGGTCGTCAGCGACGCGGCGTACGCGCAGTGGCTCGTCGAAGGAAAGACGAAGTTCGCCAGGATCGACGACGGCGCCAAGTTCGCCGATTCCCGGCGCTGAACCGGGCCAAGCACTGCTGAACCCCACGAGATCACCAGGCATCTGAACCAAGGTCTGCATCGCATGGCTACCGCCGCAGCACATACCGGGCACCACGACGCCCACGCATCCCACACCCCGTCGTTCTTCTCCCGCTGGTTCCTCTCGACGAACCACAAGGACATCGGCACGCTCTACCTGCTGTTCGCCTTCTGCGCGGGCATGATCGGCGCGTTCCTCTCCTTCGGGATCCGCATGGAGATGGAGGCGCCCGGCCTCCAGTATTTCGCGAACCCGCAGACCTACAACGTCTTCGTCACCGGCCACGGCCTCATCATGGTGTTCTTCATGGTGATGCCCGCCCTCATCGGCGGCTTCGGCAACTGGTTCGTGCCCCTCATGATCGGCGCGCCCGACATGGCGTTCCCTCGCATGAACAACATCTCGTTCTGGCTGACCGTGGCCGGCTTCTTCAGCCTCGTGTGCTCGCTGTTCGTCGAGGGCGCGCCCGGAGCCGTCGGCGCCGGTACCGGCTGGACGGTCTACCCGCCGCTCTCCACGAGCGGCCACCCCGGCCCGGCCGTCGACTTCGCGATCTTCGCGCTGCACCTCTCCGGTGCCGGCTCGATCCTCGGCGCCATCAACTTCATCACCACCATCCTGAACATGCGCGCACCCGGCATGACGCTGCACAAGATGCCGCTCTTCGCCTGGTCGATGCTGGTCACCGCCTTCCTGCTGCTGCTGTCGCTCCCGGTCCTGGCCGGCGCAATCACGATGCTCCTCACCGACCGCAACTTCGGCACGACCTTCTTCGACCCGGCCGGCGGTGGCGATCCGATCCTGTACCAGCACCTGTTCTGGTTCTTCGGCCACCCCGAAGTCTACATCATGATTCTGCCGGCCTTCGGCATCGTCTCGCACATCATCTCGACCTTCTCGAGGAAGCCCGTGTTCGGCTACCTCGCCATGGCTTACGCCATGGTCGCCATCGGCGTCGTCGGCTTCGTCGTGTGGGCGCACCACATGTACACGGTCGGCCTGTCGCTCCAGACGCAGTCCTATTTCGTCTTCGCCACGATGGTGATCGCGGTGCCGACCGGCGTGAAGATCTTCTCCTGGATCGCCACGATGTGGGGCGGTTCGATCCGCTTCACCGCCGCGATGCACTGGGCGGTGGGCTTCATCTTCCTGTTCACGGTCGGCGGTGTCACCGGCGTCGTGCTGGCGAACGCGGCGGTCGATAAGTACCTCCACGACACCTATTACGTCGTGGCGCACTTCCACTACGTGCTCTCTCTCGGTGCCGTGTTCATCATCTTCGCCGGCGTCTATTACTGGTTCCCGAAGATGACCGGGCACATCATCCCCGAATGGGCCGGCAAGCTGCACTTCTGGCTCGCCTTCATCGGCGCGAATGTCCTGTTCTTCCCGATGCACTTCCTCGGCCTCGCCGGCATGCCGCGCCGCTATGCGGATTACCCGGAGGCCTTCGCCGGCTGGCACAAGGTCTCGACCTATGGCGGGCACATCTTCGCGCTCGGCATGGTGGTCTTCGTCATAGGCGTGGTCCTCGCCTTCCGGTCGAGCAGGCGCGCGGCGGACAATCCCTGGGGTCCCGGCGCCACGACGCTGGAATGGACGCTGTCCTCGCCCCCGCCCTTCCACCAGTTCGAGACGCTGCCCAAGATCGTCGAAGAGCCCGCCCACTAAGGGGCTCTGCGACCCAGACCCGAGATTGTCGCGAGGACCGCTACGGCGGTCCTCGCTCTTTCCCGGATCCCTCCTGGAGTGGGATCCGGAAAAGGGCGACGCCGGACGGCGCGACGGACGCCCGATCATCGAACACGCGAACCACGGTGCCCATGACGACCCTGACGAACAGCTTCCCCGCTGACGCCGAGCCGCGGACCTTCGCCACGGTCTCCGGCCAGGGCGACGTCTCCGACTTCTTCGCCCTGCTCAAGCCGCGCGTGATGGTGCTCGTCATCTTCACGGCGCTCGTCGGGATGGTCGTGTCCAACGTCCACATCCAGCCGGTCGTCGCGACGATCTCCCTCCTGATGATCGCGGTGGGAGCCGGAGCGTCGGGCTGCCTCAACATGTGGTGGGACGCCGACATCGACGCGGTCATGACCCGCACCGCCAAGCGCCCGATCCCCGACGGCCGGATCCAGCCCGGCGAGGCGCTGGCCTTCGGCCTCGTGCTCTCGGCGGGTTCGGTGATGATCCTCGGCCTCGCCGCCAACTGGCTCGCCGCCGGCCTCCTCGCCTTCACCATCGTGTTCTACGCGGTGATCTATTCGATGTGGCTGAAGCGCGCGACGCCGCAGAACATCGTCATCGGCGGGGCCGCCGGCGCGCTTCCCCCGATCATCGGTCAGGCGGCGGTCTCGGGGACGGTGGGGATCGAGTCCATCGTCCTGTTCCTCATTATCTTCATCTGGACGCCGCCCCACTTCTGGGCGCTCGCCCTGATCAAGGCCGGCGAATACGCCAAGGCCGGCATCCCGATGATGCCCAACGTCGCCGGGCCGGCTTCGACCCGCCGCCAGATCCTCGGCTACTCGCTGCTGCTCTTCCCGGTCGGCCTCGCTCCGGTGGCCCTCGGTTTCGGCGGCCTCCTCTACGGCATCACCGGGCTCGTCGGTGGCCTCGGCATGATCGCCTTCAGCCTCCACGTCATGCGCAACCGCGAGGGCGAGGCCGAGAAGCGGGCGGCACTCGGCATGTTCGGATTCTCGATCCTCTACCTCTTCCTGTTGTTCTCGGCCCTCCTCGCCGAGCAGGGCCTCGGCCTCTTTCGCGGGGTGATCGCGTGAAGGGGGATATCGATCGCAAGGAGATCACGCCCCGGTCGCTCGATGCCGCCCAGGCGGAACGCCGCCGCAAGCGCTCGATCGCCATCGCGTTCGTGCTCGGCGCCCTTGTCCTGATCTTCTACGTCCTGACGATCGCCAAGCTCGGGCCGCAGGTCCTCAATCGTCCGATCTGAGGGTGAACCGCATGCCGGAAACACCGAAGACAACCTCCAACGATAACGGCACGGTCGCGGCGAACCGTCGAGCGGCTCGCACCGCTTTGGCCTGCGTCGCACTCGTCCTCGCCATGGGCGGCCTCGCCTTCGCGGCGGCACCGCTCTACGACCTGTTCTGCAAGGCGACGGGGTTCGATGGCACGCCGCGCCGGGGCGTCGCATCGGCCTCCGCAACTAGCGACGACAGCATGCTGATCCGTTTCGACACCAACGTTGCGGCCTCGCTGCCGTGGCGGTTCCGGGCCGAGACGCGCGAGGTCAACGCCAAGCTCGGCGAGACCAAGACGGTGTTCTTCCGCGTGACGAACACCGGCACGACGCCCTCGACCGGGATCGCGACCTTCAACGTCCAGCCCGCGCTCATGGGCGGGTTCTTCTTCAAGGTGCAGTGCTTCTGCTTCAACGAGCAGACGTTGCAGCCCGGCGAGACGATGGACTTCCCCGTGGTGTTCTATGTGGACCCGGCCGTGCGGAACGACTCGAACACGGCGGCGCTCACCGAAATGACATTGTCCTACACGTACTTCGCCTCGAAGAACGGTCAGCCCACGGCTGCGCTTGCGACATCGGGCGGCACGGGGACGAAGTCGAATTTCTGAACGGACCGGCGTGACAAGGTCGCGCCGGTCGCATTATGGGTTCGGGCAAGCGGATCGGGCGTCGCCCGTTCCCTCAGACGATGACAGCCCGAGGCCGTGACGGCTCAGGGTCGGGGGCGAGGAGTTAGTTTCGATGGCCGAGGCGCACGCCAAGAATCACGATTACCACATCCTGAATCCGAGCCCGTGGCCGCTCATCGGTGCCTTCTCGGCCTTCATGATGGCGTTCGGCGCGGTCTTCTGGATGAAAGGCCTCACCATCGGAACGCTCGCCGTCGGTCCCTACATCTTCGGCGCCGGCGCCCTCGGCGTGCTCTACACGATGCTGTCGTGGTGGCGCGACGTCACACATGAGGCGAATACGGGTGACCACACCCGCGTCGTCCAGCTCCATCACCGCTACGGCATGATCATGTTCATCGCCTCCGAGGTGATGTTCTTCGCCGCCTGGTTCTGGGCCTATTTCGAAGCGGCGCTCTACACCAATGATCCGATCCAGGCCTCGCGCGTCGCCTTCACGGGCGGGACATGGCCGCCCAAGGGCATCGAGTCGTTCGATCCCTGGCACCTGCCGCTCCTCAACACGCTGATCCTGCTCACCTCCGGCACCACGATCACCTGGGCCCACCACGCCCTGCTGCACGGCGACCGCAAGGGCCTGAAATACGGCCTGTGGCTGACGATCATCCTCGGCGTGCTGTTCACCGCCTGCCAGGTCTACGAGTACAGCCACGCGCATTTCGGCTTTGCGGGCAGCATCTATTCGTCGACCTTCTTCATGGCGACGGGCTTCCATGGCGCGCACGTCATTATCGGGACGATCTTCCTCGCGATCTGCCTGTACCGGGTCTATCTCGGCCAGATGACGACGAAGCAGCATCTCGGCTTCGAGTTCGCCGCCTGGTATTGGCACTTCGTGGACGTGGTCTGGCTCTTCCTGTTCGCTTCGATCTACGTCTGGGGAGCCGGCGCTTCGGCCCATTGAGCGCTCCGGCGCGACCTGACGAACGTGGCTGACGATCGATGAAGAGGGCGGCGCGAGCCGCCCTTTTCGCGTCTTGGGATCGCGAGCCCCATATGGCGGGCAACGGCCCCATCGGGGGGCGACGGAGGATCTGTTTTGGACGAGAACCGCACGACGCCCGAGCCCATTGCCGCGGGCCTGCGCGGCCGCTGCCCGCGCTGCGGCCAGGGCCACATGTTCGATGGCTTCCTGACCTTCAAGCCCTCCTGCGAGGCCTGCGGCCTTGATTACTCCGCCTTCAATTCCGGAGACGGCCCGGCCTTCTTCGTCATGTCCATCGTCGGGGTCGTGGTGGTGGGCATCGCCCTCTGGCTCGAGATCACCTACGAGCCGTCGATGTGGGTTCACGCCTTGGTCGGGGGCGGACTCTCGATCGGGCTCAGCCTCCTCCTGGTGCGCCCCCTGAAGGGCGTGCTCGCGGCCCTGCAATTCGTGAACAAGGCCGAGCAGGGGCGCTTTCGGTGACTGCCCTGGCGGCTTCGGAAAGCGCATGGCGGCGGCTGCTGGTCCCCGGAATCGCGGCCGGGATCGTGCTCGCGATTCTTGTCGGGCTCGGGTTCTGGCAGCTTCAGCGCAAATCCGAGAAGGAAGCGCTGATCGGGCAGATCATCGCGCGCTCGCGCGTCGAGCCTCCGGCTGCGCTTCCTCGCGTCGAGGACTGGAACCCTGCGGCCGATGAGTTCCGGCGCGTGCGCGTCGGCGGTCGCTTCCTTCACGAGAAGGAGACGCTCGTCCACGGTCTCGCGGCCGGCTCGGTTCCCGGCCGCGCCCTTCAGGGCTTCTACGTGATGACGCCGCTGGCACGCAGCGATGGCGGGACGGTACTGGTCAATCGCGGCTTCGTGCCAACCGAGCTGAAGGACCCGACCCGTCGCGCAGAAGGTCAGGTCGCGAGCGAGGTCACCGTCACCGGCATCCTGAGGGGGCCCGAACCGCGCACGATGTTCGTGCCGGCGCCCGATCCCGCCCGCGGTGAGTGGTACAACCGTGACGTCGCCGGAATCGCCGCCTCCAGGCACTTGGGTGACGTTCCTCCCTTCCTCGTGGAAGCCGATGCCACGCCCAATCCGGGAGGCTGGCCGAAGGGTGGACAGCTGCGGGTCGACCTGCCCAACAACCATCTGCAATACGCCTTCACGTGGTTCGCGATCGCCGGCTGCCTGGTCGGCGTGTTCGGCGCCTTCGCTTGGCGTCGGTTTAAGGACGGAGCGGCTTCCTGAGGCATGGCAGGTATCTTGCTCTGGCAAAACCAGGCGGCTGCGCTACCCTCCGGTCGTAGCCGCCCTTGCTGCGGAGTGTCTCTCATGCGCGCCGTCCTCGCCCTGTTTGCCCTCGGTTTGCTGGCTGGTCCGGCCCTCGCCGCGGACGAGGCCGCCCGATCGCAGGCCAGGGCCGCGGTCGAGCGCCAGATCGAAGCCTTCCGCAAGGACGACGCGGCGACTGCCTATGCCCAGGCGGCGCCGTCCATCCAGACCATGTTCCCCTCCCCCGATACCTTCATCGCCATGGTGAAGAAGGGGTACAGCCCGGTCTACCGCGCCCGCCGCTTCAGCGTCGACAGGATCGAGGATGCGGGCGACAACGGCATGGCGCTCGGCGTTTCCTTGCAGGACGAGGAGGGCATCGATTGGATGGCCCTCTATACTGTCGAGAGACAGCCCGACGGGGCCTGGCGGATCAATGGGTGTCAGCTCGTGAAGGCGCCGGGCAGCAACGCCTGACGGCCACGTCGAGATTCGTCCGGATCGCTAATTTTCGACACGCCGAACCACATCGTGTAGAGGGAGCGCCTTCCCGGAGGCCCCCTTGCTACACGTCTCGACCCGCGGCGCCGCGGCGCCCCTCAGCTTTTCCGATGCCCTGCTCGCCGGCCTCGCCCGTGATGGCGGCCTCTACGTGCCGGAATCCTGGCCGCTTCTGTCCCGGGACACCATCGCGGGTTTCGCCGGCATCCGCTACGCCGATGCGGCCAAGCATGTCCTGCGCCCGCTGATCGACGGGGAGATCGCCGACGCGGCCCTCGATACGATGATCGAGGACTCATACGCCACCTTCCGGCATCCGGCGGTGTGCCCGTTGGT
>NZ_CAXUJR010000002.1:46384-51116 GCF_964251405.1 uncultured Methylobacterium sp.
GTCTCCGAGGTCCAGCGCCGGCAGATGACCTCGGTGGGTGCCGACAACGTTCACGCCATCGCGGTCGACGGCAACTTCGACGATTGCCAGAACATCGTCAAAGCCCTGTTCCAGCACGGCGATTTCGCGGACGAAGTCCGCCTGTCGGGCGTCAACTCGATCAATTGGGCGCGCGTGGCGGCCCAGGCCGTCTATTACTTCACCGGCGCGGTCGCCCTGGGCAGCCCGCACCGGCCGGTCTCGTTCGCAGTGCCGACCGGCAATTTCGGCGACATCCTCGCCGGCTGGGTCGCCAAGCAGATGGGGCTGCCCATCGGCCGGCTCATGATCGGCACCAACGCCAACGATATCCTGGCACGCACCCTGGAGCATGGCGCCTACGAGGTGCGCGGCGTCCAGCCGACCACCTCTCCCTCGATGGACATCCAGATCTCCTCGAATTTCGAGCGGCTGCTGTTCGAGGCCCTCGGCCGAGATTCGACGAGCCTCGGACGTCTGATGGCCGGCCTCAAGCAGTCCGGCGGGTTCACCCTCGACCCGTCCATCCTGGCGAGCGTGCGCGAGGACTTCGACGCCTGCGCCGTCCCGGAAGAGGCCGTGATGGCCGAGATCGCCCGCACCCACACGGCGACAGGCCAGGTTCTCGATCCGCACACCGCCATCGGCGTCCATGCGGCGCGGCGGTTGTTGGAGAAGGACCCGCGCACGCCGGTTGTCGCGCTGGCGACAGCCCATCCCGCCAAGTTCCCCGACGCGGTCTCGCAGGCGACCGGCGGCCCGCGTCCCGTGCTGCCCCCGCATCTCGCCGACCTCATGGGCCGCAAGGAACTGTTCTCGCGCTTGCCCAACGACCAGGCGGCGGTGGAGCGCTTCATCCGCGAGCGCGCCCGGATCACGCAGGGTGCCTGAACGCGCGAACGGGCCGGCTAAACTGGAGCGCGGCCCTATATGGACGGGACAGGGTCGAAACGCGGCCCGGAAAGATCAGGGTGATGAACCAGCATTTCGCGACGCACGGGGCTTCCCCGGACCTCAAGGTGACCCGGCTCGACAACGGCCTGACGGTGGTCACCGAGGCGATGCCCGGAGTCGCCACCGCGACGCTCGGCGTCTGGGTCGGCGCCGGCTCGCGACATGAGCGCGCCGACGAGCACGGCCTGAGCCACCTCATCGAGCACATGGCCTTCAAGGGTACGGCGACCCGCTCCGCACGTCGGATCGCCGAGGAGATCGAGGATGTCGGCGGCGACATCAACGCCGCCACCAGCGCCGAGGGCACGAGCTACAGCGCGCGGGTGTTGGGTGAGGATGCCGGCGTCGCCCTCGACGTGATCGGCGACATCCTGACGAACTCGCTGTTCGATGCGGGCGAACTCGTCCGCGAGAAGGGCGTGATCCTGCAGGAATACGCGGCGATCGAGGATACGCCGGACGACGTGGTCTACGAGGCCTTCACCGAGGCCGCCTTTCCCGACCAGCCGATAGGTCGGCCGATCATCGGCACACCGACCACGATCAAGAGCTTCGACCGCGACGCGATCCAGGCCTACATCGCGCGTGAATACACGCCGGACCGGATCGTCCTGGCGGCGGCCGGCGCCATCAGTCACGACGCCATCGTCGAGGCGGCGGACCGGCATTTCGGCGGCATGAAATCCGCCCAGGCGCCCGAGACGGTGCCGGGTGTCTATGCCGGCGGCGAGCGCCGCCTGCAGAAGAAGCTCGAACAGGCCAACGTGGTGATCGGCCTGCCGGGCCTGTCGTTCCGCGACGACGGCTATTACGCCCTCCACATGTTCGCGCAAATCCTGGGAGGCGGCCTGACCTCGCGGCTCTGGCACGAGGTCCGCGAGACGCGGGGGCTTGCCTACGAGATCCAGTCGTTCCACTGGCCGTTCTCCGATTGCGGCCTGTTCGGGATCGGGGCGGGCACCTCCGGCGCCGATCTCGCCGAGCTCGTCGACGTGACGCTGGCCGAGACGGTCAAGGCGGTGTCCGACATCGAGACGGTCGAGATCGTCCGCGCCAAGGCGCAGCTGAAGGTTGCCCTGCTCTCGGCCCTCGAGACGCCCGGTGGCCGCATTGAGCGCAATGCCCGCCAGCTCCTGGCCTGGGGTCGCGTTATCCCGGCCGCCGACGTCATCGCCAAGGTCGACGCCGTAACGGTCGACGATGTGCGCGCCGCCGGCCGCAAGCTCCTTTCGGGAGCTCCGACGCTCTCGGCGATCGGACCGATCAAGAAGCTGCCGACGCTCGACCACGTGCGCAAGACTCTGCAGGCCGCTTGAGGTCGAGCGGTCCCGGTTCGATGCCGACAGGCAGAACCGGAAAGCTGTCCGAGGACCAGGAATGCACGCCTGATCCGCGGGAGCCTGCAGGGTGGTTTCTCGCGCCCAGGCTCAGCGGCTTGTTTTGGCCGCAAAGCGGGGCGATCGAACCATGTCGGGCCAGGTCAGGAAGCGGTGGGCGCCATCCCGTGATGCCGCGTCGCGCCTTGCCCGCGCCATGCCCCATCGGTACGACTCGGACCCAACCTGAGCCGTAGATGCCGGGACGCTTCCTCCGGCCGGAACATTCGCCCGTTGCGTATCACCACCCTGGTCCTGGCCGCACTTCTGACGGTTGTCCTCGCCATGCTGGCCGTGAGCCGCCCGGCCGAGGCCGTGGAGGCCGTGCGCCTGACCCTCGACGCGCCGGCCATCGACCTGACGCCGATGATCGAGCGCTACCGCTCCGACGGCGACCTGATCCAGATCTCGACGGCGCCCGGCAAGGACGGGATCGTCCGACGCATCGTCGTGAAGGCGCGCGATACGGGAGCGCGGCCGGACTGGATGGTCTTCGCGCTCACCAACGACACCGACGAACAGATCGACCGGCTCCTCGTAGCGCCGCATTTCCGTCTCGTCGGCTCAGGGGTGATCTGGCCGGATCTCGGCGGGTCCCGCATCGCCGCGATCACGGCGAGCCAGGGCATCCGGCCCGACCGCGAGGACAACCCGGAAGCCGACCAGTTCATGATCACTGTCGATCCCGGCTCCACCGTGACGTTCGTGGCGGAGCTGAGGGGGCCGAACATTCCCCAGATCTACCTCTGGGACCAGGAGGCCTACCGCAAGAAATCGACCGGACTGACGCTCTACAAGGGCATCATCATCGGCATCTCCGGCCTGCTCGCCCTGTTCCTCACGATCATCTTCGTGGTGAAGGGTGCGATCATCTTCCCCGCCGCCGCGGCGCTGGCCTGGTCGGTACTCGCCTATGCCTGCATCGATTTCGGCTTCCTGCAGCGGATTTTCCCGCTGACCGAAGTGGCCGAGCGGATCTACCGTGCCTCCGCCGAGGCGATCCTCGGCGCCACCCTGCTGGTCTTCCTGTTCGCCTATCTCAACCTCAGCCGCTGGCACGTGCGCTACGGACACGTCGCGTTCTTCTGGCTCGCCTTCCTCGCCGGCCTCGTCGGACTCGCGGTCTTCGATCCTCCGGTGGCCGCGGGCGTCGCGCGCATCTCGATCGCGGCCGTGGCCGGGGTCGGACTCCTGCTCATCATCTATCTCGCCATCCATAACGGCTACGACCGCGCCATCCTGCTCGTGCCGACCTGGGCGCTGCTCATGGTCTGGGTGGTCGCGGCGGGCTTTGCCATCACCGGGCAGATCGGCAGCGACCTCGTCCAGCCGGCCCTGATCGGCGGCCTCGTGCTCATCGTGATGCTGATCGGATTCACCGTCATGCAGCACGCCTTCGCGGGCGGCGGTCTGACCCATGCCCTCGTCTCGGACACCGAGCGCCGCGCGCTGGCGCTGACCGGCGCCGGCGACGTCGTGTTCGATTGGGACGTCGCCGGTGATCGGGTCTTCGCGGGGGCCGAGATCGAGGGCCAGCTCGGCCTCAAGCGCGGGACGCTCGAAGGCCCGGCCTCGAACTGGCTCGGCCTGCTCCACCCCTTCGACGTCGATCGTTACTCGGCAGCCCTCGACACGGTGATCGAGGATCGCCGAGGCCGGATCCTCCACGATTTCCGCCTGCGGTCCCAGGTCGGGCCTTACCTCTGGTACCGCCTCAAGGCCCGGCCGGTCATCGGAAACGACGGGGAGGTGGTTCGCATCGTCGGGACGATCGCCGACGTCACCGAGGTGAAAGCCGCCGAGGAGCGGCTGCTGCACGACGCCATCCACGACAGCCTCACCGGTCTGCCGAACCGCGAGTTGTTCTACGACCGGCTCGATGCGGCGCTCGCCTTCGCGAGCCAGGATCCGCGCCTCAAGCCCACGATCATCGTCCTGGACATCGATCGCTTCAAGGCGATCAACGACGCGATCGGACTCGCGGCCGGCGATTCGATCCTGCTGACGCTGTCGCGCCGCCTCGGCCGACTCCTGCGGCCCCAGGACACCCTCGCTCGTATCGCCGGGGACGAATTCGGCCTGATCCTGCTCTCCGAGCGCGAGCCCGACCGCATCCTCTCCTTCGCGGAAATGATCCGCAAAGCCATTGCGACGCCGATCACCTACGCGGAGCGCGAACTTTTCCTCACCGTCTCCGTCGGCATCGCCTTCTACGAATCGGGTGGCAACCTGAAGCGCGAGGAGGTTTTCAAGAACGCCGAGATCGCGATGATCCAGGCCAAGCGCCAGGGCGGCGATCGTTCGGAGGTCTTCCGCTCCACCATGCGCAACGAGCGCGGCGATCGCATGGTGCTGGAGGGCGACCTGCGCCGCTCCCTCGATCG
>NZ_CAXUJR010000002.1:51216-59409 GCF_964251405.1 uncultured Methylobacterium sp.
ACGAGCGCGGCGATCGCATGGTGCTGGAGGGCGACCTGCGCCGCTCCCTCGATCGGAACGAGATGAAGGTCCTGTTCCAGCCGATCGTGCGCCTGGAGGACCGGACCGTGGCGGGATTTGAGGCGCTGCTGCGCTGGGACCATCCCAAGCTCGGCCGCATCCCGCCCTCGACCTTCATCCCGATCGCCGAGGATAATGGCTTCATCGTCAATCTCGGCATTTTCGTCATGGAGCGCACGGCCCTCGAACTCGCCGCCTGGCAGCGTTCCCTCGACGTCGAGCCGCCGATCTTCGCCTCGGTCAACATCTCGTCGCGCCAGCTCCTGCGCCACGATCTCCTTCACGACGTGAAGACGGTCCTCGCCCGCTCCGGGGTGTTGCCGGGCTCGCTCAAGCTCGAACTCACCGAGAGCCTGGTGATGGAAAATCCCGAATACGCAGCCCAGATGCTCACCCGCATCCACGACCTCGGCGCCGGCCTGTCGCTGGACGATTTCGGCACCGGCTATTCGGCACTCTCGTATCTTCAGCGCTTCCCCTTCGACACCATCAAGATCGACCAGTCCTTCGTGCGCCAGATCGCCACCGGCCGCACCGTGATCCTGCGCTCGATCGTCAGGATGGCGCAGGAACTCGGCCTCGTCATCGTCGCCGAGGGGGCGGAGACCGAAGCCGACGCGCAGGCCCTGGCCGAGCTCGGCTGCGAATACGCGCAGGGCTTCGCCTTCGGCGAACCGATGTCGATGCTCCAGGCCCGCCAACTCGTCGGAGCGGCGCCCGAGGCAGCGTGACATCGGATGGCTCGGATGCCTCGGTTGGGCCTCGACGTCGAAGGCGTAGAATGGGACTCCCGATAGGCCGGACTGCTTTCCTGGTTCCGCCGTTCCGGATCGATTGAATTTCAAGATCGAGCCGTCAGAGGAGCAATGGCGGCGAAGGCGGCCCGTGCTGCGACACCGCTTCAATGGGCACTTCGACCGTATTGCCGAACGATGTTGCGGGGCGCGACCCATTTGGGTCGAAACCGACATTGATGGTCGGCGAGATCGGCTTTCGCGAACACCGTATTGGCTCGCAAGATAATGCCATACTCACAAGTTGACAATTGATATCGAAACTTTTCGACGATGTGACACGTAGGCCACGTCACAAGGGGAATGCTCATTGAATAATCAGGAGCTTCCGATGCGTCTTGTCGTATTGATTTTGTGTTTTGTGACGCTATCCATTTCAACCGGGTCGGCGCAGGGCAGACTCCCGCCACGCCCGGCACAGACCAATGACCGCACCGCGACCAGCGATGAAAAAGCGGCCGAGATCAAGAGGTTCATCGAGCTCGGTCAGAAGCGGCAGCGGGCCGTCGATTCCCGAAACACCAAGCTCTGGGAGCGGTGGACGATGGCCATCTGTATCGGTTGCGGCCCACTGCCGGTGGGATATCGCATCGTCTACACGACACCCGCCCGCGTTCTGGCGGGAATTCCCGCCGCAGACGATGACAGACGGCGGGATTTGCGCCTGTAGCAAGTTGGCTCTGCCGCGCATCTGCCGGAACGGCAGTATCATGCCGGATGTCGTTTTCGGCCTCGCACGGTGCTTTTGGAGCATTCGCATCAATCGACATCAGCGTGAGGCGTCACCGCTGATCCCGTCGGCTCCGGAAGTTGAGCCTCGGGATTAAACCTCCCTTAACCATGATCTCGCATCGTACCGTCCAGGTTCGATCGGCAGCGCGGAGCAGCCGGACGCCGGGCGGGAGACGGGTGCGATGGCGCAAGCGGCGAGGCAGGAGAAGGCGGAGACCGGATCCGACATCGTGCGGCGCCTCGTGGCGCGTCCCCTCCGCGTCAGCGTGTGGGATGCACAGGACACGGCGACCGTCATCGCGCTGGTCCCGGCGGTCTCGGAAGACGATGATCAGGACGAACCCGACGAGGTTTCGACGGCGGACCTCCTTCGTCTGAAAACCGAGGTGACGCTGATGAAGGCCGTGCTCAAGGCCGAACGCAGCGAAAACGCGAGCCTGCGCGCGCTGATCGAGAAGGTCGACGATCCGGCCACCTCGACGGACGATGCCCGCCTGGTGCGTGACCGCTGGGCGATCCTCGTCGACCAGCTTCTCCGTCAGAGGCGTTGAGCGCCCCCGCGCGATCCCACCTGTCCTTGTCCTCACACTCTTTCGGGAGACGGCCATGAGCGCGCGTTGCTCACTCGTCGTCAACGGCAAGGCCGTTCGCATTTCCACCGGCGATACCCCCGTCGAGGCGGCGCTGGCCGAGGGCATGATCGGGTCCGGCTCCGGCCTGCACGGTGCCAATCCGTTCGGGCAGGGCTTCGGGCAGGGCTTCGGCCCGGCTTCGCGCCGGGGCAAGCCGCGCCTTCATCGAGCCGAAGCCCTGATGCCCACCCTGCCGCGCGCCGCCATCGCGTGGGCCGAACCCATCAAGCCCCCGGCCCCGTCCCGCCGAACCGGGACGATCACGCAGATCCGCCAGCTCGGGCCGCATGTCATCGAGATGGTGGTGACGATCACCCGCCGTCTCGTTTTCGAGCCGGGGCATCAGGTCGTCATGACGGTGGAGGGCTTCGCGCCTCTCACCCTGAGTCCGACCCTGCGCATCGACGGTGCCGCCGAACTCAACGAGCTCGTCTTCCACCTGCCGCTTGAACCCGGTACTGGCTCCCTCGCGAGCGCACTCGGCGAGGGGGTGCCCCTGGGCGCCGAAGTCAAGGTGAAAGGCCCGACCGGGCGCGGCTACTATCGTCCCGGTGGCGGACGCCTCGTTCTGCTCGCGGCCGAGACCGGATTCGCCCCGATCTGGGCCATCGCCCGGGCGGCGCGCTACATCGAGCCGGCCCGCGACGTCGTGATGATCGCCGGTGCCCGCGATCCCCTCGACCTCTACATGCGCCCCTCCCTCGACTGGCTCCGGGCGACGGGGATCGGCCGGATCGTTCTCGTCGCCGACCGCGCGCGGCAACGCCCGCCGGACGTCCGGCCCGGACCCTTGAGCGCGCATCTGCCGTCCCTGCGCACCACCGACGTCGTCCACGTGGTCGGCGATGCATCGACGGTGGGCGCCGTCGAGGTCCTGGCCGCCGCGGCGGGGGCCCGCTGCTACCCGGTGCTGCTGCCGCCAGCTCGCTGATCGTCCCGCAGACACGAAGAAGCCCGGCGCCTTTCCGCGCCGGGCTTCTTTCGTTCAGAAGGTGGAGGCTGACTCAGGCGACCTTCACCCGCCAGATCTCCTCGGCATATTCGCGCATCGAACGGTCCGAGGAGAACCACGCCATCCGCGAGGTGTTCAGGATAGCGGATTTCCACCACGCCTTCGGGTCGGCCCAGGCCGTGTCGATCTCGCGTTGCGCCCGCCAGTAATCGTCGAAATCGACGGTGAGCAGGTAGCGGTCGTTATGGCGCAGGTCGTCGACGAGGGGCCGGAAGCGGCTGCGGTCGTCCGGCGAGAACCCGCCCGAGCCTATCAGGTCGAGGGCGGCCGCGAGGCGCGGCGAGGCGGCGATGGCCTTGGCCGGATAGCTCGCCTCCAACATCCGTTCGGCGACGCCGGCCGCATCGAGGCCGAAGATGAAGATGTTCTCGGGGCCGACATTGTCGCGGATCTCGATATTGGCGCCGTCGAGGGTGCCGATCGTCAAGGCGCCGTTGAGGGCCAGCTTCATGTTGCCGGTGCCGGAGGCCTCCATGCCGGCCGTCGAGATCTGCTCGGACAGGTCGGCGGCCGGGATGATGGCCTCGGCAAGGCTCACAGAATAGTTCGGCAGGAACGCGACCTTGAGCCGGCCGGCCACGTCGGGATCGTCGTTCACGACCTTGGCGACGTCGCAGGCCAGCTTGATGATCAGCTTGGCCTGGACGTAGCTCGGCGCCGCCTTGCCGCCGAACATCTTGACCCGTGGCGTCCAGTCCTTGCCCGGATCGGCCTTGATCGCCTGGTAGAGCGCCACCGTCTCGATGACGTTGAGGAGTTGGCGCTTGTATTCGTGGATGCGCTTGATCTGGACGTCGAACAGGGCGGTCGGATCGACGACGATGCCGGTGCGATCGGCAAGGACGCGGGCAAGCGTCTCCTTCCGGGCGAGGCGCATGGCGGCGTAGCGCGCCTGGAAGGCGGAATCCTCCGCGTGTCCCGCGAGGTCGAGGAGCGCCGTCGGATCATCGAGGACGCGCTCGCCGACGATCTCGACGGCGAGCTTCGTCAGCTCGGGGTTCGCGTTGTGCAGCCAGCGCCGGAACGTGATGCCGTTGGTCTTGTTGACGATCTTGTCGGTGTCGAGGGCATGGAGGTCCTTGAACACCGTGGAGCGCATCAGGTCGGTGTGCAGCGCCGAGACGCCGTTGACGCGACGCGCGCCCAGGAAGGCGAGATGGCCCATGCGCACGCGTTTGCCGTGCGATTCTTCGATGAGCGAGACGGAGGCGAGGTGGACGGCATCGGCCTGGCCCCGCCTGCCCTGCTCTTCGAGGTGCATCCAGTTGATCAAGTAGATGATCTGCATGTGGCGCGGCAGCAGCCGCTCCATCAGCCCGACCGGCCATGTCTCCAGGGCCTCCGGCAGCAGCGTGTGATTGGTGTAGCTCAGCGTGTTGGTGGTGACGTGCCAGGCGTCTTCCCAGGTGAAGCCATGGTCTTCGAGGAGGAGTCGCATCAGCTCGGGCACGGCGATGGCCGGATGGGTGTCGTTGAGCTGGATCGCGGCATGGTCGGGCAGCGAGCGCAGGTCGCCCCGCTCCGCGAGGTGGCGGCACACGAGGTCCTGGAGCGAGGCCGAGGTGAAGAAGTATTCCTGGCGCAGGCGCAATTCCTGGCCCGCATCAGAGGAATCGCTCGGGTAGAGAACCCGCGAAATCGCCTCGACCCGGCAGCGCTCCGAGACGGCGCCGACATGGTCGCCGCCGTTGAAGCGGCCGAGATCGACGGCCGCGTCGGCTTCCGCTTTCCACAGGCGCAGGGTGTTCACGTGGCCGCCGCGCCAACCGACGACCGGCACGTCGTGGGCGACGGCCAGCACCGTCTCGCCCGGCTGCCAATGGCGCCGGATGATGCCCTCGCCGACCGACGACATCGTGACGTGGCCGCCGAATCCGATCTTGTAGGTCGCGTCGGGACGCGCGAACTCCCAGGGATTGCCCTCCGCGAGCCAGGTCTCGGGCGCCTCCTTCTGCCAGCCGTCCTCGAGCGACTGCCGGAACAGGCCGTGATCGTAGCGGATGCCATAGCCGATCGCCGGGATCGCCAGGCTCGCCATGCTCTCCATGAAGCAGGCGGCCAGCCGCCCGAGGCCGCCGTTGCCGAGCGCGGCGTCGGGCTCGGCACCCTCGACCGCGTCCAGCGAGATTCCGAGATCGGCCAAGGCCGCGCGGGTGGTCTCGACGAGGCCGAGATTGTTCATGGCGTCCGAGAGCAGGCGCCCGATCAGGAATTCGAGTGATAGGTAGTACACGCGCTTGTTGGGCACGGTCTCGCTGCGCGAGGTCATGCAGGCATCGACGATGCGGTCGCGCAGAGCGAGGGCGGTCGCGGCGAACCAATCGCGCTCGCGGGCGGTCTCGGGCGTCCTGCCGATCGAATAGGCGAGTTTGGCGAGGATCGCTTCACGCATGTCAATGACGGGATCGCCGGAAACAGGTTGAACGGGCTTTGACCAAGCAGGCGCGTTCGGCATGCCGGCAGCCCGTTCCGTCAAGGCGGCGTCCGCCGCGCGATTACGATCCGGTACGATCAGGATGTCGTTGAGCACGTGTCGTTCCCCCTTTTCGCCACCGGACCATTCAGGAAGCCCGAAAAAAGCTGGCCCATTCTTCTGATGGCCCAATAACTGCGGTCGCTTGCCCGAGCATGGTGAGCCCGAGCAAATGCTCCAGCAGATCCTGTCGCAGACACGCGACAACACTGCAAACGCCGTGCCTCAACCCTCGCGTTCTCCCGAACGAGATCGAGGCTGACGGGCGAGCAGGACGGAATGATGGCGGCGGAATGTCGCTGGAATGAATGCCCAGCTCGATGCCAGGGCGCGGAATTATTGCGATGCAACAGGTTTAAGCCGGCCTTTACCATTCCCATGGCTTGAATTGTGCATCGCACACCCGCACGACTGTCTCGAAGGCCCTGACCATGACGGACTCGGTTTCTCTCGGCGTGTCCCCGATCGACCAAGCCGATCGCCCCATGTTCCCGCGCATCAATGATGCCTTCGGCGTGCGTGGGACCTCCGCGCTGGACGGCGCCGCCATCCCTCCGTCGCGCCACGCACTCGACGCCGAACCGGACCGGAGACGGTCGCTGCAGCGGCGGATCCTCTACGCGACACCGGAGATGGCGGATTTCGTGAAGACCGGCGGCCTCGGCGAGGTCGCGGGCGCACTACCGCGCGCGCTACGCCGACACTACGACGTCCGGGTCCTGATTCCCGGTTACCGGCAGGTGGTCGACAGGTTCGACCATATGCCCGTCGTGGCGCGGCTTCCCGGTCAGGCCGGCGTGCCGCCTTGCGACCTCGGGCTCGTCGAGATGGGCGACGGCCTGCTGGTCTACGTGCTCCTGAGCGCCGACCTCTACCAGCGCGACGGGACTCCCTACGGCGACGCCCAGGGTGATTTTCGCGACAACGACCTTCGCTTCGCTCGCCTCAGCCTCGCCGCCGCCGAGATCGCCGGAGGCGCCGATCCGGGTTGGAGCGCAGACCTTCTCCACCTCAACGACTGGCAGACGGCACTGGCACCGGCCTACCTGTCATGGACGGGCCGGCGGATTCCGAGCGTGCTGACGATCCACAACCTCGCCTATCAGGGGTTGTTCTCGAGCGAGTCGCTCGGACGTCTCGGGGTGCCGGACGGAGCTTTCCAGATGGACGGGGTCGAGTTCTACGGCCACCTCTCCTTCCTCAAGGCCGGCATCTACTACGCCTCGCACGTCACCACGGTCAGTGAGACCTATGCCCGAGAAATCATGACCACGGAGGCCGGCTGCGGACTCGACGGGCTGCTGCGGACCCGTGCCGCTCAGGGGCGGCTCGCCGGCATCCTCAATGGGATCGACGAGAGCTGGGACCCGCGCACCGATCCCAACCTGGCGACCCGGTTCGAGGTCGACGACTGGAAGGGCAAGCGTGCCAACGCCGAGATGGTCCGCCGGCAATTCGGCCTCGCGGTGTCGCGCGGGCCGCTCTTCGCCATCGTGTCTCGTCTCGTCCACCAGAAGGGCATCGATCTCAGCATCGCGGCCGCCGAGACGATCGTCGCCGAGGGCGGCCAGCTCGTCGTGATCGGCCAGGGGGAGAGCCGCTTCGAAGGGGCACTGCGCGACCTCGCGCGACGTCACCCGTCCGCGGTGGGTGTCCATACGGGCTTTCAGGAGAAGCAGGCACGCCGGATGTTCGCGGGCAGCGACTTCCTGCTGATGCCCTCGCGCTTCGAGCCCTGCGGCCTCGCGCAGATGTATGCCCAGCGCTTCGGCTCGCTTCCGATCGTGCGCCGCACCGGCGGCCTCGCCGACACGGTCGAGGATGGTGTCACGGGGTTCACCTTCGGCGAGGCGCCGAACCGGGGCTTTTCACACGCCATTCGGCGCGCCTTCGACACCTTCGCGCAGAAGAAGCGGCTCAACGCCATGCGGCGCAGGGCGATGTCGCGCTCCTTCGGCTGGGATGGGGCCGCTGCGACCTATTCGGACCTGTACGGGCGCGCCTTCGGGAACAGCCAGGGACTGCGCCGCCACTCGATGGCTGGATGAAAGTCTGCTTGCGGAGGAGGTCCCGGCAAGTCGTGTATGGCGGTTGAGCCAGCGCTCGTCTTCGCCGCCCCCGCCGATGCACATCGGCGAACCTACGCGCCCTCCCCGATTCCATAGCTCGTCCCGGTCTCCGGCCTCCGGAACGGGATCACCGGAGTCTCCTGAGACAGGGCCGCCGCGACGGCGGCGGCGAGTTCGCCCATGGCAAAGGGCTTCCGAAGGATCTGGACGGCTTCGGCAGGCAGTGCGGCGGGATCGGCGTAGCCGGTCATCAGCAGGACGCGCAACGTGGGCCGCAGCGCCTGAGCGTGGCTGCTGAGCTCGCGTCCCGTCATTCCGGGCATCGCGAAGTCGGTGAGCATCAGGCCGATCTGGCGATCCTCGCCAAGGAGGATCAGGGCTTCGGGACCGCTGCCGACATCCAGCACGCCGTAGCCCAGCT
>NZ_CAXUJR010000002.1:59509-72727 GCF_964251405.1 uncultured Methylobacterium sp.
AGGAGGATCAGGGCTTCGGGACCGCTGCCGACATCCAGCACGCCGTAGCCCAGCTCCTCCAGGAGAGCGACCGTCGAGGCCCGTACCTGAGGGTCGTCGTCCACGACGAGGATGCACGTCCCCGCCGACCCTTCCGTTTGGCGGCCGGCGCGCGATGGATCCAGTGCCGCGACGGGCTGCGCGCGGGGGAGGTAGAGCGTGACTGTCGTGCCGTATCCGACCCGGCTCTCGACCGTCACCTCGCCGCCGAGCTGCTTGGCCGTCCCATAGACCTGGGCCAGGCCGAGGCCCGTTCCCCGCCCCTGCGGTCGCGTGGTGAAGAACGGCTCGAAGACACGCGCCATGACCTCCGGCGTCATTCCTTCCCCGGTATCGCTCACGCTGAGGCGCACGTAGTCCCCTGCCGGAAGATGGGTCGGCCGTGGGTCGTCATCGCCGACATTGGCAGTTTCGAGGGTCAGCTCGCCGCCTTCGGGCATCGCATCGCGGGCGTTGACCGTAAGGTTGAGCACGGCGAGCTCGATCCGGGTCGGGTCGGCCATGGCGGGCCAGAGATCGGCGGCGAGATGGGTCGCGGCACCGATGGTCCCGCCAAGCGTGCGGTGGAGAAGGTCGGCCATGCCCGAGAGCACGCCGTTGAGATCGGTCGGGCGCCCATCCAGCTGTTGCTTGCGCGAGAAGGCGAGGAGTTGGTCGGTGAGCCTGGCCCCGCGTTGCGCGGCCTGCATGGCGTTGTTCAGGAGGCGCAGGACGCGTTGGTCCGTGACCTTGCGCGTCGCGAGCTCGACCGACCCCATCACGGCCGCCAGCAGGTTGTTGAAATCGTGCGCGACGCCGCCGGTGAGCTGGCCGACCGCCTCCATTTTCCGGCCCTGCGCGAGCTGCTCCTCGGCCTCGCGACGCAGCTTCGCCAGTTCGAGATTGGCCTGGACCCGCGCGAGCAGCTCGCGCGCCGCGAACGGCTTGACGAGGTAGTCGTCGGCCCCGGCCTCGAAACCCTCGACGCCCGCCTCCGGCCCTGCCCGGGCCGAGAGCATGATGATCGGAACCGTTTGCAGGGTCGGGTCCCGCCGGACCTGACGCGTGAGCGCGATCCCATCGAGAAACGGCATCATTACGTCGGTGAGCAGAAGGTCCGCGGGACGTTCCTTGAGCGCCTCAAGGGCCGCCACACCGTCGGCCACCGCGACGACATCGTGGGCGTCCCCGAGCAGACGTTCGACATAGGCCCGCATGTCGGCATTGTCGTCGGCGAGGACGATGCGCGCACGACGTGACCTAGGCGGTGTCGTATCGTTGTCCGGATGCAGGACGACGACGTTCGACGGCGGTGGAGTCTCGGGCAGCCAGTGCAGGGCTTCCTCGACATAGGCGGCGACCAAGCTGGCTGACGAGTCGCCGCTCTCCCGCGCAATCCTGTCCTGCGGAAGATGCTCGATCCCGGTCGGCACCGTCACGGTGAACGTGGTTCCCCGGTCGACCACGCTTTCGACGTCGATCGTACCGCCATGCATCGCCACGAGTTCGCGAACCAGGGCGAGGCCGATGCCGGAGCCCTCGTGGGAGCGGCTGCGCGTCCCCTCGATTCGGTGGAAACGTTCGAAGATGCGCGCCAGCGCGTCGGCCGGTATGCCGACGCCCGTGTCGGAGACGGTGAGGCGCACCGCTCCGTCGATCGCCTCGAGCCTCGCCGTGATGGCGCCGGCGAAGGTGTATTTGAAGGCGTTCGAGAGCAGGTTGAGGACCACCTTCTCCCACATGTCGCGGTCGACATGAACCGGTCCGGGCAGGGTCGCCGCTTCGACCGTGAAGGCGAGGCCTCCGCGCTCGACCGCCGAGCGGAAGCTGCTGGCGATATCCTGTGTCAACGCGGCGAGGTCGACGGGCGCGAAGGTCGCCTCGATGCGCCCCGCCTCGACGCGCGAGAAATCGAGCAGCGTGTTGACCAGCCGCAAGAGTCGCAGCGCATTGCGATGGGCGACTTCGAGCTCGCTCCTCGTCGTCCCATCGATGCCGTCCCGCGAGAGCGCATCCTCCAGCGGCCCGAGCATCAGCGTGAGGGGTGTGCGGAACTCGTGGCTGACATTCGAGAAGAAGCGTGTCTTGGCCCGGTCGAGCTCGGCCAGTGCCTCGGCCCGGCGGCGCTCCTCCTCGTAGGCGCGGGCATTCCGGATCGCGGCCGAAACCTGTCCGGCGACGAGGTTCAGGAAGCCCGAATAGCCGTCGTCGAGGGCGCGGCTCGGGGTGATGCCGAGGACCAGCACGCCGAGGGGCGCCGCACCGGCCTCGCCCACGACAGGCATCGCGACGGCGGTCTCAACGGGATCGTTCCAGAATCCGCCGCGGATGCCGAAGCCCGAATGGTCGATCCGGACCGTCTCGCCTTGGAGGACCCGCTCGAACGGCCATTCCACCCCGACATCGGTGCCCGACATCGCCGCAAGGCGCAGCTCGTCGCCGGGGCCGCGCAGGTAGAGGGATGCGAAAGGCAGGTCGAGCGGCGCGTTGGCCAGCGCCTCAGCGATGTCGTTGCAGGTCGCCTCGACACCGCGCGTCTCTCCGGCACGGGCACCGAGATCCCGCAGGAGGCTGAGCCGTCTTTCCCCGACGATCTGGGCAGTGACTTCGCTGCAGACCGCAAGCATGCCCACGGTCCTGCCCTCGTCGTCATCGGCCGGGGCGTGGGAGACGCTGAAATAGGCCTCCTCACGGTAACCCGCCCGCTCCATGAGCAGGGGCAGGGCCGGCGTCCAGTTGGCCTCGCCCGTCTCCATAACACGGGCGATCATTGGCCCGAGCGTATCCCAGCTCGCTGCCAGCGTGACGCGGATATCGGCTCCCAGCGCGTCGGGATGCCCGGCTCCGATCAACTTGGCGTAGGCATCGTTGTAGATCTGTGTGAAGGACGGTCCCCAGGTCAGGATCATCGGATATTGAGACGACAGGAGCGTGCGCACGGTCGAGCGCAGGCTTTGCGACCACGACGGCACGGCCCCGAGCGGCGTCTGCGCCCAGTCGAGCGCTCGAGCGAGGACGCGTATCTCGCCCCGGCCCCGGAACAGGCTCTCAGCCGTCGTCGCCGGTCCGTTCATCCTGTACGTCGCCCTCGGGCGATTGCCTCCGCCCGGGTCATGGCACGCTCAGTCACGTCCTTCGATCTCACGCCTGGCATCGCGTCCCCGGTCTGCTTCGCCCGGCGGTCTACGCGGGTCCCAAGCGAACTTCAAAACGATCGGATGACGCGTCAATCCCCCGATCGATCCCTCACGAGGCACAATTTAACCGGCTGTCCGGATAAAGCCACGCCACGACCGCATCCCGAGTGGTCGCACATGGCGATGGAACACCCGACGTTCGGCCCCCGACAACCTCTTCACGCTGCGTTCGCGGGCCGGATGCATGCTCCTGCCGCGACCAACGAGATCCTCGGTCGCGTGGCGGTCGAGGGATGATACCGTCAGGCCGGCCGTCAGTGCCGTCGATCTCGATCCGGCTTCGCCGATGGACCGTATGATGACCCGCGCTCACCCCTGGCACGCCACCATCCTCACGCTCTACCCGGAGATGTTTCCCGGTCCTCTCGGGGCTTCGCTCTCCGGCGATGCGCTCGCGCGGGGCGCCTGGACCCTGGACGCCCGGCAGATCCGCGAGCACGGGCTCGGCCGCCATCGCGCGGTGGACGACACGCCGGCCGGCGGCGGCGCCGGGATGGTGCTGCGCTGCGACGTGCTGGCCGCGGCCATCGACTCGGTGGCGCCCGACGAGCGCCCCCGCATGCTCATGAGCCCGCGCGGGTGGCCGCTGACGCAGGCGCGGGTGCGGACCTTGAGCGAGGGGCCTGGAATCGTCGTCGTCTGCGGCCGTTTCGAGGGAGTCGATGAGCGGGTGATCGCCGGCCGCAACCTCGAAGAGGTGTCGATCGGCGACTACGTGCTCTCGGGCGGGGAGATCGCGGCCCTGGTGCTGCTCGACGCCTGCGTCCGCCTGCTCCCCGGCGTCATGGGGAAAGTCGCTTCCGGGGTCGAGGAGAGCTTCGAATCGGGACACCTCGAATATCCGCATTATACGAGGCCGCGCGAATGGGAGGGCCGCGCCATTCCCGACGTCCTCACGGGCGGCAACCACGCGGCGATCGCCCGATGGCGCCGGGACGAGGCCCTGCGCCTGACCCGCGAGCGTAGGCCCGATCTCCTGACACGCGAGGAAAGCTGAGACGGCGGACCTGTTGCCGGCGCGAGGCGCAGGCAGGCTTTCCGTTCGAGCATCTTGCTTATTGCCGGGCACGGGTTCATTGCCTGCGGTGGGCCACTCCTCCCCAACGAGGAGCTTTCATCTGTGAGGATGGACCGCATCATGAACCGACCCACCACGCGCCCCCGCGTGCCGAACTTCTCGTCCGGCCCCTGCGCCAAGCGGCCTGGCTGGAGCCTCCAGGCCCTCGAAGGCGCCGCCCTCGGACGCTCACACCGCTCCGCGATCGGCAAGGCCAAGCTCGGGCAGGCGATCGACCTCACCCGCAAGGTTCTGCGCGTCCCGGCCGATTACCGCATCGGCATCGTGCCCGCCTCCGATACCGGCGCCGTCGAGATGGCGATGTGGTCGATGCTGGGATCGCGGACCGTCGAGGTCGCGGCCTGGGAGGCCTTCGGTGCCGAATGGGTCACCGACGCGCTTCAGGAACTCAAGATCTCCCCGATCGTCCGCCAGACGCCCTACGGCGTGCTGCCGGACCTCTCGGCGATCGACACCAAGAACAACGATTGCATCTTCACCTGGAACGGCACTGCCGCCGGCGTGCGCGTGCCGAACGGCGACTGGATCGCCGCCGACCGCGAGGGCATCACCATCTGCGATGCGACCTCGGCCGCCTTCGCGATGCCGCTCGCGTGGGACAAGCTCGATGTCGTGACCTTTTCCTGGCAGAAGGCGATGGGCGGCGAGGCCGCGCACGGCATGCTCATCCTCTCGCCCCGTGCCGTCGCGCGCATCGAGTCGAACAAGCCGGCCTGGCCGATCCCGAAGGTCTTTCGGTTGGCCAAGGACGGCAAGCTGATCGAGGGGATCTTCAAGGGCGACACCATCAACACGCCCTCGATGCTGGCGGTCGAGGACTACCTCGACACTCTGCGCTGGGCCGAGGAGATCGGTGGTCTCGACGCCCTGCACGCGCGGGCCGACGCCAACGCCAAGGTCGTCCACGACTGGGTGGCGCGCACCGCCTGGATCGGCAACCTCGCCGCCGATCCGGCGACCTACAGCAACACCGGCGTGTGCCTCGTCATCACGGATCCCGATGTCCTGGCTCAGGGCAACGGTGCCGTCGCAGCGGTGGCCAAGGGCATCACCGACACCCTCGATGCCGAGGGCATCGCCTTCGACATCGGCGCCTATCGCGACGCGCCGGCCGGCCTGCGGATCTGGTGCGGGGCAACGGTGGAGACCTCCGATCTGGAGGCGCTGACACCCTGGCTCGACTGGGCCTTCTCCGCCGAAAAGGCGAAGCTGCTGGCGAAGGCGGCTTAAGGCGCAACGCGCCCCTTCCCTCCTCACAGATCTCGGGCTTGCCCGAGATCTGCAGTCTGGCCCACATCGAGCAGGCCCGGCTCGGGCACCAAGGTGCAGATCTCGGGTCAACCCGAGAGGTGAGGGGGAGGGTTCGCGCTTGTCAAACCCCTTCCTGAATGTCCTCTCCCTCACGAGCCGGAGGCCCCGATGCCCGCTCCCAAGGTGCTGATTTCCGACGCCCTCTCCGATGCCGCCGTCCAGATCTTTCGCGATCGGGGGATCGACGTCGATTTCCGCCCCGAACTCGGCAAGGACAAGGAGGCCTTCGCCGCGATCATCGGCGAGTATGACGGCCTCGCCATCCGCTCGGCGACCAAGGTCACGCAGAAGGTGCTGGCGCAGACCTCCCGCCTCAAGGTGATCGGCCGCGCCGGGATCGGCGTCGACAACGTCGATGTGCCGGCCGCCACGGCGCGCGGCGTCATCGTCATGAACACGCCGTTCGGCAACTCGATCACCACCGCCGAGCACGCCATCGCGATGATGTTCGCGCTCGCCCGCCAGATCCCGCAGGCCGACGCCTCGACGCAGGCGGGCAAGTGGGAGAAGAACCGGTTCATGGGAGTCGAGCTGACGGCCAAGACGCTCGGCGTCATCGGCTGCGGCAATATCGGCGCCATCGTCGCCGACCGGGCCATCGGCCTCAAGCTCAAGGTCGTCGCCTACGACCCCTACCTGTCGCCGGAGCGCGCCATCGAGATCGGCGTCGAGAAGGTCGAGCTCGACATGCTGCTGGCCAGGGCCGACATCATCACGCTGCATGTGCCGATGACCGACAAGACGCGCAACATCCTCTCGGCGGAGAACCTCGCCAAGACGAAGCCCGGCGTGCGGATCGTCAACTGCGCCCGCGGCGGGCTCGTCGACGAGGTCGCGCTGCGGGTGGCTCTGGACAGCGGCCACGTCGGCGGCGCGGCCTTCGACGTCTTCGTGACGGAACCGGCGACGGACAACCCGCTGTTCGGGCAGCCCAACGTGATTTGCACGCCCCATCTCGGCGCCTCGACCAACGAAGCCCAGGAGAACGTGGCGCTGCAGGTGGCCGAGCAGATGGCCGATTACCTGCTCCACGGCGCCATCACCAACGCCATCAACTTCCCCTCGATCTCGGCCGACGAGGCGCCCCGCCTGAAGCCCTTCGTGGCTCTTGCCGACAAGCTCGGCTCGTTCCTGGGCCAGCTCACCGACGCGCCGATCAAGGGCATCCGCATCACCTACGAGGGCGCGGTCGCCGGCATGAACACGCGCGCGCTCACCTCGGCGGCGGTGACGGGAGTGCTGCGTCCGTTCCTCGCTGACATCAACATGGTCTCGGCACCTGCGGTGGCGCGCGAGCGCGGCATCGTCGTCGAGGAGGTGAAGCGCGAGGGCGCGGTCAGCGACTTCGAATCACTCGTGCACATCACGGTCGATGCCGAGGACATGCCGCGGGACGCCGCCGGCACCGTCTTCCACGACGGCAAGCCGCGCATGATCGAGATCCGCTCGATCGCCATCGACGCCGCCTTCTCGGAACACATGCTCTACGTGCGCAACCTCGACAGGCCAGGTTTCATCGGCCGCCTCGGCACGATCCTGGGCAATGCCGGCGTCAACGTCGCCACGTTCAACCTCGGGCGCGAGACCGAGGGCGGCAATGCGATCTGCTTCTGCGCCATCGACGCTCCGATCTCCGAGGCCGTCCAGCGCGAGATCGAGGCGATCCCGCAGGTGAAGCGAGTGCGGGCGGTGAGCTTTTAGGGGACTTGCTTCGGACACGCGGCTCGGGGAACGTGAGGATCATCAAGAGGGCCCGCAGATGATCCGACACGCCGTCATCCGTTGCGCCTGGGACGACGGGGGGCGTTTGGTTCGTCCAGGATTTGGAAATCCCCGGCCTCGTCACGGACGCTCCGACCCTGGACGCACTGCGACGGAAGCTTCCGATCATGAAGCAAGGTCTGCTTGACGCGACGGTCGCGACGGAGATCGAGCAAGACCTGATTGCCTACGCGCATGATCGGGTTCGTGTCGAAGCCGCTTGAAGGTTTCAAGTTGGACCGACCGTGTGGGAGCAAACGACGAACCCGGTGTCAGGCTTGGAGAGGACCGGACGGTAGGTCTTGGCCATCTTCTCCAGCGCCACCTCGTCGACGGGTTTCTTGGCGTCTGTCTTCACGTCGGCGAGATGGTCGCCCATGATCCGGCGCTCCCCTAACGTTCCCAGTGCGACGGGATGGCGGCCCAAGCGACAATGCATCAAGCATAATTGGATTCATCTGCCCGCAAGTCGCGCAGAGCCCCGGCTGGCCCTCGTCCCCGGATTATGCGAGAGGGCGCCCCCATGAACATCGACGGTCGCCCCTACCGCACCATCTTCCCCGATGCCGACGGCATCTCGGTCCAGGTCATCGACCAGACCCGCCTGCCCTTCGCCTTCGAGCTGACGCGCCTCGCGAGCCTCGACGACGCTGCGGTGGCGATCCGCACCATGGTGGTGCGCGGCGCGCCACTCATCGGCGTCACGGCGGCCTACGGCATGGCTCTGGCGATGCGGGCCGACGCATCCGATGGGGGAATCGACCACGCCGCCGCGACGCTTGCGGCGACGCGGCCCACCGCGATCAATCTGCGCTGGGCGCTCGACCACGTCGCCGCTCTCCTGCGGGCCGCGCCCGAGCGGGACCGCGCATCCATCGCCTTCGCGGAGGCCGGCCGCATCGCCGACGAGGACGTCGCGAGCTGCCGCGCTATCGGCCAGCATGGCGGGCGGCTTCTGGCCGACATCCATCGGAAGAAGGGCCGCCCGATCAACGTACTTACCCATTGCAACGCGGGCTGGCTCGCCACCGTCGACTGGGGCACCGCCATCGCGCCGATCTACGCGGCGCACGAGGCCGGCGTCCCGGTCCACGTCTTCGTGGACGAGACCCGCCCGCGCAACCAGGGCGCGGCGCTCACCGCGTTCGAGCTCAACGGCCACGGCGTGCCCCACACCGTCATCGCCGACAACGCCGGCGGACACCTGATGCAGCATGGCGGCATCGACCTCTGCATCGTCGGCTCCGATCGGACCACGGCATCGGGCGACGTCTGCAACAAGATCGGCACCTATCTCAAGGCGCTGGCCGCCCACGACAACGGCGTCCCCTTCTATGCGGCGCTGCCGTTCTCCACCATCGACTGGACGCTTGACGACGGCGTGCGCGACATCCCGATCGAGGAGCGTGACGGCCGCGAGGTCACGCACCTGACCGGGCGCCTGGCCGATGGCGGCTTCGCGACGATCGAAGTGGTCTCCCCCGGCAGTCCGGTGGCGAACCCCGCCTTCGACGTCACCCCGGCCCGGCTGGTGACGGGGATCATCACCGAGCGCGGAGTCGCGCGGGCCGATGCTGAGGGGTTGCTGGGACTGTATCCGGAGCGGCGTCGGGCGGCCTGACGGGCTGCTCCCTACCGCGCCGTCCCCCGCCCGACCTCCGCCAACTGCCTCGCCCGCGCACCTTGGGTCTCGAACATCCAGCCGGGATATTCCGGCGGCAGCGTGCTGACCGCGTCGAGGATGTCGAGTTCCCCGGCCGTCAGGTCCAACTGCGTCGCGGCGATGTTGTCGTCGAGCTGCGCCAGCGTCTTGGCGCCGATGATGACGCTGCTGACGACCTTGCGGTGGAGCAGCCAGGCCAGTGCGATCTGCGCCATCGAGACGCCGCGGCGTTCGGCGATCGGCGCCATCGCGTCGAGGCAGGCATGGGCGCGCTCGCGGGCGACCGGCGGGAATTCGAAGGCGGCGCGTCGCCCTTCCGTCGGCGCTTCATCGCGAGCGTACTTGCCGCTGAGCAGGCCTCCGGCGAGCGGGCTCCACACGAGCAGGCCGACGCCTTCGCTTCGGATCATCGGCACGATCTCGCGCTCCACGTCGCGTCCGGCCAGCGTGTAATAGGCCTGCAGGCTCGCGAGCGGCGCAAGGCCCTCGCGCTCGGCGATGCCCAACGCCTTCACGATCTGCCAGGCGGCCCAGTTCGAGACGCCGACGTAGCGGACATGGCCATGCTGAACGAGGGTGTCGAGGGCCCGCATCGTCTCGGCGATGGGTGTCGCCGGGTCGAAGCCGTGGATCTGGTAGAGGTCGATATGGTCGAGCTGGAGCCGCTTGAGGCTCGCCTTGACCGCCTCCAAGAGATGGACGCGCGAGGCCCCGCCGGAATTCTGGCCGGTGCCCATGGTGCCATAGGCCTTGGTGGCGACGACGACGCTGTCGCGGCGAATCTTCAGGTTGCGCAGGGACTGGCCGGTGATCTCCTCCGAGCGGCCCTCGCCATAGACGTCCGCGGTGTCGATGAGGTTGATCCCGGCATCCAGGGCGCGGCCGACGAGGCGGTCGGCTTGCCCCTGGTCGAGGCCGCCCATCTGCTTCCAGACGCCGTCCTGGCCACCAAAGGTCATGGTTCCGAGACAGAGCTCGGAGACGAAGAGGCCGGTCTGGCCGAGTGTGGCGTAGCGCATGGTTGGTTGTCCTGATGTGCCGGGCACGGGCGGCCCCGAGCCAAAGGGGATAGGTTATCCGCCTGTCTTCGATTAGCTGCTATGATCGGCATGGGCTTATGAACGACATGCAGCAATGAAGCGCGACGACCTCGCCGATCTCGCCGCCTTCGTGGCGATTGCCGACGCGATGAGCTTCACCCGCGCCGCTGCCGCGTTGGGAATGTCGCCGTCCGCGCTGAGCCACGCCATGAAGGGGCTCGAGAACCGCCTCGGCGTGCGGCTGCTGGCCCGCACCACCCGGAGCGTCGCACCGACGGAGTCCGGCGAACGCCTCCTCGAAACGCTGCGGCCGGCCTTGAGGGAGATCGGGGCTGGTCTGACGGCGCTCGCAGGGCAGCGCGACAGGATCGCCGGGACAGTCCGGCTGACGGTTCCGAAACACGCCGCCACGACCGTGCTTCAACCGATGCTGCCGCGATTCCTCGCCACATATCCGGACATTCGCGTGGAGGTCACCGTCGACGACGGTCTCACCGATATCGTCGCCAGCCGCTACGACGCCGGAATCCGCTTCGGCGAGAAGGTTGCCGGCGACATGATCGCGGTCCGGATCGGGCCCGAGATCCGCTCGGCGGTGGTCGCTGCGCCAGCCTATCTCACCGGCAAGCCCATTCCCGTCTCGCCGCAGGACCTGCTCGGCCACCGCTGCATCAACTACCGTTTGGCGAAAACGGGCGGGCTTTACCCTTGGGAGTTCGAGCGGGACGGACGATCGATGCAGATCAGGGTCGACGGACCCCTCGTCCTCAATGACGTCGACATGATCCTGTCCTCGGCGCTCGCCGGAAGCGGCATCGCTTATCTGTTCGAGGATCAGGTCGAGGCGTCGGTCGCGCAGGGCCGCCTCGTCCGCCTCCTCGACGACTGGTGCTGGGCCGCCCCCGGCTACCATCTCTATTATCCGAGCCGACGCACTCCGCCGGCCCTGGCGGCCCTCATCGATGCCTTCCGAAGCCGCGAGCCGTGAGCGGCGTCAGGGCTCCCACTGCCAGAAGACCGATCCGGTGAACTCGAAGACCTTCTCACCGCGCTGGTTGTGCCCCGTGTTGTGGTGGGTGGCGAGACCCCAGCCGGGCCGCGAGGCCGTGGCACGAGCTTCCTTCAGGGTACAGGCGTACCGGATCGTATCGCCCACATAGACGGGCGCGAACCAGCGCAGGTCGCGAAACCCGGGTGACGGACCGAGTTGCGGCACCGGCCCCGAGCCGGCCGTCAAGGCGATGTCGCGCGACCGCGTGATGTGCAGGCGCTTCATCCACGCCGCGGTGGTGTGCCAGCCCGAGGCGCACAGGCCTCCGAAATGGCTCCGGCGAGCCGCCTCGGCGTCGAGGTGGAAGATCTGCGGGTCGTAGGCCTTCGCGAATGCGACGATGTCTTGCGCGGTGAAAACGTGGCGTCCGAGGTCGCGCGGCAGGTCGATCACCGCATCCTTGAGGAAGAGCAGGGTCTCGGCATCGTCGCCCTCCGGCACCAGCGTGGGCTCGTCGAGGACGACGGTGCGAGGCGGCAGCGGGGCCGCATCCCGGCGCGGAAACATCACCGTGAAGGCCTGGGTCATCACGGTCTCGTCACGACCGTTGAGGATCGTCATGGCGATGCGGACGAACCCGCGGTCGTGTTTCGACGTCGAGACCCGGCAATCCTCGATCTTGGCGACGAGCCGCAACGAATCTCCCGGCATCACCGGCCGCAACCAGCGCAATTGCGCGACGCCCGGCGATCCCATCGAAGAGGCACCGCGGAAGACGTGGCGCTGCAGGAGGAGCATGCCGAAGGCGGCGGTCTGCCCGCCCGAGCCGATCAGCGTGCCGACGAAGGTCGCCTTGGCCGCCTCCTCGTCGAGGTGGAAGGGTTGCGGATCGAACTCGGCCGCGAAGGCGACGATCTCGTCGCGGGTCACGATGACCGGGCCGCCCTCGATCACCTCGCCGGGGGAAAAATCCTCGAAGGCGATGCCGGCCATCGACGACCTCAGTTCGCGAAGCGGAAGTGCAGCACGTCGCCGTCCTGCACGACGTAGTCCTTGCCCTCCAGCCGCAGCTTGCCGGCATCCCGGGCACCGCCCTCCCCCTTCAGGGTGGTGTAGTCGGTGAACGCGATGGTCTCGGCGCGGATGAACCCCTTCTCGAAATCCGAGTGGATCACCCCGGCCGCCGCGGGGGCGCGCGTACCCTTCTCGATGGTCCAGGCGCGGGCCTCCTTGGGTCCGACGGTGAAGTAGGTGATGAGGCCGAGCAGCTCGTAGCCTGCGCGGATGACGCGGTTGAGACCGGGCTCGGCGAGACCCACCGCCTCCAGGAAGTCGGCCTGGTCGCCCTGGGGCATCACGGCGATCTCGCTTTCGATCTTGGCCGAGACGACCACCGCCTTGGCGCCCTCCAGCTTGGCCTGCGCCATCACCGCGTCGGAATAGGCGTTGCCCTTGTCGGCATCGGCCTCGTCGACGTTGCAGACGTAGAGGACAGGCTTGGCCGTCATCAGGCCGAGGCTCTGGAACAGACGCTCCTCGTCGGCTTTGCGCTCGACGAGGCGCGCCGGCCTGCCCTCGCGCAGGAGCGGCAGGGCGCGGGTCACGAGATCGAGCATCTCCTTCGCCTCCTTGTCCGCGCCCTTGGCCTTCTTCTCCAGGGCGACGACGCGCTTCTCGAGGCTGTCGAGGTCGGCCAGCATCAGCTCGGTCTCGATGGTCTCGATGTCGGCGGCGGGATCGACCTTGCCCTCGACATGAGTGACGTCGCCGTCGGTGAAGCAGCGCACCACGTGGGCGATGGCGTCGACCTCGCGGATGTTGGCGAGGAACTGGTTGCCCAGGCCCTCGCCCTTCGAGGCGCCGCGCACGAGGCCGGCGATGTCGACGAAGGTCAGCCGCGTCGGGATGATCTCCTTCGATGCCGCGATCGTCGCGAGATCGTTGAGGCGCGGGTCCGGCACGCCGACCTCGCCTACATTCGGCTCGATGGTGCAGAACGGGTAGTTCGCGGCCTGCGCGGCCGCCGTCTGCGTCAGCGCGTTGAAGAGGGTCGACTTGCCGACATTAGGCAGGCCGACGATGCCGCATTTGAAGCCCATGGGATCAGTTCCGTCGCAGCACGTCGTCAGGCGACGCGCGAAAGGGGTTGATGAGGATGA
>NZ_CAXUJR010000002.1:72827-78071 GCF_964251405.1 uncultured Methylobacterium sp.
TGATGATTTGAAGGTTGATGCGGGCTGCACTCGCGCTGCCGAGGGACAGAAGCCAGGATGCGGCGCGTTCGCGCTTGCCGGCTTCCCGCCTGTCACGGGCATCAATGAGCACGCTCGTGTCGACGACGACGCGTTCACTCATCGAGTTCGTCGCGAGTCGGAGCCTTCCCGTTCTCATCCGTCAGGCTCATCGACGGTCCGGCAAGGATGCGTTCGATGGCCTCACGCTGGCTCAGCGGTCTGCCGACACGCTGTTCCGAGGCCTCCGCACCGAAGCGCGACACACTCTTGCCGTCGCGCACCGCGGCGACCTGGGCGCGCTGAAGAAGCGCGTCCTCCGTGGTGAAACTGACGTTCTTCATCACGAAATTCCATCGCCGTGTATCGTGTCCTCGTGTTTTCGTGTCAATCGGGCCGTCCCTGCGCCTTGCCCACCGCCTTGACGTCGTCCCAGCCGCGCCCGGCCATGGCGAGGTGGACCTTGTTCTGGAAGGCTGCATCGTCGCCTGCCGCCATCAGGCCGGCATGGTCGGCGACGGCCCGGCACAGGTCCTCGACCCAGGGCTCCTCCGACTTGCCGAAATCGTTGAGCACGTAGGCATGGACCAGCGCCTTGTCGCCGGGATGACCGATGCCGAGGCGGACGCGCCGGTAGTCATTCCCGCATTGGGCAGTGATCGACCGCAGGCCGTTATGGCCGGCATTGCCGCCGCCGAGCTTCAACCTGAGCTTGGAGGGGGCGAGGTCGAGCTCGTCATGCAGGACGACCACGTCGGCGAGCGCGATCTTGAAGAAGCGCTGTGCCTCGGCGACCGAGCGGCCCGACTCGTTCATGAAGGTCTGCGGCTTGAGCAGGATCACCCGTTCGGGACCGAGGCTCGCCTCAGCGGCCTCGCCCTGGAACTTGCGCCGCCACGGGCCGGCCCGGTGGATGCGGGCGATCTCGTCCACCGCGAGGAAGCCGATATTGTGCCGGTTCTTCGCGTAGCGAGGGCCCGGATTGCCGAGGCCGACGATCAGGCGCATGGCCAACGTTTCCAAGTCTCGGGGTGACGTTTCGGAGGACGGCGAACGCATCAAACGAAGATGCCCCGACCTTGCGGCCGGGGCATCTTTGGGACGGGACGAGGCGGGGCGGGCAGCCCCAAGCCTCAATCCTCCTTCTTGTCGCTTTCGGCAGCCTCTTCGGCCTCGCCCTCGGCCTTCTCCTCGGCGGCTTCGGCCGACTGGGCCTCGGCGACCGCGGCCTCTTCGGCCTCGACCTCGGCACCGAGCACCGTCGGCGGCACGATGTTGGCCACCGGCGCCTCCGGCTCACCGGCGAAGGTGGCGTTGGCGGGGAGCTTGACGGCTTCGATATGGATCGTCTCGCCGATCTCGAGGCCGGTGAGATCGATCTCGATCGCGTCCGGGATCGCGTCGGCGGGCACCACGAGTGGGATCGTATGCATCACGATGTTGAGGGTGCCGCCCTTCTGCTTGATGCCGGGGGCCGCGTCCTCGTTGATGAAGTGCACGGGCACCTCGACTTCGAGGGTCTGGCCGGCGACGACGCGCAGGAAGTCGACATGCAGGGGCACGCCGCTGACCGGATCGAGCTGGAAGTCGCGCGGAATCGCGCGGGTCTTCTTGCCGCCGGCATTGATCTCGAACAGCGTAGTCTTGAACCCGCCGGCGTAGATCAGGGTGCGGGCGCGGACGAGGTCAATGGCGATGGCCTGCGGGGGCTGGCCGCCGCCGTAGACGACGGCGGGAACTTGGCCCTGGCGACGAACGGCCCGGGCGGCCCCCTTGCCGACCCGGTCGCGTGCCACGGCCTCAAGCGGCTTAACGGCGCTCATGGCGTGATCCTTGAGAAAACAGCGAAAATCTGGACGAAACGACGAAGGCCGCCCGAAACGGACGGCCCAGCACCGATCCTGATGAATGCGCCCGTGCCTCCAAGGGTGTCTGGCGGGCGCATCGCGGCCTATAGCCGCTCGGCATGCCCGGCGCAATATCGGGATCGCGCGAATGCGGCCTGCGCCGACGACGTCCGCGAAACCATGCGCGCCGATTCATGAGACGGCATGCGGACACGGCAGGATTTCGTCAACCAGCCCGCACTAGCGTCCGCCTTCGACCGCGAAGGATGCGTCATGACCCGACCGATCATCTGGGCGCTCGGTATCTCGGCGGTGGCGGCCCTGTGGGGCGTCGGCCTCGTCGACAAACTCGATCGCCGGCCCTCAGCCGCGCCAGCTGTCCTGATGGAGGCCAGCGCGCCCGCGAGTTTCGCGCCCAACACCCTGATCCTCGACGCGAATGCCCAGGGGCATTTCCACACCGAAGTGGCAATCGACGGAAATCGGCTGTCGATGATGGTCGATACGGGCGCCACCCTGTGCGCGTTCTCGCAGGAGGATGCGGAACGGGCCGGCATCCGGGTCTACGAGCGCGACTTCACGGCACGGACCCAGACGGCCAACGGCATCGTCATGGTGGCGCCGGTGCGCATTCCGGTCATCCGCATCGGGACGATCAGCGTGCGCGACGTCGAGGCGGTGGTGGTGCCGCGTGGGCGCCTCGCCACCAGTCTCCTCGGCATGTCCTTTCTGCGCCGCCTCGGCGACGTCAGCATGACGCGCGGCCGCCTAACCCTTCGGGGCTGACGCATCCGCGTCCCCTGACCCTCAGGCTGACTTTCCCTCAACAGGTGGGTCCGCTATGGCGCGTGAAGCCGGAACAATCGCCACGAAGGGTTTGCCATGTTTCCCAAGCCGCATGGATCTCTTGTCCCCAACACGTTCGCGTTCGAGCAGCTCCCGCTGGTGAAGCCGACCGGGTTTCGCGAGTACGACGCGCGCTGGCTGTTTCCGGGCGAGATCAACCTGATGGGGGTGCAGGCGCTGGGGCTCGGGATCGGCACCCTCGTCCACGAGATGGGGGTACGCCCCGACATCGTCACCGGCCACGACTTCCGCAGCTACTCCTCGGCGATCAAGCTCGCGCTCATCGCCGGCATGCAGGCGGCCGGGCTTCGGGTGAAGGATGTCGGGCTCGCGCTCTCGCCGATGGCGTATTTCGGCCAGTTCGCCCTCGACTGCCCCTGCGTGGCGATGGTCACCGCCTCACACAACGACAATGGCTGGACCGGCGTCAAGATGGGCGCCAACCGCCCGATGACGTTCGGACCCGAGGAGATGGGACGCTTGCGCGAGATCGTCCTAGGCGGCACCTACCAGTATCGCGACGGCGGCGCCTACGAGTTCGTGGAAGGCTTCGCGCAGACCTACCTCGCCGACCTCAAGAGCCGGGCAAAACCGATCTCGCGGCCGCTCAAGGTGGTGGCCGCCTGCGGCAACGGCACGGCCGGCGCCTTCGCGCCGCAACTCCTGGCAGCCCTCGGCGTCGAGGTCATCCCCCTCGACGTCGAGCCTGATTACACCTTCCCGCGCTACAACCCCAACCCCGAGGACATGGCGATGCTGCACGCCATCGCCGCCAAGGTGAAGGAGACGGGCGCCGATGTCGGGCTCGGCTTCGACGGCGACGGCGACCGCTGCGGTGTCGTCGACGACGAGGGCGAGGAGATCTTCGCCGACAAGATCGGGGTCATGCTCGCCCGCGACCTCTCGAAGCTGCATCCGGGCGCGACCTTCGTGGTCGACGTGAAGTCGACCGGCCTCTATCTCACCGACCCCGAGTTGCAGGCCCGGGCCGTGAAGACCGACTACTGGAAGACGGGGCATTCCTACATCAAGCGTCGCGTCAACGAGCTTGGTGCCCTGGCGGGCTTCGAGAAGTCGGGGCACTTCTTCTTCAACGAGCCGATCGGACGGGGCTACGACGACGGCCTCCTGACGGCAATCGCGGTGATCGAGATGCTCGACCGCAATCCGGACCGCTCGATGGCCGACCTGTACCGGGCGCTGCCCAAGACCTGGGGCTCTCCGACGATGTCGCCCCATTGCGACGACGAGGCCAAGTACGGGGTCGTCGAGCGGGTGACGCAGCGGTTCCGAGCGATACACGAGGCCGGCGAGGCGATCGCGGGCGCGCGCATCACCGACCTCGTGACGGTCAACGGCGTGCGCATCACCACCGAGGACGGGACCTGGGGTCTGGTGCGGGCCTCCTCGAACAAGCCCGAGCTCGTCGTGGTGATCGAGAGCCCGGCTTCGGAGGCCCGGCTGCACGCTATGTTCCACGCCGTCGACGCCGTCCTGCGCGAGAACCCGCAGGTCGGAGCCTACAACCAGACCATCTGAACGAGACGGTTTCGGTGGCCTATTTGGCCGCGCCGCCGCTGGTCGCGAGGCTGCGGCGGGCGTCCGCCTGGCCGCTGACCTCGCCAAAGTACTTCGTCGAATCGCCGAGCTGTACCGAGGGCTGGCAGTTCGGGGTGCAGGAGTACGATTCGCGATCAAGTCCGCGCTGGACCATCACCACGGACGCCTGCGGCGCCTGCACGCTGATGGTGGATTCCGCGAGCATCTCGCCGGCGCCGTCGAGGGCGATCAGGTTTGTGGCCCCGAAGCTCTTGCCGGTCAGGATGAGGATCCCGTTCTTCTGGAGCGACACGTCTGCGATGATCGGATTGCCGACGATGACAGTACGCGTCTTCTCGGGCAGCCGCATCACCTTCGCGTTGTCCACGGTGACGGCGATCACGGGAGGAACCGCCTCGGCCGCACGCGCTCCGGCCGATGCCGAGAGGGCGAGCGCTCCGGCCAGGACGAGGACCGCGCGAGCATTGCGGCGAATGGTGGTTGGCCGGTCGGACATGGGAACACGACTCGCGCGTCTGGAGGCGATGATCGGCCGAAGATGCCGGCAGCCCGTCCATCCGGCCGTCGGACCGAGGGCACCCTCGGACCTAGGCCATCGGATCACGGCGCGCGCCTAGGAAGCGATAGAATGGTGAACGAACCGCTAAGGGCTGGTCGCGGAAAGCCATCGGCCAGAGCCGATCGACGCGCGTCCCTTGGCCGACGATCGCTCACCTACGGGCCAAGCCCGTTAAGCGCGACTTTACCACGCGAACATCCTTGCCGGACAGGGACCGTTTCGCGCACCGATTTAACCTAATCGCAATGCGCCGCTGGCACTCTGGATCTGTCACCGAATGAGCCGCGACGGTCTTCGAGGACGCCTCGCAGATCGTCAATCAAAGGAACCCGAACAATGGCCAGCCTCTTCAACCGCTTCGTCGCCGACGAGTCCGGCGCCACCGCCATCGAATACGGTCTCATCGCTTCGCTG
>NZ_CAXUJR010000003.1:0-19574 GCF_964251405.1 uncultured Methylobacterium sp.
TGGTTGTCGACGAGCCTGCCGATGCGGGCCGCGCCGTCGTCGAGCGTCCCGCCGACGCCGTGGGCATGGTGGTCGAGGAGTCCCCGCAGTCGGTCGGTGCGATCGTCGAGGGCCGTGGCGAGGTTTTCGGAGTGACCGTCGACGAGGCTGCGGATCCGGCCCGCACCATCGTCCAGCGTCGTGGCGATGCCGTGGGCATGCTGGTCGAGGAGACCGCGGATCTGGTCGGTCCGGTTGTCGAGGGCCGTCGCGAGCATGTCCGAATGACCTTCGACGAGATGGCGAAGGCGGCCGGTGCGGTCATCGAGGGCCGCCGCGATGGCACCGGACCGGTCGTCGAGCAAGATGCGGATCTGGCTCGCGCGGTCGTCGAAGGTCGACGCCAGGATGCCGGCATGACCGTCGAGGAGACCCCTGATCTCTCCGGTGCGGTCGTCGAGGAGGCCGTGGACGGTGCGCACGCCCTCGTCGAGGAGCGCGCTGATATCGGCGGTCCGGGTGTCCAGGGTCTTGCCGAGGCGGCCCTCACCTTCGGAAAGCAGCCGGTCGGCTTCCGCCACGACCTCGCGCAGGCGGTCGAGGACGGCATCGCCGCGCTGATCGAAGAGTGCGCCGAGCGAAGCGCTGCCGGTGTCGAACAGGCGGGCGAGGTCGGTGATGCGGCCGCCCAGCGCACCGAAGACTTCGCGGCCCTTCTCGTCGAGCTCGCTCGTCATCGCCGCGGTGCGCGCATCGATGAGCGCGCCGAGATCGTCGGCACGTTCCGCGAAGGCGGCGCGCACGGCATCGACCTGTGCCGCCAGGGCCTCGTTGGCGCCGCCGCTGCGCTGCTCGACGAGGGCGACGAGTTCGCGGGTGCGGCCGGCCAGCTCTTCGTCCACGGCCCGGGTGCGGCTCTCGATGAGGCGGATCGCCTCGAAGGCCTGCGTCCCGAAGGTCTCGTCGATGAGGCGGCTGCGCTCCTCCAGCGCGGCGCCGATCGCCTCCAGGCGCTCCAGCACGCCGCTGTCGAAGCGGCCGACACCCTCGTCGAGGCGCCGGGCGAGGGTGGTGGTCTGCAGCTCGATCCGTTCGCTGATCTCGCCGGCGCGCAGGCCGAGGACGTCGCCGAGGCTCTGGCTGCGGGCGGCGATGTCCTGCGCCATGCCGTCGGCGCGGGCGTCGAGGGTCTGCACGAGGTCGCGGCTGCCCTCGGCCATGATGCGCGCCATCTCGCCGGTGCGCACGACCAGAGCTTCGTTCAGTGCCGTCGCGCGGGCGCCGAGATGGCCGTCGATGTGGTTCACCAGGGTGGTGAAGGTCTCGCCGATCTCCGTCGAGCGCTTGACCGACCGCTCCTCGAGGGCGCCGAGCTGGGCCTCGACTACCTCGCGGGCCTCACGGGTCCGCTCCGCGATGGTCTCGGCCACCGCCTTGCCCTGGACCGTGATGACCCGGTCCATCTCTTGAAGCTGGCCGCTCACCACCTCGGTCAGGGAGGCCGTATCGCGAGAGATCCGGTCGGCGAGGATGTCGCCGCGGGAGATCGTCTCCATCAGGGCGGCGAGGCGGTCGGTGAGGACGGTGTCGATGTCCCGGGCACGGCTCTCCGTGGCCTCGGTGAAGTTTGCGCCGGTGCGGGCCAGCGCGCTGTTGACCCGCTCGCCCTGGGTCGTCACCGCCATCACGACGGCGCGGGCCGTGCTCGTGAGCTGCGCCTGCGCGTCCTGGGCATGGGTGGACATCAGTTCCGTCATGCCGCGGCCATGGTCCCCGAAGGCTGTCTCGACCTCGTGGATGCGTTGGGCGAGATCGTTGCGGATCCCGTCCGACGCCTGGGACAGGACGCCCGACACCTCCGCGACCCGGGTCGCGACGTCCTCGCTGATGCCCTGCACCGCAAGACGCAGGGTCTCCACGGACGTGTCGGCGCTTTGGCTCATCTCGTTGCCGACACCCTGGACCGTCTGCAGGAGGGCCGCCGCCGCGGCCTGCGTCCTGGCCGCGAGCTCGTCGGATGTCGCGGCGACGCGGCGCTCGAAGGTGTTCACGACGTCCAGGCTGCGGGCGTCGAGTTCCCCGGTCGCCCCGGCCGCGGACCGGCGGATGGCCTCGATCGCCTCGCCGGTGCTGGTTTCAACCGCGGTGGTGGTCTCTTGCGCCGAGAGCCGCAGGGCCTGCAGCGCCTCGCCCGTGCTCGTTCCCAACGCGACAGCCGTTTCCTGCGCTGAGAGCCGAAGGGCTTCCACCGCCTCGCTCGCGCTCGTGCCGATGGCGAGCGTCGCCTCCTCGGCGCTGCGCTGAACGATCTCGGCGACCCGGTTGCCGCGGCCGTCGATCTCGCTGCCGAGGGTCTCGACCGTGGCGCGCAGGCTGTCGACCGTCTCCGAGGCGCGAGTTTCGAAGGTCTGGCCGAGGGCCTGGAAGGCGCCGTCGAGGGCCGTCGTCGCGTCCTGCGTCCGCAACAGGACGAGGTTGCCGATCCGCTCGCCGGTGGCGTTGAGAGTCGATTCCAGCCCGCCGCCCTGGACGGTGACGGTCTCGTGCAGGCGGTCGGCCATGGCGGCGATCCGCTCGGCGAGTTCGTCGCCCTTGGCGCCGACATCGGCGGCGAGGCTCGTCGCCGAGGCGACGAGCTCGTCGCGCAGGCTTCCCGTCCGGGCGCCGAAGGTATCGACGATGCCGGTGGCGGCCTCGACGAGGCCGGCCTGCGCGTCGCGGCTGCGGGCCTCGATGAGGTCGGAGATGCCCGCGCCCACCGCCTCGATCTCGGCGCGAAGGGTGGCGCCGCGGCTGGCGATATCCTCGGCCAAGGACGCACCGGTGGCCGCGAAATGCTCGCGCAGGGCGTCGCCGGTTTCGGCGAAGCGCGCGGTGATTGTGCCGCCCGTCGAGGAGAACTGCTCCGTCAGCTCGGTGCCGCGGGACAGGAAGGTCGTCTCGAGGGATCGGGCCGATTCCTCGAAGCTCTGGCGCACGGCGCCGCCCTGGCGGTTGAGGGCCGAGATCACGTCGGCGCCGGTCTCCGCGAGGGTCCGGGCGACCGCGCCGGCATTGTCGGCGAGGGTCGCCGTGAGGATGCCGCCGGTGCGCTCGAAGGCCGTGGTGACCTCGCCGGCACGGCTCTCCAGGGACTGTGCCAGCACGTTGCCGACCTCCGTCAGGCTGCCGCGCACGCCATCACTGGTTGCGACGAGGCGCTGAACGAGGAGGTCGCCACGCTCCGAGACGAGACCGACGACCTTGTCGCCTGCCTCCCCGAGAGCGAACGTGATCGCGTCGCCGCGGTCCCCGAGGGCCGTGGTGATGGCCTCGCCGCGGGCGTCGAGAGCACCGGTGACGCGGTCGCCGGCCCCCGTCACCGCGGCGACGATGCGCTCGGCCGCGCCGTCGAGCTCGGCCGTCAGGTTCTGGTGCGAGCCGGTGATGGCGCCGCGCACCCGCTCGGCATTGGCGACGATGGATTCGCGCTGCGCGACGAGTTCGTCGACCAGCGAGCGGATGCGGATCTCGTTCTCGGAATAGGCGCGTTCCAGGGTGGCGATCTCGCCGCGCACGAGGGTTTCGAGCTCGCCGGCCCGGGCGAGCGCCCGCTCGACGCCGTCGCCCACCGCGGCGACCTCGCGGCGAACGGTCTGCGACATGGTCAGGACTGCGTCGGTGGAGAAGTTCTCCGGTTCGGCCAGCCGGATCGCGACCTCGCCGACGGCGCGCGCGACGAGGCGCATCTCCTGAGCGCGCACGGCGAGCATCGCCATGATCAGGAACAGCACGGTCGGCCCCACCACGACGGTGGCGGCGACGGCGGCCTGCAGGGCGGTCAACCCGAGGGCGAAGCCCCTCAGGTCCCCGCCGGACTGGTTCCAAGCCAGTGCCACCAGGGCACCGATCCAGGTCAGCATGGCGACGACGGCGACGAGGTAGGGCTTCGGCGAGGGGCGGACCCGCAGGGTTTGCTGAAGGATGCCGATATTCTGGCGGTCGTCGTTGGCGACGAGGGACCGGTCCGGCGGCAGCAGGCCGCCTTCGCGACGCGGACGGCCCCGTTCGCCCTGCGAGAGGTCCGATACCAGCGGCGGGTCGAGCTCGAGGCGGGGAGGGGCGAGGCGCCCGTTGCGGTCGAGGAGATCGTCGCCGTCGCCGATGTCGGGCAAGCGCGGCTCGACGCGCTTGTCGTCCCGGTCCGGGGTCTGCATGTCCAGATTCAGAGCCTGTTCGATCGCGGAGAGCGCTGCCTCGGCCGGATCCTTGAGCTTCTTTTCCGTGGCCATTCAACGCCTCGTTACGCGAGCCCCGACGCGCCGTTCGTCACCGGCCGGCGGAGTCATTTTTACCGATTTACCAAGGAAGTTTAGACTTCGACGCCGCGCCGGGATACCCGAACCGTTCGGCGCACCCGAAAAACCTTAACCGAATGGTTACCAAGCGGAAGCCCGGGCTCCCCCGACCCCACATCCGCATGATGCCTCAATGCTTAAGCGCATGAGAACCCGGACGGCCTGGCCTGTGGACAGCACACGATCCGACGCCGCACCGCCAGGAAGGAGGACCGATTGCAGCCCCAAGGCATGATCGACCACGCGCATCTCGACGCGCAGACCTTCGGCGACGCCGACCTCGCCTGCGAGGTCCTGCAGCTCTTCGTGACGCAATGCGCGGCACTCCTGCCCGCAATTCGCGACGCCACCCTCGGCATGGATGCCCGGGCGGACCATGCCCATACCCTTCGCGGGTCGGCCGTCGGCGTCGGCGCCCACGCCGTCGCGGCGGCCTGCGGCATGCTGGAAGGCGATTTGCGCGCCGGCACCCTCGAGCCGGACGGCCTCGATCGTCTCTCGGCCGCGGTCGGCGCCACGCTCGAAGAGATCGCGAGCGGTCGCGCTTAGACGGTCGCGCGCGAAGGCCACGGTGTGAGTGCGAACCGCATGCGGCAAAAGCGGGTTCGTGCGCATTCCTGCGGAACCGCCGGGGGCCTTCCGCGTCGGCGCAGGGAATATCGATCTGACCGGTGTGAACGCTTGCTTTCGGGGGCACGCCCCTTCAAGGCAGGCGCGCGCCTTCCATACCGGCCACACACGCGGTGGACGAACCCGGAGCCAGTGATGCCCAAGATCACCTACGTCGACCATGCAGGAACGGCGAGGACGGTGGACGCAGAGGTCGGGTCGACCGTCATGGAGGTGGCGATCCGCAACAACGTTCCGGGGATCGACGCCGAATGCGGCGGCGCCTGCGCCTGCGCCACCTGCCACGTCTATGTCGACGGGGAATGGGCCGCCATTGTCGGGCCGGCCGAGCCGATGGAGCAGGATATGCTCGATTTCGCCTCCGACGTGCGGTCGAGTTCGCGCCTGTCCTGCCAGATCCGCGTCAAGCCGGACCTCGACGGCCTCACCGTGACGACGCCGACCCGGCAAGGCTGATCAGCGTCAACGCATCAGAGCGCGCGTCGCACCATCGATACCCTCGACGCTCAGCGGAAACATGCGGTCGCCGACGAGACGTCGTATCATGGCGACCGACTGGGTGTAGGCCCAATGCTCGGCAGGGATCGGATTCAGCCAGGCCGCTTTCGGGAAATGGTTGAGGAGACGCTGGAGCCAGACCTGCCCCGCCTCCTCGTTCCAGTGCTCCACCGAGCCGCCGGGCATCGCGATCTCGTAAGGGCTCATCGACGCATCGCCGACGAAAACGAGGCGGTAGTCGGACGGGTAGGTCCGGATGACGTCGAGGAGCGGCATCCCCTCGTCGTGACGGCGGCGGTTGTCCTTCCAGACCCGCTCGTAGGGGCAGTTGTGGAAGTAGAAGTGCTCGAGGTGCTTGAACTCCGCGCGGGCGGCCGAGAACAGCTCCTCGGCGAGTTCGATGTGCCAATCCATCGATCCGCCGACATCGAGGAACAGAAGGACCTTGACGCTGTTGCGGCGCTCCGGCCGAAGGCGGAGGTCGAGGTAGCCCCTCGACGCGCTCGACCGGATCGTGCCGTCGAGGTCGAGTTCCTCTGCCGCCCCAGCGCGGGCGAAGCTGCGCAATCGGCGCAACGCGACGCGCATGTTTCGGGTCCCGAGCTCGACGGAATCGTCGAGGTCCTTGAAGTCGCGCTTGTCCCAGACCTTCACCGCCCGGAAGTTGCGGTTGCCGTCCTGTCCAATCCGGATTCCCTCCGGGTTGTAGCCGTAGGCCCCAAAGGGTGACGTACCGCCGGTGCCGATCCATTTGGAGCCGCCCTGGTGGCGCTCCTTCTGCTCGGCGAGTCGTTCCTTCAGAGTCTCGAACAGCGTGTCCCAGCCGAGCGCCTTCAGTTCGGCCTTCTCGGCCTCGGTGAGGTATTTCTCGGTCAGCTTGCGCAGCCACTCCTCGGGGATTTCCGAGGACTCGACCGCCTCGCCGAGGGACTGGATGCCTTTGAAGACCGTGCCGAAGACCCGGTCGAACCGGTCGAGGTTGCGCTCGTCCTTCACCAGGGCCGTGCGCGACAGAAGGTAGAAGGTGTCGACGTCCCTGTCCGCCAGGTTGCGGTCGAGGGCATCGAGAAGCGTCAGGTACTCCCGCAGCGTGACGGGGACCTTGGCGGCGCGGAGCTCGGTGAAGAACTGGAGCAGCATGAGCGGACAACGCGCGAAGGCGGGGGTCGCGTCAAGGCGCGCCGCATTCGTGAGACCCGGCCTCCCATCATGGCTCCCGATCCGCGCGATTGAAGAGCCTTCTGGCGAAAGAATCACCAAGCTGAATAAAGGATTTGGCCGTGTTCGACCGTGCCGTGACTCGGAAAAGTTCACCGATTCCTTGCACGAAGCTGGGTATAACCTGCGATTCCTGTTGATATCCCTAGCGTGAGCGTTCGTACCCCCTCCATGAGCGTCACGAGAATCGAACAGCTCATCTTCACAGTCCCGGCTAGGTCAGGGCCTTGTTCTCCGGACTTGTGTAAGGGTGAACGCAATGGCGGTCGTCTTGCGATCTTTGAGTGACTTCAAACGGTTTCTCTCGAAGCCGGGAGCGACGATTCAAATCGTCCGAAACACGTTCATCGAACGTCAGCCGAAGGCATTTCAGGACGCCTATCGCGAAAAGGGGATGTACGAACCCCGGACCATTCAGGCCCTGTCGAAGAAGGCCGCCGTCTTCGCCATCAAGGGCCACCCAACGATGATCTGGCTCTATTGGGACAAGGGCACGCGGAAGTGGCGCTACGCAGGGGACACGGTCACGGTCCCCCTCGACTCCGCCCTCGGGCCGCCGGACGAGATCGTGTATCGCTGTAGCTTCGCCATCGGCACCGAACCGCGAGCGCGCGTCGGCGTTCGCCGCCTTCCGCGAAAACCCGGTGACCGCCCCGACGCCACGCCCATCCCAAAGCCGACAAAGCCGAACCTGCCAACCCATTGCCAGGGCCGGCTTTTCTAATCCTCGACACAATATCCGTTCGGATTGCAGGTCGCTGTAGTCGTTACCGACCCACGCCGACTAGAGGTTCAGCCAGTTCCCGGCAACCAACCAGCTTTTAACGCTATCGCAGTCGCGAAAGTATCCGTATCTGGATATCCGACTTCTTGCGTCGTGCGCAGAATTGCTTGGGGCGATCGCTTCGACAATAACACAGATCTATGAGCGCCATATTTTTTGCCGGCTGCCTCGGACGGCCGATGACGGCTCGTCCTTACGCCCACCCGCTCACGCCTGCTTGATCGATGGCGTGTCGTCGGGCGGCTCGGCGATGGCCTTGCCGACGGTGCGCCGGGCGCGAAACGCCGGGCGCACCTCGGTTTCCTTGCGCTTGAGCATGGCCCGGTACTCGTCCCGCCGCTCGTGGATCGACGCGATGACGAGGCCCATCGGCACGCCGACATCCACCAGCACGGCCTCCGACAACTGGAGGGACGCCTCGATCGTCTCCGGCACCGCATCGTCGACGCCGAGTTCGTAGAGGGCGGCGGCATGGCGGGCATCGCGGGCTCGCGCCACGATGGTGATGTCGCGCCGTTCGGCCCGTGCCGCCTCGACCACGGCCTCCACGGCCCTCGGATTGTCGAGGGTCACGACGAGGGCTCGCGCCGTCGCGATGTCGCAGCGGCGCAGCAGTTCGGGGTTGGCGGAATCGCCGAAATAGACCGGATTCCCGAGGCGACGCTGCTCCGACACCCGCGCCGCGTCGGCATCTAGGGCGAGATAGGGGATCTTGTGACGCGCCAGCATCTCCCCGACGAGGCGCCCGACGCGGCCGTAGCCGGCGATGATCACGCGGTTCTGCTGCCGGCCCGGCAACGGCTCTGCGCGGGCGCGGCCGAGCTGCGTCGAGGACAGGCGGCGCCCGAGCCGCCGCCCCAGCATCGCCAGAGCCGGAATCGCGATCATCGTCACCGTGGCGACGATCAGGGCCGCCTGGCCGACCTCGTCGGGCACGAGGCCGCCCGCGACGGCGCCGCCGATGAGCACGAAGGCGAACTCGCCGCCGGGTCCCAGCAGCAGCGCCGATTCCAGGGCCACCGACCGCGCGACCCGGAAGAACGGGGCTGCCGCCACGATCACCGCCGCCTTGATGATCAACAGGCCGAGCGCCAGGCCCAGGATGGTCTTGGGCGCCGACAGGAGCAGCGCCGGATCGAGCCCCATGCCCACGGAGACGAAGAAGACGCCGAGCAGCAGTCCCTTGAACGGATCGATGGTCGCCTCGATGGCGCGGCGATACTCGGTCTCGGCGAGCAGCAACCCCGCGATGAAGGCGCCCAGCGTCATCGAGAGGCCGCTCGCCGCCGCCGTGAGGGCGGTGGCGACGATGACGAGCAGGCAGGCGGCCATGAACAGTTCTGGCGAGCGCGTCCGGGCCACGAGCTGGAACAGGGGCCGCAGCGCGAGCCGCCCGGCGACGACGATCACGAGGAGGGCGACCGCCGCCTGACCCAGCGCGATGGCCAGGGCCGAGCCGACATCGGCGCCGTCGCGCCGACCGAGGACGGCGACGGCGAACAGCATCGGCGCCACCGCGAGATCCTGGAACAGCAGGACGGCGAAACTGGCGCGGCCGGCGGGCGTGTTGAGACGCTTCTGCTCGGCGAGCACCGGGATCACGACGGCCGTGGAGGACAGGGCGAGGGCAAGCCCGACCACGATGGCGGCCGCGAAGCCGACGTCGAGGGCATGGAGGCAAGCGGCGATCACCACCGAGGAAGCGATCACCTGGATCGAACCGAGGCCGAAGACGAGGCGCCGCAGGGTGCGCAGCCTCTGCCACGACAGTTCGACCCCGATCATGAACATGAGGAAGATCACCCCGAACTCGGCGAGATGGGCGATCTGCTCGCGGTTGCCGATGGTGACGTATCCGAGCCAGGGATTCGACTCCGCCAGACGTCCGAGCCCGAAAGGCCCGAGCAGCGCACCCGCCCCGATGAAGCCGAGCACAGGGCTGATGCGCAGCCGATGGAACAGCGGCACCACCACGCCCGCCGTGACGAGGAAGATGATGGCTTCCTTGTAGGAGCCGGCGTGGACCTCGGTCATCGCATTCCGGTTCGTGTGGGGGGCCTGCGCGATCATGGGTGCCTCACCGCACCGGCGGCAAGCCGCCATCGACAGGGAAGTGCTGCCAAGGGCCTCCGACCCGCAGAAGGGTGGTTCGGCCGGCGTGCGGCGTCGGGTCGTGGAAGGTCGAAGCGTGCGTTGGGCTTTGCGCGACGCGACCCCCTGAGGCAAGCCTCATTCCGGGTCCGGAACTCAGGATCGGTGGCTCGGGGCGATCACAGGGGTCGCGCCGACGAAGCCGTCGGCCCCGCCATCATGGGCTATGGCGCAAAAACGGCACAATAGCCGCATAAGGCGCTGTCTTAACCCGGTGTTAAACCCGCCGTCGTCGCGTATCGAAACCCGAGTGCCTCATGCCGAGAAACCCGCCGAGCAGGGACGTCCAGCGCGAGCGCCGCGCCTGGATCCGTGAGACGGATCAATGGCGTCACGACCGCCATGTCGAGAAGGGCTACCGCATCAAGTGGGGCTATGTCGGCATCGCCTATCTCGTCGAGGCGATGGTCATCGGTGCCTCGCTCTGGGGGGCGTGGCTGTTCGCCGGCTACTACAGCGACGGCGACGAGCGCTCCTTCTACTTCATGCTGCTCGCTCCCCTCGTCTACGCGGCGGTGGAGCTGTGCCGCGTTCCGCTCGGCATCCTGGCCCGCACGCAGCGCTCCTACATCGTCCGCGTCCTCGCGATCATCGGCATCGTCTTCGCCGCGGGCGTGACGACGAAGTCGGTGTCGCAGCTCGGCGAGATGATGTTCCATCCCCGCCTGATGGACGCCGCCAAAGCCAAGACGGCGCTCAAGGACGCGCAGGCCGATCGCGGCACGATCGATTCGCGGATCTCGGCGGCCGATGCCCGCGTGGTGCAATACACGACCGAGCTCGACCAGATCGAGAAGCGCTCGGCGGAGAACGCCTCCCAGCTCGCCGGCCTGCCAGCGCAGCGCTGCGAGCGCATCTCCGGCACCAACAGCCGCGGCCAACGCTATTCCAACCTGAAATGCGTCACCGATCCCCGCACCGCCACGCTGAACGCCAGCGTGGCCAAGGCCGGCACCGACCGCGCCGTCGTGGTGAAATCGCTGGAGGAGGCCCGCAAGGCGCGCGGCGAGCTCGACCGGGGTGCGTCCGACCGCAAGGTCGCGGATGCCGAGCAGACCTACCGCAACGCGGTCAACCGCTCGCAACTCCATTCCTTCACCGCGATGGTCTACGGCGTCGATCCGATCGATGTGAGCGAGGCACAGGTGCACGCCTTCCTGCGCATCTTCGTGTTCGTGCCGGCCCTTTGCGCCGCCTTCGCCTCGACGATCCTCGCGCTGTGCTCGGTCTCGGTCCGTAGCACCTTCATGGACGAGGACGACCTCGGCGCCAGGGTCGACCCGGCGGCGACGCCCTTCATGCTCGACTCGATCACCGACGCGCTGCGCGAGGAAATGGGCTTGCAGCAGAAGCCGCCCGCTCGTGAGGCGGCCTCCGGTGCCGTCATCCCGATGGACCGCCGACCGGCGGCCAACGCGGGGGCGGGGGCATGAGCCTTCACGCCCATGGTACCCCCGAGAACATCGTTCTCGCGCAGAGCGTGAACGGGCGCCTGCGCGCGGAGGCGCGCATGACCGCGGCCCGCGCGTTCCTGTTCCGGTCCCTGGGCGCGGGCGCCTTCGCGGCGCTCGCGGGGGCGGGCCTCGGCGCGGCCTTCTACGGCTACGCCACCATGAACCAGTTCGACTCGGCCGCCGAGAAGATCGCCGCGGCGATGCAGACGGCGCTGTCCGACGTGACCCTGAAGACCAAGGGCGAGGTCACGCTCACCGACAACATCCTCAAGCTCGAAGGCGGATTCCCGAAGCAGGCCGCGACCCCGACGCCGACCAAGGCGCAACTCGGCAGCGACGCCGCCCCCGCCTCCAAGGCCGCCGTCAACACCAGCTTCACGGTGTTCAAGCAGGTGCCCTACATGGACGGGCAGATCGTCACCGGCTGGAACTTCAAGGCCAACGAGGACGCGCCGTTCCAGCAATATTGCTACTTCTCGCGCCGCACCAACGAGCAGAAGGGTCAAGTCGAGATCAAGATCGATCTGGCCATGGACGGCAAGACCCTGCCGCAGCCGGTCAAGTCGGACGTGAATCTCGCGATCCTGGCGTCGAACTGCGTCTGGCATGACGGGAAGGGGTTGTAGGGGCGAGAGACGTCGCCGATGATTTTGGGAGCTCGCAACTGCGATGCCGCGAGAAATGGCCCCGCTTCGTCACGATCCCCGGACGGGTTGCAGCGGGTTCACGAAATCCAGCCCGACAAAGTCCCGCTCGTTGTCGGTCACGACCATGCATCCGTGAGTCTCGGCGATGGCCGCCAGGATCATATCGAGTGCATCGCGCGGGCGGCCTCGCGCCTTTCCCGCCGCCATCAGTCTGGCCCAGACCAGCCCCGCCGGCTCGTCGAACGGTAGGATTCGACCGGCAAACAAGGTCGGCGGCCCGGACGGGCCGGCGAACCAAGTTTCGATCCCGGCGCGTTTCCGACCCGATGGGAGTTGCAGGATGCCGCGCTTGATCTCCGCCATCGTGAGGGACGCGATGAACAACGTCTCGTCGCTCTGCTCCGCCATCCAGGCGAGCAGCGCATCCGACGGCGCGGGCTTGATCAGATTGCTGAGGATGTTGGTATCGAGCAGGAAGCGCTTCACAGATCGATGTCGCGCCCTGCGTGGCGTGTCTTCGTCAGGTCGATTCCGGAGCCGACGAGGGGCGAGCGCCGAAGGGCAGCGAGGATGCCACCCTTGGGCGAAGGCTCGCCGTTCACCGCCATGGTCACGGTCCTGCGCAATTGAAGAGCCGCCGGTCCGTCCTCGGCCAGCCGCCGCACCAGGTCGCGGACCAAGGCGCGATCCTCACCGCGGCCGAGCACCTCGAAGCGCACGAGTCCGCGCTCGTTCAGCCGGGCGCGGTACTTGCTGAGTGCCCGTTGCTGTGCCGTGTTGTCCATGGGCAATCCCCGTCTTATATCCGGCGATATATCCAGTCGCTTGGCGATGGACAAGGGGTCACGCCGGCCAGCAGGCGACCGCGCCATCTCCCACTCATCATAGAACGGCACAAAGATGCGCTTCACCGGGACCGACGCCTACGTCGCCACCAACGACCTCACGGTGGCGGTCAATGCCGCGATCGTCCTCGAGCGCCCGCTCCTGGTGAAGGGCGAGCCCGGCACCGGCAAGACGGTGCTCGCCGAGGAGATCGCCAAGGGACTGGGCGCAAAGCTGCTGACCTGGAACGTCAAGTCGACCACGAAGGCGCAACAGGGGCTCTACGAGTACGACGCCGTCTCGCGTCTGCGCGATTCCCAGCTCGGCGACCCGCGCGTCTCGGACATCGGCAACTACATCCGCCGCGGCAAGCTGTGGGAGGCGTTCACCGCGCCCGAGCGCCCGGTGCTGCTCATCGACGAGATCGACAAGGCCGACATCGAGTTCCCGAACGACCTCCTCACCGAGCTCGATCGCATGGAGTTCTTCGTCTACGAGACCGGTGAGATCGTGAAGGCCGAGCGGCGCCCGATCGTGATCATCACCTCGAACAACGAGAAGGAGCTGCCGGACGCCTTCCTGCGGCGCTGCTTCTTCCACTACATCAAGTTCCCCGACGCCGAGACGCTGCAGGCCATCGTCGAGGTGCATTATCCGGGGATCAAGCAGCGCCTCGTCGCCGAGGCCCTGCGCATCTTCCTCGAGGTCCGCGAGACGCCCGGCCTCAAGAAGAAGCCCTCGACCTCGGAACTGCTCGATTGGCTCAAGCTCCTCGTGTCGGAGGATATCGGGCCGGAGCAACTGCGCGAGCGCGACCCGCGCAAGCTGATCCCGCCGCTGCACGGCGCGCTGCTGAAGAACGAGCAGGACGTCAGCCTGTTCGAGAAGCTGGCCTTCATGATGCGGCGGGAGGGGCGGTAGGGCATTGGTTCCATGCCCTACCGCACTGTTGCAGCAGGAACTCCTCAGGGACGTGGTGCCCGCTTTCAGGATCGATCCCGTAGCATCCTCACTCGCCGTCGTCGGGCAGGATCGAATGGCCGGCCCGCACCACCGGCAATGCCGCGCGCGTCGTATCGGCGATGGCGTCCGAGAACGCGTTCTGTGCCTCCGACAGCTCACCAGCCGTCCGCAGGTCGAGACCACCGGCCTCCTGGAGCCGCTTGGTCGAGGCGGCGATGAGCCGGGCGAGATGCCGAAGGGTCGAAATCGCATCCTTGATGACCTCGGCGTCCTCGCCGAGACGGTCCGACCGTTCCGCACCGATGCTGGCCTCGAGCGATGCTGGCGCGCTTTCGCCCCGCACGGTCACGATGGTGGTCGCCTCGATCCGCGTCGTTCCTTCAAGGCGCAGAAGGAGCGTGGCGTCCTGGTCGCCAGTCGCAGCCGTTCGACCGGATTCCGCTGCCTCGCCGGTCCAGGCATCAGCGTTCACGAGCTGACGGATGGCGGCGTCGATGGCGTCGTAGCCTTCGGCCTGACCCGTCGCAGCCAGGTCGAGGGCCACCGTTTGCGTGACGACGTCGTGCGCGATCGCCGTGACCGCGTCGGGAGCCGCCTCCGCCAGGGTCCTGTCCTCGACCTCGGCGATCGTGGCTTCGCCCTCTCCGAACGCGCGCGCAGCCCCGGACAACGCGTTGGCCGCATGCTTGGCATACGTGATGGCCGCGCGGGGATCGAGCAGCGCGAGCACGCCGGCATCGCGCGTCGCGACCTTCAACTGCTTGATCTGGATAGCGGCGAGCTCCTTGCGGCCCTCCGCGAGCTTGCGATCGAGGACGTCGGCGGGGTTGGCCTCGGCCGAGTCGGGCGTTTCGTCGGTGGTGAGGCTGTGGCCGGCGCCCTGCAGCGTTCCGGCCCGGCCATAGACCACGATCCTCTCGCTGGTGCTGCTCGACGCCGCCCCGATCGTGATCCGGACCGCCGGAGCCAGCGCCTCGGTGGGTTTCTCGCCCCCTCGGCTCACGGGAGCTTCCGACCCGTCGATCCGGGTGGTCTGCCGGGGCACGGCCCCCGCACCGGTCGTCACGATCGTTGCCACCGCACGCTCACGGGTCAGGAGGATTCGAGGGGTCTAGTCTTGCCCTCGTCAGTCTAGTCAAACACAGAGAGGTGGAGAGATAATGAATGCGGACGGTCAGCGGTCCCTTGTGACGGCTCGAGGTGTCCCGATGCGGTGCGTAGCCGGAGGTGGCCCTGTACACGGACGAGGCCACGCCCAGATAAGGGACGCGCCGCCCGCGTTGCCCTCCCGGGATTGTCCTCGATGAAGACCAAGAAACTCGGCCGCACCGGCCTCGACGTCTCGCCCCTCTGCCTCGGCTGCATGACCTACGGCATTCCGGATCGCGGGCCGCATCCCTGGACCCTGCGCGAAGAGGAGAGCCGGCCGTTGATCCGCAAGGCGCTCGATCTCGGCATCAACTTCTTCGACACCGCGGACTATTATTCGGACGGGACCAGCGAGGAGATCGTCGGGCGGGCACTGCGGGACTTCGCCGACCGCGACGCGATCGTGCTGGCGACGAAGTGCTACTTCCCCCTGAAGAGCCAGCCCAATGCCGGCGGGCTCTCGCGGAAGGCCATCTTCTCGGCGATCGATGCCAGCCTGAAGCGGCTCGGGACCGACTACGTCGACCTCTACCAGATCCACCGTTGGGACTACGAAACGCCGATCGAGGTGACGCTGGAGGCGCTCCACGACGTGGTGAAGGCCGGCAAGGCCCGCTATATCGGCGCCTCGTCGATGTTCGCCTGGCAATTCGCCAAGGCGCTGTTCACCGCCGATCTCCATGGCTGGACCCGGTTCGCCACGATGCAGGACCACCTCAACCTCCTCCACCGGGAGGAGGAGCGCGAAATGCTCCCGCTCTGCGCCGACCAGGGGGTCGCGATCCTGCCCTGGAGCCCGTTGGCCCGCGGGCGGCTCACCCGCGACTGGGACGAGACCAGCGCCCGCCAGGATACCGACGAGGTCGGCCGCAAGCTCTATGCCTCGACCGAGGAGGCGGATCGCGCCATCGTCGCCAGGGTGGCGGAGATCGCCGCGTCCCGCGGCGTGCCGCGCGCGCAGGTGGCGCTCGCCTGGGTGGCGCAGAAGCCGGGCGTGTGCTCGCCGATCATCGGTGCCTCGAAGCCCCAGCACCTCGACGATGCGGTCGCGGCCCTCGATCTCCATCTCACCTCAACCGAGGTGGCGACGCTGGAGGCGCTCTACGTGCCACACCCGGTCGTCGGCTATCTGTAGAGGAAAGATTGGAAGACGCCTTGGCTCGATCCGGAACCCGCCGCCTCATCCTTCTCCGCCATGCCAAGTCGGATCGTCCGGCCGGCGTCGGCGACCTCGACCGTCCCCTCAACCCGCGCGGGCGCAGAACAGCGCCGCTCGTCGGCTCCTACATGGCGGGCGAGGGCCTCAAGCCCGACCATGTCCTCGTCTCGCCCTCGCGGCGCACCCGCGAGACCTGGGAGGCGGTCGCCGAATCCCTCGGCGATCTGCCATGCGAGATCGCCGGGGACATCTACGAGGCGCCCGTCGAGTCGCTGCTCGCAGTGATCCGGTCGGCCCCCGACGAGGCCGGCACCCTGCTCGTCATCGGCCACAATCCGGGCCTTCAGGAACTCGCCACGCAGCTCGTCGGAGATGGTCCCAAGGACCTCTGCCGACGGCTGGCGGCGGAGTTCCCGACGGCGACACTCGCGGTCATCGATCTTTCCATCGACGCCTGGGCGGGCATCGACGCCGGGGCCGGACGGCTCGAGCGCTTCGTGCGTCCGCGCGATATCGCGGGCGAGGATGCGGACTGATTGAACCGGGTTCGGCGTGAGACCGTTGCCGAGATCCGTGCCTGTCACCTCGGCTTCCCGTGCTCCTGACCGCCATCGTCATCGCCACCACCCTGTTTCCCGGTGCCGGGACCGGCATCGATGCCGCGCGTCGGGGGATAAGCGAGCTCGGCGCCCGCATCGCCTTGCCGGCCCCGGCTCCCGAGCCTGCGCCGGTTTTCGCGGCCGATGCGCGGGCGGTGTCCAACTGGCGCGTCGAGGCGGGCCAGTCCCTGCGACCGGCCTCCCTCGCATTGGTAGCCCGCTACGCCGTGGTCGAGCCGGCCTTCGTCGCCCGCTGCGTTCGGCTGAACAATTACTGGTGCATCAAGAGCGCCCGCTGGAACGGCGAGATCGGTGCCGACGCCGAGGGCCATACCGGCTTCGCGAGCGCCGCTGCCGGCGCCGATGCGGCCGCCCAGCTGCTGCGCCGCTACTATCGCGACCTCGGCCGCCGCAGCGCGCTCGCCATCGTCCGGCGCTGGGCACCGGCGGAATGCCGGCTGCCCGGTGTCGCATCGCCGTCCAGGGGGGGCGTCTCGGCCGATGTCGCGCCGCTCGGCCTTCGCAGGACCCTTCGCGCCCGCTACCTCGCCCGCCGGGTCCCGGTGAGGGCGCCGGGGCGCGTCGTGGGCGCGTCGGGAGGACCGTTGCGGGTGCAACCCTGGTCGGCCCGGGCGCTGATGGCGCGATCGGGCAAGGCCGTCCCGCCGCCGCGGGTCCGCCTCGCCGGCGCAGCGCCCGAGGGATCGGCCGAACCCGCGCGCCCGGCTCCGGCGCCCGGCCTCCTCGTCAGGCCATCGGTGATCATCGCCAAACCGTCCGTCCTGCTGGTGCGCCCGTCCGAACTCCTCGTGAAACCCCAGGTGACCGCGCGGTCGGCACCGCCGAAGCCGTCGACCTCGCGGCCGTTCGCGAGGCCGGCGACCTCGGTGATCCTGGCCGATCGGCTGGCGGCGGAATCGGCGGCCTTGCCCTCCATCGCCGCGGGCCTGCCCCATATTCCGCTCCTCGACCTGCGCGTGCCCGCACCCCTCTGCGCCAACGACGAGACCCGCATCCGCAACTATGCCACGCGGATCGCGGCCGGCGTCGGCCTCAAGGTCGACGACGATCTCCTCCTGTTCGATTCCGAAGGCCGGCCGACGCCGAACCTCGCACCCGTGATGCTGGCGATGTCGGCGGTGGAACTCGGCACGTTGCGGGCAGGCCCGGCCCTGGTCGAGGCGGCGGTCGCCCGCCTCGCGCCAGTCGTCGCCAGGATGACGCCCGCGACGGGACCATGAGCCGCGCCACGCATCGGCTCCCGCCAAGCCTTTCCCGTCGAACCTTGCGGCGACGACCACCGAACGCCACCTCAGGCCGGCCCGATCGATCCCCCTCCCGCCGACGATGAACGCCTCCCCATGACCAGCTTCACCGCCCGCGCCGGCTCGGCGGTCCGGGCCTTCGCCGAGGCGTCAAGCGACCTCCTGATCCAGCCGACGTTGCGCCTCGGCGTCACCGGCCTCGCCCGCTCGGGCAAGACCGTCTTCACCACGGCCCTGATCCACCACCTCGTCGAGGCGCATGCGCTGCCGGCCTTCGCGCCCTCGCAGGAAGGCCGCCTGCGCCGTGCCCGCCTCGTGCCGCAGCCCGACGACGACGTCCCGCGCTTTCCCTACGAGGATCATGTCGCTGCGCTCACGGGTGCACGGACCTGGCCGCGTTCCACCGACCGCATCAGCCAGTTCCGGCTCGCCATCGAGTACGAGCGCGCCGGCGGCTGGCGCTCGGGTCCGGGCACCCTGATGCTCGACGTGGTCGACTATCCGGGCGAGTGGCTCCTCGACCTCGCCCTGATCGACCAGACCTATGCAGGCTGGTCGCGCGCCACGATCGCCGGGACCCGCCGCAGCGGCCGGGGCGAGGCCGCACGCCCCTGGCTCGAGACCCTGAAGGGACTCGATCCCCAAGGTCCCCTCGACGAGGTCGTGGCCGAGCATGCGAGCACGGCCTTCAAGACCTATCTCTCCGCCCTGCGCGCCGGGCCCGAGGCCGTGGCGACGACGCCCCCCGGCCGGTTCCTGATGCCCGGGGATCTGGCCGGCTCGCCGGCCCTCACCTTCGCGCCCCTCGACAATCTCGGCGAGACCCCGAGCCCGGACAGCCTTGCCGGCCTCATGGAGCGGCGGTTCGAGGCCTACAAGACGAAGGTGGTGGAGCCCTTCTTCCGCAACCACTTCCAGCGGGTCGACCGGCAGATCGTCCTCGTCGACGTGCTCGCCGCCGTCGATGCCGGACCCGCGGCTTTGGCCGAGCTGGAAGAGGCCCTCGACGCGGTGCTCCTCAGCTTCCGCATCGGCCGGAACACCATCCTGTCTCGCCTGTTCGCGCCGCGCGCCGAGCGCATCCTGTTCGCCGCGACCAAGGCCGACCACCTCCACCAGACCAGCCACGACCACCTCGACGCGCTCCTGCGCCTCCTCGTCTCCCGCGCGATGCGCCGGACCGAGGCGGCGGGCGCCCGGGTCGGCACCGTGGCGCTCGCCTCCGTGCGTGCCACCCGCGAGACCACGATCCACGACGGGGACGAGCGTCTGCGGGCGGTCTCGGGCACGCCGGAGGCCGGCGAGGTCGTCGGCGACGAGAGGTTCGACGGCCTTGGCGAGGCGGCGATCTTCCCCGGCGAGTTGCCGGCGCGGCCCGAGGACGTCCTCGACGGGGCCGTGCCGCCGGGCTCCCTGCGCTTTCCCCGCTTCCGCCCGCCCCTGGTCAGGCCCGATGCCCTCGGCCGCCCCGGCCACCTGCCGCAGATCCGTCTCGACCGGGCCATGCAGTTCCTGATCGGGGACAAGCTCGCGTGAGGCGGTTTCTGGATGATGCCCATGGCATGAGTTCCCGCCTCTCCTCCCCCTTGTGGGGAGGAGCCGGAGGTGGGGGTGGCTCCGCTGGCCTCCGCAGAGGCTCGCCCTCCTACCCCCACCTCCCTGCCCCCTCCCCACAAGGAGGAGGGGCGAGCGTCGCGCCCGATGAGTCCGGCCGTCGGACCAGTCCCAAGGTCGTTTGCCGCGAAAAGGTCCGCCCATGACCTCGACCCAGCGCCCCCGCGCCTTCCGTATCCCCTCAGCCGACCCCGCCGAAGCGCCCGAGGGCATCGCTCCTCCGCCAAGCACCGTGCGGTTCGTCGAGGAACCCTTCGAGATCGTCGATGCCGCCGACGGGACGCCGGTGCCGGTGGCGCCGA
>NZ_CAXUJR010000003.1:19674-40970 GCF_964251405.1 uncultured Methylobacterium sp.
GGCGGTGGAGGCGATGGCGACGCGCGACCATACCGGGGCGCAAGCCGTGGTCCGCGATCTGGCGACCCTCTATGCCGACCGTGTGGCCCTGAGCGCCGGGCGGAAGCGTCTCGACACGCTCGGCGACGCCATCCTCGATGTGGAAGACCGGCTCGGCATCGCCGAGCACGAACTCTTGGCGCCCCTCGACCGGCAGGCCCGCAACGCCATCGCGGCCGCAGGCAAGCAGGTCTCCGCCGTGACGGCGCTGAGCCCGCGCGCCATCGTCGACGTCGCCTTCGTGGTGTTCGTGGCCGTGCGGCTGCTCCGGCGGATCGCGACGATCTACGGCGGCCGCCCGGGCTTCCTGGGCTTCCTCAGGCTCGCCCGCTCGGCCTTCGCCCATCTCACGGTCACCGGCGGCATGGCCGTTGGCGAGAGCATGCTGCAGCAGGCCCTGGGCCTCGGCATCGCGGTCCGCGTATCGGCCAAGCTCGGCGAGGGCGTGCTCAACGGCCTCATGACGGCCCGCTTCGGCCTCGCCGCCGTGGCTGTCTGCCGGCCGCTGCCCTTCATCCGCGAGCCGGCCCCGCGCCTCACGGACGTGGCCGGCGAGCTTCTGCGCTCCTCGACGGAGGAGAAGGCGGGTTAGAGCATCAGCCCGAAACCGGGACCACTTTTCGGAAAAAGCCGATGCCCTAGAGGTCCTTCATGAATCCGGCGAGGCGCATCAGCCCCTCAGGCCAGGGACCGTGCCCGCTGGCGGGATTGATGTGCCCCGACTCGCCGGCATCCACCAGCGAGGCACCCCACGACGAGGCGAAATCCTCGGCTCGCTCGTAGGTGCAGTAGGGGTCGTTGCGGCTCGCGACGACCAGGGCCGGGAAGGGAAGGGGATCGCGCGGCACCGGTGCGAAACGCCTCACCGCATCAGGCAGGTTCGGTGTCTCCTCGACGTCGGGGAACGCCACCAGGATCGCGCCACGGACCACGCCCGCGGGCAGCTCCGGCGCCGCCAGGACCGTGGCGACGACGCCCAGGCTGTGGGCGATGAGCACCACGGGGCGGGTCGCCTCTGACACCGCCTCGACGATGCGCTCGCGCCAGGCATCCGGGTCGGGATTGTGCCAGTCGTCCTGCTCGACGAGGCGCCCGGTGGCGAGGCGGCCGGCCCAGCGGGCCTGCCAATGGTCTTCACCGGAGCCACCGAGGCCCGGCAGGATCAGGATGTCGCAATCGGCGGTCTTCATGCCGCTGTCGATAGCCGGCCGATCCCGATGCGTCGAGATGGGCGGGGAGATGGGTAGGTGTCAGGGCGGATCGGCGAAAGCGTCGACGGCGTCCCCCGCGAGGTTCGCCCCAGCCAACTGCTTCGCCTCGACCGTGGCGACGTCCCGCAATGAGGAGGCAAGTCCCCGGATCGTTGCTGCCAGCGACCGGGCGGCGGCCACCGCCTCAGCGAGATCCACCTCCCTGAAGCGCACGCTGTCGCCGGGGCGGCGCTGGGCGAGACGGCGCAGGTCGGCCGAGATCACGGTGGCGATCTTCGGGTAGCCGCCGGTGGTCTGCCGGTCGGCCATGAGCACGATGGGCTGGCCGCTGCCGGGCACCTGGATCGAGCCCGGAGCGGTCCCGTCCGAGACGATGTTGCCGCCGCCCGGTCCATGGCCGATGCGGGGTCCTTCCAGGCGATAGCCCATGCGGTCGGCGTGGTGCGTGACCGTGAACGACACGTCGAGCAGGGTCGCCCGTCCCTGGTCGGAGAAGTGGCCCTCCGGCGGGCCGAGCATGACCCGGATCGGTTCGTCCCGGTGGAGGGGGATCGGATCGAGGGCGTGGTCTCTACCGTTCTGCTCGGCGACGATGGCGAACGCATCCCCAGCCTGGAGCAATCGGCCCCGCACGCCGCCGATCCTAGCGCGCAGGTGGAGGGCGCGGCTACCGAGGATGGGCGCCGCCGGTACGCCTCCGGCCACCGCCAGATACCCGAACGCGCCCTCCCGCGGCGAGGCGATCTCGAGTTCGGCGCCGGCCGGGAGGGTGAAGGAGCGCATACCGATCACCGGCGCACCATCGAGGCGCACGGCCCCAAGGGCGCCTGCGAGCCCGATGCGCAGATCGCCGCCTTCGGCTCGAAAGACGCCGCCGCCGAGCCCGAACTCGACGGTCGTCGCGTCGATCGGGTTGCCCACGAGGGCGTTAGCCGCCGCCATGCCGAGTGGATCCATCGGCCCCGACGCCGAGAGGCCGTAGCGCTGGTAGCCGTGGCGCCCGCGATCCTGGAGACTGGTCAGGCCGCTGCAGCGCAGGACGGCGAGGCGCACGTCGCTCATTCCTCGATGATGTCCGCGATGCGCTCGCCCGCCGCCGCGGCGCGGTCGAGATCGTCCCAGCGTGCCGCATCGATGGGGACGAAGCGGACCCGGTCGCCGGGCTCGAACAGGAAGACCGGGTCGGATTCGGGCCGGAATGTCCGCACCGGGGTGCGTCCGAGAAGGTGCCATCCGCTCGGCGCCGCGATGCTCGCCACTAGGGCCTGGGCGCCGCCGATGGAGATCGTCCCGGCCGGCGTCACCGGACGCGGCGTTTCCCGTCGGGGCAGGGCAAGGCTGGGATCGAGGCCGCCGAGATAGGCGTAGCCGGGCAGGAAGCCGAGCATGTAGACGCGATACTCGCCGGCCGCGTGCCTTTGCACCACCTCGTCGGGCGTCATCCCGTGCCGGTCGGCCACGTCGGTGAGATCGATACCGAACGCGCCGCCATAGACGACTGGGATCCGCCAGAGCCGGCCCGCCGGCCGGCCCGGGACCGTAGTCGCGACCATGGCCATGACGGAGGCCGCGAGATCCGACGGATTGACCGAGACGGGATCGACATGGATCGTCAGCGAGCGATAGGTCGGGACCGTCTCGACGATGCCGGCGAGCGCGGCCTCGCGCACGGCGTCGTCGAGGGCCAGGACCCTGTCGTTGAGATCGGCATCGATTCTCTCGCCGAACTCGATGGTGAAGGCGCTGTCGCCGATCCAGAGGAGCCGGGCAGGCGTCGCATCCATCCGTCCCTCTTTGGGTCCCCGTGGCGATCCCGAGCGATCACCGACGAAAAAGGGGCGACGCCAGTGTGGCATCGCCCCTTCGAGAAGCAACCTCCGAAAGCGGCCTGCCGCCGCTTAGTGCGTGCGCGGACGGTTCCCTGGGGCGGCGGTCTCGGTCGGGCTCTCGGGACGATCGGCGGCTGCCTTGATAGCCTCGGGGTCGAGCGCCGTCTCGACGAACTCGCGCCCCTTGCTGGTGAGGTCGCGGGCATAACGCAGTCCTTGGCCACGCACCTCGTCGGCCCAAGGACCGACCGCCTCGTCCTCGCGGCGGGTCCGCGGCAAGAGGGCTCCGAGCAGGAGCCCGGCCGCAACGCCGACGACACCCACGAGAAGGGGATTGTCGGTCACGAAGCTCTCGACCGAGCTCTTGCCCTGGCGAAGTCGCTCGGCGCCGTCGTTGAGGCGACGGCGATGCGTGTCGCGCTGGTCCGTGGCCCAGCCGCGGGCGTCGTCATAGGCTTGCGACGCCTTGTCGCGATAATCGTTGGCAGTCTTGCTGACTTGGTCCCGAGCGCCCGTGGCCGCCGAGAGAGCCGTGTCCTTGGCGTCGTTGAAGGTCTCCGAGGCCTGGCTCGCGATCTTGGCCGCGCGGTCCTTCAAGCCCTCCGCCGTGCCGGCGGCGCTGTCGGACGCACCCCGAGCGGCATTGCGGGCCTCGTCGACCGCGCTGGTCGAACGCGCTTGTGCATTGGCGAGCGTACCGGCCGCCTCCGGCTGACGGTGGTCACCGGCCGGGTGAAGCGAATGCGTGGCCGAACTTCCACGGGGCATTCCGGCCGCCACCGCGATGTCCTCGGGGCTGGTGCCCTGCCCGCCGGTGGTCCTGTTGGTGGTGTTGGTCATCGGTCAAACTCCCGTTGTTGCGGCTGCAAGCCCATTTGCGGTGGGGCGCGCCGGCATGTTTCGAAAATCAGAGCTGCGTCTCGTCCCGAAGGCCGCTCACGGGTCGGCCGGTCGGCAGGTCGGGGTCGTAGGTCCGGTCGGCGCCGTTCCTGAGAACGGGAAGTTCCTCCGCGGCACGCTGGACCCGCCGCCGCTCGGCCTGCCGCTGGGCATCCCCCGCCATTCGGTGGATCAGCCAGCCGAGGCCCGCGGTGATCAACAGGACGGGGACAGGGTTAGTCCGGATGGCGGTCAGAACCCCGTCATAGGCACCGCTCAGCGGAGCCGACTTGCGCACGTTCCCCAGCATTTCGTCCACGATGCTGGGCACCGAGAGTCGGTCCTGGATCCTGTCGATCGTCTGGTCGAGGCGAGCGCGGCTCGCCTCAATGTCCTTCTCGAGCTCGTTCAGCGAACCGGTCATCCCGAAACCCTCTCAGACAGCGTGCGGGCGTCCTCGCGGACCTGCCGGGTCGTGCGCGTCGGAGCGAGGGTGGAGAGCGACATCGTGCTGCGTCCCCAGAGGGCGAGGCCGATGGCGACGACCAGCATGATCCCGCCGACGATCAGGGCCGCGAGCCATTCGGAATTGACCACCGTCGCCAGCCACTTCACGAGCGCGTCCACGAGGACGAGCATCGCCACGACGCCGAAGACGGCGGCCCCGACGAGCATGGCGATGCCGAGGAAGAGCGAGCGGATGTTGCTCGTCATCTCGTTGCGGAAGAGAGCGATCTCCTTACGTGCGAGATCGTTGGTCTCCCGCAGGGCGTCGCCGATGAGCGTCTGGATGCTCGATGGGGTGCCGTTCGACATCGCGGCCTCCTCAGGCGCGGTAGCCGTCGTAGCGGCCGCTTGTCTGCGACACGCTCGACGACTTGATGAAGCGGGCGACGAAGAACCCCGTCACGAAGGTCGCGACGGCCACGGCCACGGGAGCCTTGCGGGCGAATGCTTCGGCATCGTCGTAGAAATCCGAGAAGCTCCGGTTCTCGATCGAGCCGCCGAGCTGTTCCAGACCTTCCGCCGCGCTGTCGAAGAAGGCCTTGATGTTGGGCTGCTCGTCGAAGCTCTTGCTCGAATCGCGCAGGCCCTTGGCGAGATCGTGGACCGATTGCGCCGCGTCGGCCTTGCGGCGATCCACGTAATCCGTGGCATGCGTCTTGGCGGCATCGACGAAGCCGCGCCCGCGCTCAACGGCGAGGCTGGCGATCCCATCCACGTCGGTGCGCAGGTCGTTCAGGTCCGGTTGGCCCGTCGAGGCGCCGCTGGACGGAGCGGCGCTGGTCTGCCCGGGGTTCTGTGTAGCGCTCACGGAATACACTCCTTGCGGCAAGGGTTTACGTCCACTGATCGAGATGCGCGATCGGCGGACCACATGTTCTGCGGAAGTAACATCTGCGGCAGAGCGGCGGTTCCGTTCGTGCGGCAGCCCCGAAAAGGGCCGCGACGCTCTCCGCCGCCGAGGGGCCTCACGGCGCTCGATCCGCCAGCGACCGTTCTCGTCCGGAGATCCATCGAGACGGAACTTGGCAGGGAAGGCGGATGGGAAACCTGGGAATGGGAAACCTGGGGATGGGAAACCTGAGGAGGCGGAAGCCACCGGCGCTGGGCCGTTTCACGCTCTGCGATCGCGCTTTGTCACGCGGATCCTGACGACGACGTCTTGACCGATCGTGGTCAAAGGCGCTTGGCTGCGGCACGGATCACGAACGGTTTCTGCGCGTTCACTGCAGAGTTTCATGCTGGCGAAGCACGGTGGTTGTGCCGAGCCTTGAGGACCGGAGCCCATCTTCGTGGCACGCCTTGTCATCGTATCCAACCGCGTCGCGATCCCCGATGAAGGGGGCAAAGCGGTGGCTGCCGGCGGACTGGCAGTCGCCGTCAAGGAAGCGTTCAAGGCCTACGAAGGCCTCTGGTTCGGCTGGAGCGGCACGGTCACCGAGAACCCGTCTCCCGAGCCGACCCTGATCGATCGCGGCCGGATACAGTACGCCGTCGTCGATCTCTCTCCGCAAGACCATCGTGAGTACTACAGCGGTTTTGCCAATCGCGCCCTTTGGCCGATCATGCATTATCGCCTCGGCCTCGGGTCGTTCTCCCGCTCGGACTATGCCGGGTACCTGCGGGTCAACCGCATCTTCGCCCGCACCCTCGCCAAGCTCATCGAGCCCGACGACATCATCTGGGTCCACGACTACCACATGCTGCCGCTGGCCTCCGAGCTGCGCGGCCTCGGCATCGCCAACCCGATCGGCTACTTCCACCACATCCCCTGGCCCGCGGCGGACGTGTTCAACACGTTACCGGCGAGCGGCGACCTTCTGCGCGCCATCGCGGATTACGACCTCATCGGCCTGCAGACCGATCCGGACGTCCACAATCTCTCGCGCAACCTCATCGACGAGCTGCGGGCGATTCCGCTCGGTGGCGGCTCCCTCATGGTGGAGGGGCGCCGCACCCGCATCCGCAGCTTCCCGATCGGCATCGATGTCGCCGGGTTCAAGGAGGCGGCCGAAAATGCCGGGTCCAACAAGATCGTCCGCGAGACTCTTGCGGGCCTGCGCACCCGCAAGCTCCTGATCGGCGTCGACCGCCTCGACTACTCGAAGGGCGTGCCCGAGCGGATGGAAGCGGTTGACCGCTTCTTCGCCTCGAACCCCGACCAGCGCAGCAATGTCGTCTACATTCAAATCACCCCGAAGTCCCGGACCGAGGTGCCGGAATACGAAGAACTCAGCCGCGAGGTGAACCAGACGGTGGGCGAGATCAACGGCTCGCTCGGCGAGCCGAACTGGACGCCGATCCAGTACGTGACCAAGGCCTATCCGCGCCCCGTCCTCGCCGGCCTCTATCGGGCGGCCCGGGTCGGCCTGGTGACGCCGATGCGCGACGGTATGAACCTCGTGGCCAAGGAATACGTCGTCGCCCAGAGCCCGGAGGATCCCGGCGTCCTCGTGCTCTCGAAGTTCGCAGGCGCCGCCCGGCAGCTTCCCGAGGCGCTGCTCGTGAACCCTTACGACCGCTTCGAGGTCGCCGAGGCGATCCGGACCGCCCTCTACATGCCGCGCGGCGAGCGCCTCGACCGGTGGAGACCCATGGTCGAGCGCATGACCCGCGAGGACGTCGACTGGTGGGCCCGCAACTTCATGGCCGAGCTCGAGAACTTCCGTACCATCGAGCGCGAGCCACCGCGCGCGGCGGCCGCCGCCGAGTAGCGGGCGCAACGGCAACTCCCGCGTTTGACCTGACGCATCCAGGGGTTATGGATACGGCTCGTTATCGCGAGCGCAGGTACCACTCGGCATGATCGGCATCGACGACGGCGTGCCCGCTCCCCTGGGCGCGCATTTCGATGGCCGTGGCGTCAATTTCGCGCTCTTCTCGGATCATGCCACCGCGGTCGACCTCTGCCTGTTCGATCCGGGCGAGCGCCACGAGCATCTGACCATCCGCTTGCCGTGCCGCACGGAGGACGTCTGGCACGGATACCTGCGCGGCGTCTTTCCCGGCCAGCTCTACGGCTACCGCGTGCACGGCCATTGGGACCCTGCCCACGGGCATCGCTTCAACCCCGCCAAGCTCCTGCTCGATCCCTACGCCCGCGAGATCCGCGGCCGCGTGCGCTGGCATGATTCCCTCTATGGGCACCGCCGCAGCCTCCAGCGCGAGGACCAGATCGACCGGCGCGACAGCGCCATCCATATGCCCAAGGCCGTCGTCACGGCGCCCGAGACGATCATCCTTCCGCAGGCTCCCACGCGCCGCCCGCTCGCCGAGACGGTCATCTACGAGGCTCACGTCAAGGCCCTGACCCAGCGACATCCCGCGATCCCCGAATCCGAGCGGGGGACCTACGCGGCGCTGGCTCATCCGGCGATCATCGAGCACCTGCTCAAGCTCGGGGTCACCGCGGTCGAGCTGCTGCCGATCCAGTCCTTCGTCGACGACCGCTTCCTGATCGAAAAGGGACTCGTCAACTTCTGGGGCTACTCGCCGCTCAACTACTTCGCCCCCGAGCCGCGCTATCTCGGCCCCACCGGCATCGGCGGCCTCAAGGCGGCGATCCGCGAACTGGCGGCGGCCGAGATCGAGGTCTATCTCGACGTCGTCTACAACCACACCGCGGAAGCAGACCGGCTCGGCCCGACCCTGTCGTTCCGCGGCATCGACAACGCGAGTTACTACAAGCTCGATTCGCGTGATCGCCGCCGAGATATCGACTGCACCGGTTGCGGCAACACCCTCGACCTCGACCACCCGCGCGTGATGCAGCTCGTCCTCGATTCGCTGCGGCACTGGGTGACCGATTACGGCGTCGCGGGCTTCCGGTTCGATCTCGCGTCCTCGCTCGGCCGCGCCCCGCACGACTTCTCGGCCAAGGCCGCCTTCTTCCAGGCGGTGGCGCAGGACCCGGTGCTGGCGCGGATCAAGATGATCGCCGAACCCTGGGACATCGGCGCCGGAGGATATCAGCTCGGTGGCTATCCCAAGGGCTGGAGCGAGTGGAACGACCAGTTCCGCGACAGCGTCCGTGGGTTCTGGCGCGGCGATCCCGGCATGCTCGCGAAGGTGACCCAGGGCCTCTCGGGTTCCCGCGAGATCTTCGGTCCCTCGGGCCGCTCGCCGCAGGCCAGCATCAACTACGTGGCGAGCCACGACGGCTACACCCTCGCCGACGTCGTCGCCTACGAGGAGAAGCACAACCTCGCCAACGGCGAGGACAACCGCGACGGCCACGGCCACAATCTCTCGTGCAATTACGGCGTCGAAGGCGAGACCGACGATGCCGCGATCCTGGCGATGCGCGCGCGCCAGAAGCGCAACCTGCTGGCCACGATCCTTCTCGCGCAAGGCGTCCCGATGCTGCTGATGGGCGACGAGCGCTCGCGCAGCCAGGGCGGCAACAACAACGCCTATGCGCAGGACAACGAGACCAACTGGGTCGATTGGGAGACCGACCCGGACCCCGGCTTCTCGACCTTCGTGGCCAACCTCACCCGGCTGCGCCGGGAACAGCCGGCCCTGCGCCGCCGCACCTTCCTCACCGGCAACCCGATCGACCCCGATGAACCGCTGCGGGACGTGCACTGGCTCTGTCCCAACGGCGAGGAGATGGACACGACCGATTGGACCGACGACGGACGCCAGGTCTTCGGCATGCAGATCGGCAACGACCTGCCAGAGGCCGACCGGCTCCTCGTCCTCGTCAATGCCGGTGAGAATCCTTGCGATTTCACCCTGGCGACGGTGATCGGGGGTCCCTGGGCGGTGATCTTCGATACCACCCGGGCGAACGGGTCGGTCCAGGCCGGTCAGGCCCTGTTCCCGCCCGGAGGCCGCGTCAGGATCGAGGGCCGCTCCCTGTTCGTCCTGCGCGCCCGGCCGGCCGCCGCCTACGGCGCCGGTTTCGCCCGGTGGTAGGGGCCGCCTGTCGGGATTGCGATGGCCGGTCCGCCATCGCCGGACCTTCGCACGGCCCCTGACCGAGCATCCGGCGCTTCAGGCGAGATAGTCTCCGTACTTCTCCACGTGACGTGCGAGGCCGAGGCCGTGCTCGCGGACGAGGCGTTCGGATAGGTCCGCGTCGCGGGCCTCGAGGGCCTCGATGATCTGCACGTGCTCCTTGATCGAATCGGCGGCACGATCACCCTGGCGGAGCGCCGTGTTCCGGATGCCGCGGACGTGCATCAGGAGATTGCTGGTGATGTCCTTGATCACGTCGCACTGACCCAGCGAGATGATCTTCTCATGGAAGCGCATGTTGGCTTCGGAATATTCGTAGAGATGGTCGGAGGGCTGGCCCTCGAAGAACTCGGGGAAGCGCTGGCGCAGGCACTGCAGCTGTTCGTCGGAGGCGTGCTCGCAGGCCAGCCGCGCCGCCATGCTCTCCAGGGCCGACCAGGCCTGGATCATGCTCACGATCTCTTTCTTCGTCTTCTTGATGACGAACACGCCGCGGCGCGCCTCGAACCGGACGAATCCCTCCTGCTCAAGGACGGTCAGAGCTTCGCGAACCGGCGTTCTGCTCACCCCAAGGTCGAGAGAAAGTTTTCTCTCATCGAGACGAACCTCGTCGCGTTGGCTATAAATATTCATGTTGGTAATTGCTTCCTTGAGCGCGGCATATGCCAATGCACGCAAGCTCGAGGTCGCGGCGATCGTCTTTACTTGAAATGTATCGGACATCACCGTTTTTCACCGAGAAGAATTTTTCAGGACGTTCGGGCTCGAAGGCGTTTGGCAGCAGGCATGCCAAATTTGATCTTAAAAGACAAGGAAAGGGTCAGAGCGGGAATGACCATTGCACACTCGACCTTCGCCCATCCGCGCGTTTGCGATGAAGCCGCTCGGCGCGCTCATCTCTCCCATCCGACAGCGATTGCGTGAAGGCAAAAGCGATTGCTTTCCCACCCCTATCGCACCCTTGCGCCATTACCGTGGAAGGGTGCGGCATGGTTTGACAGCTGGTATGTGGTATGCCACCATTCATCGACTGTCGAGCACTGATCCGCCTGGAGTGATCACGTGCCGGCAAGTGCGGGCTTCCACGAGCGGGTTGCCGCCTGGAGCGAAGACTGTTGCGCGCGATGCATCCATTGAAACACAGGGTCTCGCTGCCTTAAATAAGATCAATAACGCACAAAACACCAATAATGTGCCGTAACCGGGAGGGTACCATCATGGATAGAAACACGGTCTCCGAACAAGAGCTCGCAGCCTCCGACGTCAGCACGAGCACATCGCCGGACAACCCGTCGAACCCGACGAACGGTCCGGTCACGGTCGAGGCCGGCGCGGAGCGGGACCTCACCGACGGTTTCCACCTCGTCATCGACGCGCTCAAGCTCAACGACATCACCACGATCTACGGCGTGCCGGGCATTCCGATCACGGATCTGGGCCGTCTCGCGCAGGCCGCGGGCATGCGGGTCATCTCGTTCCGGCACGAGCAGCACGCCGGCAACGCGGCAGCCATCGCCGGCTTCCTCACGAAGAAGCCCGGCATCTGCCTGACCGTGTCGGCGCCCGGCTTCCTCAACGGCTTGACCGCTCTCGCCAACGCCACCACCAACTGCTTTCCCATGATCCTGATCTCGGGTTCCTCCGAGCGCGAGATCGTCGACCTGCAGCAGGGCGACTACGAGGAGATGGACCAGCTCGCCATCGCCAAGCCGCTGTGCAAGGCGGCCTTCCGCGTGCTGCACGCCGCCGATATCGGAATCGCCGTGGCCCGCGCGATCCGCGCTGCCGTGTCCGGTCGTCCGGGCGGCGTCTACCTCGATCTGCCGGCCAAGCTGTTCTCGCAGGTCATGGACGCGGAGGCCGGTGCGGCCTCATTGGTCAAGGTCATCGATGCGGCTCCCGACCAGCTTCCGGCTCCCTCGGCGATCAAGCGCGCTCTTGACGTCCTCAAGGGGGCCAAGCGTCCCCTGATCGTGCTCGGCAAGGGCGCCGCCTACGCTCAGGCCGACGAAGAGATCCGCAACCTCGTCGAGCGCAGCGGCATCCCGTACGTGCCGATGAGCATGGCCAAGGGCCTGCTGCCCGACACCCATCCGCAATCGGCCGGCGCGGCGCGCTCGCTGGTGCTCAAGGATGCCGACGTCGTGCTGCTGGTGGGTGCCCGCCTGAACTGGCTCCTGTCCCACGGCAAGGGCAAGACCTGGGGCGCGCCCGGCTCGAAGAAGTTCATCCAGATCGACATCGAGCCCAAGGAGATGGATTCGAACGTCGAGATCGTGGCCCCGGTGGTGGGCGATATCGGCTCCTGCGTCTCGGCCCTCCTCGACGGCATGGGCGGTGACTGGACCCCGCCGCCATCGGCCTGGACCGACGCCATCAAGTCCAAGAAGGACGAAAACCTCTCCAAGATGGCCTCGAAGCTCAAGAAGAATTCGACGCCGATGGACTTCCACGGCGCGCTCGGCGCCCTGCGGACCATCATCGCGGAGCGGCCTGACGCGATCCTCGTCAACGAGGGCGCCAACACCCTCGATCTCGCCCGTGGCATCATCGACATGTACCAGCCGCGCAAGCGCCTGGACGTCGGCACCTGGGGCATCATGGGCATCGGCATGGGCTTTGCCATTGCCGCCGCCGTGGAGACCGGCAAGCCGGTGCTCGCTGTCGAGGGCGACAGCGCCTTCGGCTTCTCGGGCATGGAGGTCGAGACGATCTGCCGGTACGACTTGCCGATCTGCATCGTCGTGTTCAACAACAACGGCATCTATCGCGGCACCGACATCGACCCGACTGGCCGCGACCCGGGCACCACCGTCTTCGTCAAGGATTCGCGCTACGACAAGATGATGGAAGCCTTCGGCGGTGTCGGCGTCAACGTGACGACGCCGGACGAACTCAGCCGCGCGGTCAATGAGGCAATGGATTCCGGCAAGCCGACCCTCATCAACGCGGTCATCGATCCCGAGGCGGGCACCGAGAGCGGCAACATCGGCAGCCTCAACCCGCAGAGCGTCGTCAAGAAGAAGTAGCGCCGTTGCGCCACGCGACCGGAGTGGTCCGGGCCTCTCCTCCCCTTGTCGGGAGGAGTTGGAGGTGGGGCTGGACTGGGTGAACTCAGGCTGAGTCCGGCGGAACCACCTCCTCCCCCTTCCCCTTCTCCAGTAGGGGGAGGGGGAGCGCCCTTACTCAGCGCAGTCCGTCAGCGCCGACCGCCATTCCATGTGAGAGTGTCCCATGAGCAAGGCTCTCGAAGGTGTGAAGATCCTGGACTTCACGCACGTGCAATCCGGACCGACCTGCACCCAGCTGCTGGCCTGGTTCGGTGCCGACGTGATCAAGGTCGAGCGGCCGGGGGTCGGCGATGCGACGCGTGAGCAGCTGCAGGACATCCCTGACGTGGACAGCCTGTATTTCACCATGCTGAACCACAACAAGCGCTCGATCACCCTCGATACCAAGAATCCGAAGGGCATCGAGGTGCTCTGGCGCCTCGTGAAGGAATGCGACGTCCTCGTCGAGAACTTCGCGCCGGGCGCGCTCAGTCGGATGGGCCTGACCTGGGAAACGATCCACGCCGCCAACCCGCGCATGATCCTCGCCTCGGTGAAGGGTTTCGGCCCAGGCGCCTACGTGGATTGCAAGGTCTACGAGAACGTCGCCCAGTGCGTCGGGGGAGCGGCCTCCACAACGGGCTTTCGCACCGGAATCCCCATGGTCACGGGGGCGCAGATCGGCGATTCTGGTACGGGGCTAAATCTCGCTCTCGGCATCGTCACCGCGCTGTTCCACCGGACGCATTCGGGCGTCGGCCAGCGCGTCGATTGCGCCATGCAGGACAGCGTCCTGAATCTCTGCCGCGTAAAACTCCGGGACCAGCAGCGCCTCGAACGCGGGCCGTTGCGGGAATACAGCCAGTTCGGCGAGGGCATCCCCTTCGGCGATTCCGTGCCGCGCGCCGGCAACGATTCCGGCGGCGGCCAGCCCGGCCGGATCCTCAAATGCAAGGGCTGGGAGACCGATTCCAACGCCTACATCTACTTCATCACGCAAGGGCCGGTCTGGGAGAAGATCTGCGACGTCATCGGCGAGCCGACCTGGAAGACGCACCCGGATTACGCGACTCACATGGCTCGGCTTCCCCATCTCAACGAGATCTTCACGCGCATCGAAGCCTGGACGATGGCGAAGACGAAGTTCGAGGCGATGGACATCCTCAACGAACTCCACATCCCGTGCGGCCCGATCCTCTCGATGAAGGAGATCGCCGAGGACGAGGCTCTCAGGGCGTCCGGCACGGTGGTGGAGGTCGATCACCCGACGCGCGGGACATACCTGACCGTGGGAAATCCCATCAAGCTGTCGGCGAGCCCCGCCGAAGTCACCCGCTCGCCGCTGCTGGGCGAGCATACCGACGAGATCCTGCGGGACGTACTCGGCTATTCCGATGCCGAGCGTCTCACGATCCTGCAATCCGGCGCCCTCGGCGCGGCCCAGAGGATCGCTGCCGAATAGCCGATCCGGCCCGCGGTCGTCACGTTCCTCACAGGAAGGACGGAGCCCGCCGGCCGCATCGCCCGACCCTCCTCCCACCTTGCGCGGTCTCGACCTCCCGTCGATGCCGCGCATTTTTTTGGGATGTGCCCGCCGCGCTGAAACGCCGGCATCAGGCTGACGGTGCCTGACCGGTGCCCCAGGAACCCAGGGTCCGCCCATCGGCGTGGCACAGGATTTCCGCCCCGTCCGCAGGGTCCAGGGCGCCGTCCGCGGCGCCCATGGCGGCCAGCGCGACGCGGAGATCAGGATCGTGCTCGGCGCGTCGGGCGGCTGCCCGGTCGAGGCTCGTCAGCCGGCCTCCGTCGCAGCGGGCATAGACGCGGCCGGTGGCATGGTCGGCGAACCGGACGGTGGTCATTCTTCGCACGCAGTCGCGAAGGAAGGTCGCGTTCTGGTCCGGCTCCATCGATCCGGCACCGGCATAGACCTCGCGCGGGTTCCGGGCGTTGATGTTGATCTTGCGGTACCGGTCGATATCGAACACCACCTTTAGGTCGAGGATGGTCATCACGCCATTGGTGCCGAAGGCGATGGTCCTCGGTCGTTCGCCCTCCTGCACGCTGTTGTCCAGAAACTCGAAATGGACGTCCTTGTCGGCGCACAGAGCCCAGGTGAAGAAGAGCCGCGGCATGCCCGTATAGGCCTCCACGTTGTGGGCGAGCAGATCCTCGACCGCCTTGTAGCGCCCGAACTGCTCGCCGCGTTTCCACGCACGCTCGACGGTCGCTTCCGGGGGCGTGATCATGAACTGCATGTAGACCTGACGGCCGAAGCGGGTCAGCAACTGGCCCCCCGACTCCGTGCCCTGATCGACCACGAAGCTGTCGAAGCGGAACCGATCGATCAGAAGGTGCGAGATGCGACCCGCGGCGGCCTTCGATGCCATGTACTGATCGAGCTTGCCGTCGATGATCTCGACCTCGTGGCCGGTGAGCGGGCCGGCGTAGCGCCGTGCCGATCCGAGCCCGTCGTAATCGAGAAGGAACTTCCGCCACACGTCGGGGGTGATGAGTGCGAAGTCGGACCAGTCGAGCCCGAGTTCGCCGACGAGGGCGCGCTGGTAGGGACGGATCGTGCTCTTCCCGGAGGCTGAGGATCCTTTGACGTTCATGATCACCGGCCGGGACTGGGCCGGCAGGCGCCGATGGCCGTTGCGCTCGCCCGCCTCGCGGAACCACGGGTCGATCAGCTCGCCGATCCGCCTGCTCCCGTACTGGTTCGACACGAGGGTGCCGGCCAGCATGGCGAGGAGCGCCTTGTCCTTGATGAGGAATCCACGCCGCCGCAGGATCGCCGAGACGACACTCTGCAACGCCGTACAGGTTGCCGTCGCCAGCGGGTCGTCGGACTCGGCTGCCCTGGCCCTCCACGCGTCGAGGTGGCGCAATGCGCGCATCTCGGGCGACGTGGCGATGTCGGGACCCGTCGGCCGCTCGGCTGTCCCGAAGAGAGATCGCCAGGTCCGTAACCCGCGTGGCGCCGCCGGCGTAGCGCCGGAGCCCTCGCCAAGCATCGCCGATACCTCGCGGTCGAGGATCGCGGCGGCATCCGCCCGGATTTTCGCGAACAGGTGTGTGACCTCGTCCCAGCGAGAGGCGGTGACCGCGCTCAGGACGGTCGCCACCATGGCGCGGAAGTTCACGCCGAGATCGCCATAGGTCTGGCCCATCGGAACCGAGAGGTCGGCCATCACCCGGATGAGCACCTCGTGGATGACGAGTCGTTCGGCCCGAAACCTGACCAGTGACGTCAGGGGCAGGCCTGAGACGTCGCTCAGTTCGAGGGCATCCCCGAGGAGGGTCTCGACGTTCTCGGGCCGGAAGACGGTCGCCAGGGGCAGGACCACACGGGGCAGGCTCGATTCGATGCCCGGGTTCCAGGGCCCGAACTCGCAAGGGTCCGTCGCGACCGTCTGGTCCTGCATCGACATGACCTGCCGCTCCCGAATGCAGGCCCCTGCGCGGCGGGCGGGCGACACCACATTCGCACGCATCGCGTCGCGAAGAGGCGGCCGTCGCCTGTTCCGTTGCACCTCAGCCGAAGATCGGCTCATGGGCCCTCAGCGGCGCATGAGCCTGTCTCGCCTGCGGGGCGATACGTCGTGACCTGCGGCTCAGGCCGCGCTCGTCTTATCGAGGGCTTCTAGGCGCAACTGATAATCGTCACCCCAGAGGGTATCCGCCTTCGCGTACCAATCAGGCTCGAAGAACGTCTCGCTGTCTGCTTGGCTCTTCCAGATGCAGACGACGAGCAGTCTCGCGTCTTGGACTTTCACGTGGCGGCTCACCAGCCCCTGCGTGATGCCGACGGTCGGGCACATGTCGATGCTCGACATGGAATAGTTGTTCTCGTCATTGAACGTCACGGGACATTCGAGGATCGCCAAGTAACTCATTGGACTGTCGTCCCTCCTATCGGCCGATCACGACGCACCTCTGAGAGACGAGGGCCGTCGGGTAGTTCGGCAGCGATGGCATGAATGGAAAGCAGGGAACAGAGGCACTCGTCCGGGGCAGTGACACCCGCGCACCACCTTCAAGCTCCGCCCCTTCGTCATAGGATGTGTATTCGATCGGGCATGAGGTCAATGCACCCCGGCGAACTAACCGGACGGTCGGAAGATGGCCGGTTTTGTGCGGTGCAATAGGGCGATGCATTCCGCAGAACCGGCCCAACACTTGAGAGAAGCTGCCGTCACACCATGCGAGGGAATCTCGTGCGATGCTCGATCCATCAGGCCGGTACACCGGCCGCGAGAGCAGGCCGCGGCGCCTCGGCCCCGTCCACCGCGCCGGCCAACATCTGGGCGACGAGGTCGGTCTGGGAGACGATGCCGATCAGCTTCTCATCCGTTGCCACGACGGGCAGGTGATGCAGCCCAGCCGTCGACATCCACATGACCAAATCGGAAATCGGCGTCTCCGCCCGGGCGGTCCGCACCGGTGAGGTCATGATGTTCTCGATGCGGCCCGGGACGCTCCCGAGCCATCTTGTCGAGAACGTCCGTCCGCGTGACGATCCCCAGGATCTGGGCTGTTTCGTCGGTGACCGGAGCGGCACCGATCCGTCAGGCGTCAGAAACCAGAACGGCGCGCTCAAGGCGCGCCGTTCCGAGCCGAGCCAACGAAGCGTCAGACGGCCTTGGCCTGGTGAAGCTGCTCGATCTGCTGCTGGGTGTAGCCGAGGTCGAGCAGAACCTCATCGGTGTGCTCGCCGAGCAGCGGCGAGGCCTTCACGTCGACGGACATGTCCGAGAACTTGATCGGGCTGCCGACGGTGAGATAGCTGCCGAGCTTGGGGTGCGGCACCTCGACGACGGTGCCGCTGGCGCGCAGCGACGGGTCGACCGAGAGTTCCTTCATCGACAGCACCGGCGAGCACGGGATGTCGAACTTGCGCAGGATGTCGACCGCCTCGAACTTGGTCTTGTCGGCGAGCCATTCCTCGATCGTCTTGAAGACGTCGAAGATCTTGTCCTGACGGGCACGGGCGGTGTTGTAGGCCGGGTCATCGATCCACTCTTCGCGGCCGATCGCCTTGCAGATCGGCGCCCAGGCATGGCCCTGGATCGTGAAGTAGATGTAGGCGTTCGGGTCGGTCTCCCAGCCCTTGCACTTCAGGACCCAACCCGGCTGGCCGCCGCCGCCGGCATTGCCGCCGCGCGGAACCACGTCGGTGAACTCGCCGTGGGGGTACTGGGGGTACTCTTCGAGGTAGCCCAGCGCGTCGAGGCGCTGCTGGTCGCGCAGCTTGACGCGGCAGAGGTTGAGCACGCTGTCCTGCATCGAGACGGCGACCTTCTGGCCCTTGCCGGTCTTGTCCTTCTGACGCAGTGCCGTGAGGATGCCGATGGCGAGATGCATGCCGGTGTTCGAGTCGCCGAGCGCCGCAGCGCTGACGGTGGGCGGGCCGTCCCAGAAGCCGGTGGTCGAGGCGGCGCCGCCGGCGCATTGCGCCACGTTCTCGTAGACCTTCAGGTCTTCGTAGTGGTGGCCGTCCGAGAAGCCCTTCACCGAGGCCAGGATCATGCCCTCGTTGAGCTCTTGGATACGCGCCCAGGAGAAGCCCATCCGGTCGAGCGCGCCGGGGCCGAAATTCTCGACCATGACGTCGGATTGCCTGATCAGGGTCTCAAGGACTTCCTTGCCCTCGGGGGTCTTGGTGTCCAGCGTCAGGGAGCGCTTGTTCGAGTTGAGCATCGTGAAATAGAGGGCGTCCGCGTCCTCGACGTGCCGCAGCTGCGTCCGGGTCACGTCACCGGAGCCGGGGCGCTCGACCTTGATCACGTCGGCGCCGAACCAGGCCAGCAACTGCGTGCAGGCCGGGCCAGCCTGGACGTGCGTGAAATCGATGATCTTGATGCCTTCGAGCGGCTTGCTCATCGTGACGTTCTCCCTTTCGGTGGTGGATTGGCGGTTGTGGTGGACGTGGGTGGACCCAGTTCGCTCCGGGGCCTGTTGTTGGGCATCGTTCGGCGGATCGGCCGGCGTCACGCGAACCTTATCAAGTGAGCTTGCTCAAGCGACCTTGGCTTCCAATCGCGCTTCGAGCTCGGCCAAGCGCTGGCGCATCTGGCGTTCCTCCGTCCAGCGTTTGGTCTCGTCGCGGATGATCGCGGCGATCCCGGTGACGGCTCCGTCGGCGCCGTGGAGTAGACCGACCGTGAAAGCGATCGACAAGGTGTGGCCGTCCTTGTGAATCGCCGGCACACGCAACGTGTCGGCGCCGTAGCGGGTCACGCCGGTGCGCATGGTCTTGGCATAGCCGTCCCAGTGGCGCTGGCGCTGCCGTTCCGGCGTGATCAGGTCGAGCGACTGGCCGATGGCCTCGGCTTCAGAGAAACCAAAGATCCGCTCCGCCGCCCGGTTCCACACGACGATCGCCCCGTCGGCATCCGACACGACGACGGCATCGCCCGCAGCTGCAACCAGATCTCCGAAATCGACCGCGTGTGACATGTCCTCGCCGAAGGCTTCCGTGCTAATCCTGGATCGAGGGAAGCCCTCGGCCGCCCGTTTGCCGCCGTCAGGCTGCGGTTGCTCGACGCCCTGTGCCACGAAAGACAATCGAGATCGCGTGAGTGCCCGATCGCGTTCGTGGCCCATGTATCGGGATGCTGCAATCTCGCATGGATCTGGCCTCCCTGATCTGACAGGGCAACTGTTTCTTGCCCGATCCGCAAACGTGTACTTGTTTTTCGTACCTGCTTGTTGTTGGTATTTGGTATGCCACAGGGGCTTGGTTGTCAACCGACGGCAGCCTTCGCGTAGGGCACGTTCGATGGCGAAGGTGGCGGGCCGCCATGGTCGAACGGTCCAGGACGCCGGCAGTCTCCGCGTGCCCTCGGGTCGACATGATCGACGCAAGTATCGTTCTGGCGGATCATGCGGATCGCTGAGGAGAGGTCGAGATGGCAGAGGGTCCCAGGATCAGGATCAAGCAGATCGAGAGGTACAGGTTCGAGGTCGATTTCGGAGCGTCGCACCCAGGCCTCCTCGTCGACGAGGCGGAGCCCATCGGCGAGGGGGAGGGACCGTTTCCCGAGCAGATCCTCATCGCCGGGGTGACCAACTGCCTGTGCGCCAGCCTGATGTTCGCCTCCGGCAAGTTCGGGCAGGACGTCCAGGGGATCGAGGCCGAGGCGAGCTGCCGGGTGGAACGCAACGCGGATGGACGCCTGAGGATCTCCGGCATCGACGTGGCGATCCAGTTCGGCGCGGCTGCCGACGCGGTCCCGCGGATCGACAAGGTCCTCGCGCAGTTCGAGAGGTTCTGCACAGTCTCGGAGAGCGTGAAGGCCGGAATCCCCATCACCGTCGCCGTGCGCGACGGTGATGGCACCCGCTTGAAATGATCGCTCCAGAGCGAAACAGGGAAGGATACGCCGATGACCAAGACCGATCGCCCGGACGTGCAAGGGCTCGCACAGGAACCCGAGGATCTCGCCCGCCTGTTCAACGAACGGGCCAATGCCGGGGATGTCGAAGGGCTCGTCGCACTCTACGAGCCGGATGCAGTGGTGGCCGCGGGCGCCGTGGTGGCGACCGGACACGCCGAGATCCGGCGCTTCTACACCGACCTCCTGTCGCGGCGATCGGATTTTCCGAGCGTGGAAACCTTGCCGGCCCTGCGCAACGGCTCCATCGCCATGACCTTCGCGCGCCTGCCGAACGGAAATCTCTCCGTCGAGACGGTACGCCGTCAGGAGAACGGCGGCTGGCTGTGGGTCATCGACCAGCTGAAGATCAAGCCGCTCGCGCCCGCGAAGGAGGGGTGACCCGCGCCGTTGGACATGGATGGATGCGGGACGCGTCCTCGGCGTTCATCCCCCGAAGGCTCGAGAAGGACAGGGCTGCCCCATGATCGATCCCCGCTTGGCCGGCCGGCTCGACTTCGCGCATCGGCTTCCGACGAAGCCGCCGCTGCCGCCAGGACGCAATGCCCTCGGGCTGTCCGAGACGCGCGACGCCGTGCTCGTCGTCCCCGAGGGTCTCGATCCGCGCAGGCCGGTGCCGCTCGTCGTGCTCTTCCACGGCGGCGGCGGCAGTGCCGAGAAGATCCTGCCGATGCTCGAGGCGCATGCGCGGGAGCGGGGGTTCCTGCTGCTGGCGCCCCAATCCCTGTTCCCGACCTGGGACCTCGTGATCGGCGGCAACGGGCCGGACCGCGAGCGCCTCGATCTCGCCCTGGCGGAGGTCGCGTCCCGCTACATGCTCGATCCCGGCCACCTCGTCTTCGCCGGCCATTCGGATGGTGGGAGCTACGCCCTCTCCCTCGGGCTCGCCAACGGGCATGTGGTGACTCACATCGTGGTCTCGTCGGCCGGCTTCATGTCGGTGCATGTGCAGGTGGGCGCGCCGCGCATCTTCATGTCCCACGGTACTCAGGACGAGCAGATCCCTATCGACCGCAGCGGCCGGGTTCATTCCGCCCTGCTGGCCCAAGCCGGCTACGACATCACCTATGTCGAGTATGACGGCCCGCACGCCTATCAGGCGGCCGTCGTCGTGCAGGCTGTGAGCTTCTTCCTGGCCGACGCGGCGGAGGCGCCGACGTAAGCGATCGGACCCGGTCTGTCATTCGGTCCGACGGAGCCGGCACGCGCGGTCAGAACTCCCAGGTGACTCCTGTCCGGACCACCCGGGCGGGGATGCCCGCCAGGGAGACGTTCGGCGGGAAAGCGTCCCGCACGACGGACCTCATTCCCACGATGCTGTCTCGCCCGATGACCGCGTTTCGCAGGATCGTGACATCGGCCGCTGCCCAGACGTGATCGCCGATCGCGATGTCGGCCGCGGGGTTGACGCGGTCGCCCGTC